>DASUFY010000068.1:0-43693 GCA_036274315.1 Planctomycetota bacterium | reverse complement strand
CGTCAAGGATAGCGGGACGGAAACCGCGCGTAACCCCCCGTCTGGTGACCTGCGCCAGGCGCGTGCCAAGATCGCGCCGGGAGAAGCCCCGATGGCGCCGCGAGATGCCGCCGCGACCGCCAGCGGGTGCGCGGCGAGCCTGCGGAGCGCAGCGCCGCAGGCGACGCCGGTCAGAAGAGTCAGAAGAGCGGCAGCGAGATCAGGGACACGATCGTCATCAGCTTCATGAGGATGTTGATCGACGGCCCGGCCGTGTCCTTGAACGGATCCCCGACCGTGTCGCCCGTGACCGCGGCCTTGTGCGTGTCGCTGCCCTTGCCGCCGAGGTGGCCCGCTTCGATGTACTTCTTGGCGTTGTCCCAGGCGCCGCCGGCGTTGGCCATGAACAGCGCCATCATGACGCCCGAAGCCGTGGCGCCGGCGAGCAGGCCGCCGACCGACGCCGCGCCGAAGATCATGCCCATGGCGACCGGGGCCACCACGGCGAGCAGGCCAGGTACGACCATCTCGCGCAAGGCACCCTCGGTCGAGATCGCGACGCAGCGCGCGTAGTCGGCCTCGCCGCCGGTGCCGTCCTTGAGGCCCGGGATCTCGCGGAACTGGCGGCGCACCTCCTCGACCATCGCGTTGGCGGCCTTGCCGACGGCCTTCATCGCCATCGAGCTGAACACGAACGGCAGCATCGCGCCGATCAGCAGGCCCATGACCACGCGTGCGTTGTCGAGGCTGAGGTCGACCTTGGCCGCGACCTTGTAGGCCGAGAACAGCGCCAGCGCCGTCAGCGCGGCCGAGCCGATCGCGAAGCCCTTGCCGATCGCCGCGGTCGTGTTGCCCGTGGCATCGAGCGAGTCGGTGCGCTTGCGCACTTCGGGCGGTTGGTGCGACATCTCGGCGAGGCCGCCGGCGTTGTCGGCGACGGGGCCGTAGGCGTCGACACCGAGCGAGATGCCGAGCGTGCTCAGCATGCCGACCGCGGCGACGCAGATGCCATACATGCCGCTGAGTTCGTTGCAGAGGTAGATCGCGAGGGCCAGCAGCACCGTCGGGATCCACGTCGATGCCATGCCGGTGGCGAGGCCGTAGATGATGTTGGTCGCCGCACCGGTCTGCGACTGCTGGGCGATCGTCTGCGCCGGCGCCATCTTCTCCGACGTGTAGTACTCGGTGACCTTGCCGATCAACACGCCGGTGATCAGGCCGATGACGACCGAGAGGTAGACGTTCCAGTGCGAGAACCAGCCGGCCTGGCCCATGCCCACAGCCGGCTGCGGCTGCATGACCATCGTCACCAGCGCGCCGCCGATCATGAGGAACACCGACGCCGCGATGAGCCCGCCGAACAGCGCGGACGACAGCTTGCTCTCGTCGTCGGCCCGCACGCGGAACGTGCCGAGGAAGCTCGCGATGACGCCGATCGCGGCCAGCACGACCGGAAACAGCAACAACGCCGTGCGGGCCGCTCCCACGTCCTCGGGCTTGAGCCCGGTCGGCAGCAGCTCCCAGCCGATGATGGCAGTCGACAGGATCGCCCCGACGTAGCTCTCGAACAGGTCGGCGCCCATGCCAGCGACGTCGCCGACGTTGTCGCCGACGTTGTCGGCGATGACGGCGGGGTTGCGCGGATCGTCCTCGGGGATGCCCGCTTCGACCTTGCCGACGAGGTCGCCGCCGACGTCGGCCGCCTTCGTGTAGATGCCGCCGCCGACGCGCGCGAACAGCGCGATCGAGCTGGCGCCGAAGCTGAAGCCGAGCACGTAGTTGACGAAATTCACGTCCTGCTGCTGGTAGACCATCAACAGCGTCGTGATGCCGAGCAGGCCGAGGCCGACGACCGTCATGCCCATGACGGTGCCCGACTTGAAGGCCACGTCGAGCGCGGCGCCGAGGCTCGTCTTGGCGGCCTGCGTCGTGCGCACCGCCGCGCGCGTGGCGCAGTGCATGCCGAAGTAGCCCGCACCCGCCGAGGCGGTCGAGCCCAACAGGAACGCGACGGCCGTCTTCCAGCCGAGGAAGCTGGTCTCGTGGTTGTCGGGGCCCAGGCACAGCAGCACGCACACCACCAACACGAACACCGCGAGCCATTTGTATTCGGCGTGCAGGAACGCGCGGCCACCCTCCTGGACGGCGCGCGCGATCTTCTGCATGACCTCGTCGCCGGCGTCCTTCTGCATGATCTGCCGGAACACGGAGACGGCGTAGGCGATGCCGGCGGCGGCGATGACGAACGAGAAGAGGTTCCAGAAGTAGTACATGAGACGATCGGCAGGGAGCGAGGGCCCGACTCCGCAAAAGGGCGCGGCACGATAGCCGGCAGGGGCACCCGTGAGCAAGCGCGACGAAGCGGGCTTGTCGACGGCCCGTCGACCTCGCACCCGGTTCTACGGCGCACGGTCCGTCTGGTCCGGCGGCGGCTGCGGTGGTGGGATCGCAGCGTCCGACACCGCCGGATCGGGGCGTGTCGCCGGGATCGCGTCGGCCTCCACCTCGGCAGCGGCTTCGGCTTTAGGCGCCGGCCCGGGCGTCTGGATCGGGCGCTGGGGTTGCACGTACGTCTCGGTCGGGCGTTGCTGGCGCTGCAGGCGGCGGCGGCGGCGCCACAGCCAGAACCAGATGCCCGCGGCCAGCCCCGCGCCGATCGCGCTCCAGAGGATGCCGCGTTCGACGCGCTGCACGGTGGCGATCATGCTCTCGATGAACGCCGCGCTGCGGAAGCCCAGCCAGGTCAGCAGCGGCACGATGACCAGGATGCCGAGGCCGTCGAGCAGCAGGAAACGGCTCCACCGCATCTTCATGGTGCCCGCCGTGAAGAACGCGACGACGCGCAGTCCGGCCAGGAAGCGCGCGATGAAGATGACCATGTCGCCGCGCTTGCGGAACCAGCGGTCGAAGCTCGCCAGGCGCTGTTTGGTGACGAAGTAGCGCAGCCAGCGCAGGCGCAGCAGGCGCACACCGAAGACGCGGCCGAGCACGAACGGCACGAGGTCGCCCGCGAGGATGGCGCCGCCGCACCAGACCATCATCCAGTGCAGGCTCGCGTGTTCGGGGAACTTCGCACAGACGTAGCCGGCGGCCAGCAGCACGATCTCTTCGGGCAGCGGCAGGCCGATGCCGCAGAGCAGGAACACGAGCGCGGCACCCGGGTACGGGTAGTCGATCAGGGCGGCGACGATCTGGTCGAACATCGGATGATCAGCGAAGGTGCGGCAGCAGATCGTGCATGCGCGGGTCGGCCCGCACCGCGGTCAGGTCGACGCTGGTGTCGCCGCGCAACCAGCGGCGGACCTCGTCGAGTCGCGTGCGCCATTCGGTGGCCAGTTCCCGGTCGCGGACTTCCGCGCTGCGCGAGATCGCCGTGTCGAGCACGAGCAGGGCGGCGCGGCGGTCCCCGGCGGCCAGCAGCGCGGCGGCGCGCTCCGGTTGCAGGAAGATGTACTGTTCCCGCACGGCGGGGCTCGGGTGGATGACCTCGGCCTGCGCGAGGTAGGCGTCGGTCAGCGCCACGGCGCCGCCCGGCAGCAGTTCGGCGAGCCGCGGCTCCTGGGTCACCGCCACCTCGGGCAGGAACGCCATGGTCTGCAGCAGTTCGACCTCGCGCCGGCCGGCGTGGTTGCGGCCGGCCTCGAGCCAGGCGAGCGCGATCCGCAGGCGCTGCAGGGCGGCCGACGCGCGCTCGGCGTAGGACACCGCGAGGCTGCCGCCGTCGAGCGCGAAGCGATACGCGAAGACGGCGTAGCCGTCGGTCCACGCCGGCAACAGGTCGAGGATCTGCTGCGCGCGCGCGAAGGCCTCGGCCGTGTCGCCGCGCTTCTGGGCGGCCTGCTGGTCCTTCCACGCGAACGGCAGCGCCACGGGCCGCACGAACCATGCTGCGACCTCCCGCGCGACGGCCGCGTCGGGCGGCAGCAGGAACCCGGCGCCGGCGAAACACGCGGCGGCGCCGGCGGCGCGCACGAGGCGGGTGTTCATCGGCGTGGGTTCCGGCGCGAGACCATGGTGAGGATCATGGCCAACGCCCCCGCTGCCAGGAAAGGAAAGCACGCCGGGAAATGTGGACCGGCACCGAGCCATTCGCCGCGCAGCAGCCCGCGCGCCGCCCCGGCCAGCGGGCCGGCCTCGCCGATCGTCTGCACGAACAGGAGGCTCGCGAGCACGGTGAGCACCGTGGCCAGCGCGGCCGCGACGCCGCACAGGCAGGCGATCGACAGCGCCACGAACGTCGGCACCAGCGCGATGACCGCCAGCGCGACGCCGTTCCAGATCGTCGAGTGGCCGCCGGCCGCGATCAGCACGACGCTGTCGCCGGCGAAGTAGAGCGGCACGTTGCCCTCGGCCAGCACGAGGTCGAGGTGGTGGCAGGTGCGAGCCGCGCAGCGAACGCGCACGAGCTGCTGCGACTGCTCGAACGCGACCTCGGCGTCCGTCATCGATTCGCCGTCGGCGAGCACACGCAGGCGGCTCGTTCGCAGGGGCCCGGCCGGCAGCGAGGCGATCGGCCGCAGCTGCACCTCGTCGAAGGTCAAGCCGGGCGGCACGTCGAACCGCATGCGCGGGCCGCGCTCGTCGAGCAACGGCACGTCGGGACCCGCGAGCGCCACGTGGGCGTGCGCGAGGCCCGGCGCGCCGATGGCGCGCGCCAGCAGCGTCGTGATCGGCAGCGACAGCACCACCTGCGCCAACAGGGCCGCGGCGATGGCCGCACCGCAGCCGCGCCACGGTCCACGCTGCAGACGGTGCACCCAGTCGGCGCCGTCGGCTCGCGCCGCGAACACGGGCCAGAAGCGCACCGCGGCCACGGCACAGGCGATCGCGGCGACGAACAGCGGCAGCACGAGCCACGGCGAACCCGCGGCCGCGGCGCCGTCACCGGCGAGCGCGCCGAGCTGCGGTCGCGACAGCGCCTGCAGCGACCACGCGAGCAGCACGGCCGCCGCGCTCGGTGCTGCCGCCGCACGCAGGCAGCGCCGCAGCGACAGCACGAAGGGACCGCGCGCTCGCGGGAGCCTCACGAGGGGCCACCCGACCCACGACGGCGCGCGAGCTGCCGGAACAGTGCGAAGAGGTGGTGCCGGGGTCGTTCGATGCGCACGCCCTCGGCGCCGAGCCTGTGCGCTTCGCTCTCGAGCTGCCGCAGGCCCGCGTCGTCGAGGCCGCCGACGACGAGCGCGTGCTCCTCCGTCGCCAACAGCTCGGCCAGCGTGCCGCGCGCACGCATCACGCCGTCCTGCAGCACGAGCACCTCGTCGCAGAGTTCCTCGACCTCGAGCAACTGGTGCGAGGCCATCAGCACCGTGGTGCCGGCGGCCGCGCGTTCGCGCAGGATCTGCATCACGACTTCGCAGCCGAACGGATCGAGACCCGCGGTCGGCTCGTCGAGCAGCAGCACCTCGGGATCGCCGAGCAGCACGGCGGCCAGCGCGAGGCGCTTCTGCATGCCCGTGCTGAACGTGCGCAACCAGCGCCGGCCGGCGTGCCCGAGGTCGAGCCGTTCGAGCCAGTCGCGCGCGCGCGCGTCCGATTCGGCGTTGGGCAGGCCCAGTTCGGCGCCGACGTAGGCCAGGAACTCGGCGGCCGACAGCACACCGAGCGGCAGCGGCCCTTCGGGCTGGAACGCGACGCGCCGGCGCAGGTCCTTGGCGCCGGGCGGCCGGTCCAGCACGCGGGCCTGGCCGGCCGTGGCGGGCTGCAGGCCGGCCAACACACGCAGCAGCGTGGTCTTGCCGGAGCCGTTGGGTCCGAGCACGCCGACGGTACGCGCTGCGGCGATCTCGAGATCGAGCGGTTGCAGGGCGAGCACGGCCTGCTGCCGGCCGCGCCCTGGAAACGTGACCGCGAGTTGCTGCAGCGAGATGGCGGTCGCCATGCGCGCGCGATGGTATCGTGGCGGTCATCCGATTCCTCGTGTGCGCCGGCAACCGGCGCGGAGCTTCTGTTGAGCGGTTACCTGTCGTTGGTGGATGGTCGCCTCGTGCCCGTGCGCGATGGTGTGGTGATCGGCCGTGTCGCCGGCTGCGACGTCGTGATCGACGATCCGAAGGCGTCGCGGCGACACGCGCGGTTCCACGTCGAGAGCGGTGTGGTCGAGATCGAGGACCTGCAGAGCAGCAACGGCACATTGCTGAACGGCCATCCCGTCACACGCCGGCTGCTGCGCGACGGTGACCAGGTGCGCATCGGCAAGACGGTGCTGACCTATCACGAAGGGGATCTGCCCGGCATGGCCTCGCCGGCCGCGCCAGCGGCGCGCCGCGCGGCGCCGAGCACGATGTTCGACGACGACAACGACCTGTTCGCGGGCACTGCGACCGAACCGACGCGGCCGGCACCGGCCGTCGGGCAAGCACCGGCGCCGGCACCGCCGGCGCGCCCGGCTGCTGCACCGGCCCCTGCTGCACCGGCCCCTGCCGCACCGGCCGCGTCGCGGGCCGCGCCACCGAGCCAGCTCCCGCCGCCGCCGCGGCCAGCGGTCGTCGAGTTCGCCGACGAGGTGGTGGAGGTGCGCAAGCAGGCCCCGCCCGCGCCGTCACCGGCGAGCAGGCCGGCCGCAGCCGCCGCACCGGTGGCGACCACGTCGCGCGTGCTGCAGTTCCAGAAGCCGCAGCACGGCGGCGGCCTGCTCGGCGACGATCTGTCGCAGCTCAGCGGCGGCACGCGTTCCGTGGTCTACGCGGTCGTGCTGCTGCTCGCGGCCGGCATCGTCTGGGGCATCATCACCCTGATGCGTTGAGGGCGCACCGGTCGAGCGCATGCGGCGCCGCCCGGCAGCGCGGCGAGCCGCGATCGGCCGCGGTCACTGGTGCTCGAAGAACGCGACCGGGCAGTAATTGCGCGAGATGGAGCCCGTCGTCACCGTGGTCGGTGCGCCGTTGCCGCGGATGATCGTCGAGCGCGGGTTCGCGCCGGTCAGCACGTCCACGCCGCGCGAAACGACGAGGCCGCCCGGGGCGAAGAAGTCGAGGAACAGGCCCTGGCTCGTGATGTGGTAGTCGGCGTAGGCCGGGTTGTTCGGGATCGAGAACGACCAGCTGGCGCTGCCCGTGGTGCCGGTCGTGCCGCCCAGCGTGGCGAGGCCGAACGGCGAGATCTGGCCCATGCAGGCCGGGTTGATGCCGGCGAACACGGCGGTCAGCGGGTAGGGCGGCTGCAACTGTGTGCCGAGGTTGATCGCGAGCACGCACGGGGCGCTGCCGGGGCCGGACGTGACCGAGGCAGAGTAGGACAGTCCCGGGCGCGTCGGCTGCACGGTCAGGTTGGGCGTGCCGCCGCCCGAGTGCGGGCAGCCGGCCGGACCGTTCGTGACGACCGAGTAGTAGTCGGCGCGATCGAGCCGGTAGTTCCACTGCGTGCCACCGCCGCTGTTGCCGAAGATGCGGTACTCGACGATCAGGTTCTGCCCGGCCGCCGGCGCGTACGTGAACGGCGTCGTGAGCGTGATGAAGAACTGGCCATTTGGCAGCGGGACCGCGACATCGTGCAGGGGGGGCAGCGTGTAGTTCTGCTGGGGGTACACGGTGACCGGCGGCGCGGCGTAGTTGTTGTCGAAGTTGCTCGCCACGTTGGCCGCGGTGAACGTCGAGTAGCCCATGCGGATCTCGACGTTGATGGTGCGCCCCAGGTCCGTCGTCGTCAGTGTGCCGTCCTGGCGGAAGCCGAGCTTGGTGATCTGGTGGCCGCTCGGGATGGCCAGGTCGATCGCCTCGTAGAGGCACTGCACTCGCGACGTGCCGCCGGCCAGCGGCAGGTTCGGCGAGTTGAACGGCCCTTCGGGGACCGCCGCGTACTCGTCGGGGAAGACGGCGATGCTCTGGCCGATCGCGGCGGCGCAGAGCAGGGGAAGGGGCAGCAGGGCTTTGAGCGTGTTCATGGTTGGTCCTCTCCGAGGGCAGCGAACGCGCCGGCCCGGGCGTTCGCGCTGCTCCGGGTTTTCTGCCGGCCCGCGCCCTGCCCCCGACCGCCGCGCACCGCGACGGGACCGGGCCGCCGATGCCGCACGTGCGCGCGCTCAGCGCTGGCGAGCCAGAACTCCGCGCCAGACCGAGATCTGCAACTCGACCGCGCGTGGCCATGGGAACTGTGCCGCACGAGCGCGGCGCACTTCGGCGGCGCTGGCGCCGTCGTGCGCCGTCGCGACGATCGCGTCCGCCCACGCGCTGGGGTCGTGCGGCGCGAGCAGCAGGCCCGCCTGCCCGAGCACCTCGGGCAGGGCGGCGGCGCGGCTGGCGAGCACGGGTCGGCCGTGCGCCAGTCCTTCGAGCGCGGGCAGGCCGAAGCCTTCGTAGGTGGATGGCATCACCACCGCGCGCGCCTCGGCGTACAGCCCCGGCAGCGCGTCGTCGGACACCGTGCCGAGCACGCGGATGCTCGTGTGACACGACAGCCGTACGGCGAGCGCCAGCAGGGCCGGCAGCCCACCTGCGTCGCGGCCGGCGAGCCAGAGCTCGGGTCGCTGCGATGCGGGCACGAGCGCCAGCGCGCGCGCGACGACCTCGAGGTTCTTGCGCGCCTCCACATGGCCGACGTGCAGCACGAAGCCGTTCGGCGGCACCGGCCAGCCCGCAGCTGGTGGCGCGCTCGACGGCGCATCGACGCCGTTGTGGATCACGGACGGCGACGCCGAGGGAACGAACCGGCGCAGCCGGTCGGCCGTGAAGCGGCTCGGCACGGCCACCGCGGCGGCACGCGCGCACGAACGCCGGAGCACGGCGCGCGCGAACCAGCGCGGCCAGCGCGTGAGCCCGTCGGCGGCGCGCAGGTCGTGCAGTGTGAGGCAGCTCGGCACGGGCAGTCGCGGCAGCGGCAGGAAGCCGTGCTCGTAGACGTTGGCGCCGAGCCCCTGCAGGCAGGCCGGCAGCAGGCGCTGTTCGGCACGAATGCGGCGCCACGCCGGACCGGCGGGGATCGCGATCGGCTGCCAGGCGATGCGCGGCAGCGGCGGCGGTTCGAAGTCGGCACGGTGCAGCACGGTGATGCGTTCGCCGTCCGCGAGCAGCGTGCCGGCGTGCGCGAGCACGGCCAGCAGGCGACGGTTGGCGCCCGACGGTTCGCCGAGCAGCCAGCCCGAGCAGGCGACGTGCAGCGTCATCGCGCCACCAGCCGTTCGTGCAGCGACCGCCAAGACGCGGCCGTGCGCTGCGGCGAGAACGAGGCCGCGCGCTGCCAGCCCTGCCCGGCGAGCCGCTCACGCAGCGAACGGTCGGTCAGGCGCAGCAGCGCCGAGGCGATCGACGCGACGTCGTGTGGATCGAAGAAGACCGCCGCTTCGCCGGCGACCTCGCGGAACGGCGCGATGTCGCTGCAGGCGATCGGGGCGGCGTGTGCCATGGCCTCGAGCACGGGCATGCCGAAGCCCTCGAACCACGAGCCCTGCACGATCGCGAAGCAGCTGCGCAGCAGGTAGCGCTTGGCGGCCTCGTCGACCCAGGCATCGGGCGGTCCGACGAAGCGCAGGGCGGGCAAGCGCGGGTCTCGGGCCGCGGCCTCGACATGGGCCCGGCGCACGCGTTCGCGGTTCTTGCGCGGCCGGTCGTCGCCGAGCACGAGCAGCGGACCCGTCCGTGCGTCGATGGGCACGTCGTCAGCGCGCGGTGTGCCGTGCGGCACGAGGTGCAGCGTGTCGGAGCACCCGAGCAGGCGCGCGGCGTCGGCGAGCGTGAAGCGCGACGGCGCGAGCACGGCCGAGGCAGCGCGCAGCGCGCGCGTGGTCGCGAACCGGCGCCAACCCGTCGACGGCTCGCCGAGTCCTGCGTGCAGCCAGGGCAGGTCGTGCACGGTGGCGATCGTCGGGCACGGCGCCCGCAGCGGTACGGCTGCGACGCTGCTGTGCAGCACGTCGGCGCCGAGTTGGCGCAGCAGGCGCGGCAGCGCGAGCTGGCGTTGCAACGCGCCGCGCGGCGCCTCGACGACGCGCACGTCGAGCGGCGGGCTCGGCGCACCGCGCGGCACCAGCAGCACGCAGTCGTCGGCCGCGGCCTCGACGTAGGCCTGCAGACCGTTGAGGAACGCGCGACCGACGCCCGTGATCGGCCCATCGCCGAGGCAGGCGCCGTCGAAGACGACGATCATCGTGCGACCTCCCGGTAGATGGCCGCGTGCGCCGCGGCGCACGTGCGCCAGCGGAACGTGGCCGCGCGCGCGCGACCGGCCGCGCCCAGTCGAGCGCGCAGCGTCTCGTCGTGCAGCACCCGATCGATCGTCGCGGCGAGCGCCGCGGCGTCGGTGGCGTCGGTCAGCTCGAGCGCTCCGTCGCCGAGTTCTCGCAGCGGCGCGACATCGTGGGCGACGACGGGCACACCGAGCTGCATGGCCTCGAGCGGCGGGAAGCCGAAGCCCTCCCAGAGCGAAGGGTAGACGAGCAGCCGCGCGTGCTGCAGCAGCGGCCAGACCGCGGCGTCGCTCGCGTCCGCGCGCCATTGCACGTGCTCGGCGTCCGCCGACAGCTCGCGCACGATGTCGTCGCACTGCCAACCGCGCGTGCCGACCACGACCAGCAACGGTCGCGGTTCGCGCAGCAGGTGCCAGGCGGCAAGCAGCGTGCGGTGGTTCTTGCGCGGTTCGATCGTGCCCAGACACAACGCGTAGGGCCGGCCCCGCAGCGGATGGGCCGCCGTCGGCACCGGGACGTGGTCGGCGCCGAACGGCACGACGTGCACCGAGCGCACCTCGGGCGCGAACGCGCGCAGGTCCGCAGCCGTGGTGCGAGACGGCGTGATCACGGCAGCGGCGCCGGCGATGGCGGTCAGCGTGCGCTGCCGCAGGGTCTCGGCGTTGTCGCCGTGCCAGGCGCTGTTCCGCACGAACGCGAGGTCGTGTACGGTCAGCACGGCGCGGGCGCGCACGACCGGCGGTTGCACGTAGTCCGTCCAATGGAAGACCCGCACGCCGCCGGCGAGCCGATCGGCGCCGAGGCCGAGGCGGCCGAGCGCCGGCAGGCAGCGCCCAGGGATCGGCAGGCGGTGCAGACGTGCCCGCTCGGGCACCTCGGTCGCGCAGCGCGCGCGCGCGAAGCTGTGGCCGAACAGGTGCACGTCGAGATCCTCGTGCGCGAGGGCCGTGGCGAGTTCGCGCGTGGCGCGAGCGATGCCCGATCGCGAGAGCAACGCGGGTCGGTAGTCGAGGGCGATGGGCAGGGACACGGTCGTGCAGGGAACACGTTCGGTCGCGTCGACCGGGCGGCATGCGAGTGCCACGAGGCACGAAGACGTCGCGCAGGGTATCCTGCTTCCCGTGCGGAGCGGCATGCAACGAAGCACCGTGCTCTTCCTGTTGTTGGCAGCGGGGGGCGCGGCGGCGCTTTCGATCGGGACCTGGCCCGCGAGCACCGAGTTGCCGTCGGGCGCACCGGCCAGCCCGCAGCCGCCCGCCGCCGAAGGGCCGGGTCGGGAGCCGCCGCCGGCCTCGGCGGCGCCGCGCGTGCGCGTCGAGGTGCGCGCGCTCGAACGCTACGTGGCCCCGCCGCCGTTGCGCGTGCAGGCCGTCCGGCTCGCGGATGCGGTCGAACTGCCGACCGAGCTGCTGGCCGGCGCCGGGGCGGGGTTCGACGCAGGGCCGCCGCGGCCGGGTCTCGCGCTGGTCCGGATCGGCTACGAGGCCGGGTCGCTGCTGCGGCAGGTGCCCGTCGTCGAAGCGCCGGTCGCGACGTCCGTCGGCGCGCGCATCGTCTGCCGCGGCCGCGTGCGCGACGCCGGGCAGAAGGCCGTCGAGGGCGCGCGCGTCTGGCTCGGCGAACAGGACGGCGAAGGCCACGACCGTGTGGTGTACACCGACGCCGACGGTGTGTTCGAGCTCGACGCACCGGCCGGCGACGGGGTGCCGTTCGTCGTGCAGGCCGAAGGCCGCGCGTCGACATGGCGCGCGGTCACCGTGGCCGCACCGATGCGCGAGCTGGACGTGACGCTGCAGCCGGCGGGTCGACTCGAGGTCCAGCTCGCGGGAACGGGCCAGGGCATCGAGGCCGCGCGCCTCTTCGTGCTGCCCGGTGCCACGGTGTCGACCGAGGTGGCGCAGTACCCGTTCTTCCTGCAGGTGCTCACGCGCGGCTTTGCGATCGACGAGCGCGGTCGCGCGCTCGTCGCCGACCTGCCGCAGGGCGGCCAGCTCGGACTCTTCGTGCAACACGCGCGCCTCGCCGGCACCGTCGCGCATGCGGTCGTGCTGGCGGGCAGGCAGACGCGCGCCGTCGTGCCGTTCGCGTTCGTGCCGTCGCTGTGGCGGGGTCGCGTCGTCGATACCGCGGGCGAGCCGCTCGCGGGCGTGCGCGTCTGGTCGCGGCCGCCGGGCGCGGACCTCGCGCCGGGCGGCTCGCCGAGGCTGTTGCCGCCGCACCTCGAGGCGCGCGGGGTCTGCATGGCCGAGACTGACGCCGAGGGTGGGTTCGAGATCGGTGCGTCGGCGGTGCCCGACGCCGTGCTGTCGCTGCGCATGCTCGGCCACGCCGGTCGCGACGTGACCTGGTCGACGATCGGCACCGAGCCGTTGGTGCTGCCGCCGTGGACCGGCGACGAGGCGGCGTTCCGGCTCCTGCCGCCGGTCGCCGGGATCGCCTGGCGCGCCGAGTGCGATCTCGCGGGTGGCATCGCGGCCGAACTCGCCGCCGATCGCCCGTGGCTCGTCGCCTTCCCGCACGCGGGCAGGTTCGAGGTCGTCGTGACGACGTTCGTCGGCGATCGAGAGGCGCGCCGCAGCTTCGCCGGCGTCGATGCCACGGGCACCGTGGAGCTGCCGGCGCCGCTACCCGAGTGACGCGTTGGGGGCCCGCGATGCGCGTGCAGTTCGGTCCCGAGCCGAGACCGCGCAACGTGCGATGGCGGCGCGCAGTCGGCACGCGGCACCACGCCACCGCGCGCGGCGCCGACCAACCGGCGGCGACCGGGGTAGACTGTGGTGCCTGCAGCGTGTGAGCGCCGCGGGCAACCTCGTGTGGCTTCGTTTGTGTGGTGGGGGGATCGGACTTGCAGCCAGGTCCGATCCCCACTTTTCTTTCGCTCCTGCCACACGGCTGCTACGGTCGCGCCTTCGTGAGCATCCTGCGCGATCCGGTCCACGGCGACATCGAACTCTCGCGCGACGAGCTGCGTCTCGTCGACACGGCCGAGTTCCAGCGGCTGCGCGGCATCAAGCAGCTCGGCAGCGCCTGCCTCGTCTATCCGGGCGCCGTGCACACGCGCTTCGAACACTCGATCGGCACGCTGCACGTCTGCGAGCAGCTGCTGGCCGCGTGCAACCGCAACGCCGCGCACGACCCGGCGGGCTGCCATCGCGTGACCGACGAGGAGCGCCGCATCCTGCGCGCGGCGGCGCTGCTGCACGACGTCACGCACATCCCGTACGGGCACAACATCGAGGACCAGACCGGCCTGTTGCCGCGGCACGACGAGCCCGAACGCTTCCGCGCCGTGCTCGGCGACACCGAACTCGGTGCCGAACTCGACCGCCAGGGGCTGCGCAGCGACGTGCTCGCGATCCTCACGGGCGAAGGCCGCGAGGTGCCCGCGTTCTGGCGGCAGGTCGTCAGCGACACGATCGACGCCGACCTGCTCGACTACCTGCGCCGCGACGCACACTACACGGGTCTCGAGCTGCGCTACGACCGCCGCGTGATCGACTACTTCCGCGTCGATCGCCGCAGTGCGCAGCTGTTCGTCGACTGCGAGAAGAACGGCATGCTGCGCGAGGACATCGTCTCGGAGCTGCTGCGCGTGCTCGACTGCCGCTACCACTTCAGCGAGCGCGTCTACTACCACCACGCCAAGATCGCCGCCGGCGCCATGCTGTCGCGCATGGTCGAGCTGGCGATGCGCGCCGGTCGCCTGCGCGCCGACGAGCTGCAGCAGATGACCGACGAGGCGATCGTGCTGCACCTCGCGGCGCTCGACCTCGGCACGGCGGCCACGACCGAGCGGCTGCACCGCTTCGTCGCGCGGTACCGCCGGCGCGCGCTGCCCAAGCGCGTGCTCGTGCTGCCGCTCTACCAGAACCAGCAGGTGCAGGACGAACTGCTCGCGACCTACTTCGAGCCGGGCCGGCCCGAGGCGCGCTTCGTCTGGGAGGCCTCGATGGAGCAGGAGGCCCAGCGACTGTTCGGCCAGGCCGTCGACGTGATCCTCTATTGCCCGAAGCGCCGCATGCAGCTCAAGGAGGCGAAGACGCTCGTGCGCTTCCCGGGCTCCGGCGAGCGCACGCTGCCGCTCGATTCGTTCACGGAGCAGATCCCGCGTTTGCGCGACCTCGCCGAGAGCTATCCGCGCATGTGGAAGCTGTACGTGTTCACGTCGGTCGAGGACAAGGTCGTGCGGCGCCGGCTGCAGGAACTCTGCCTGAAGGCGTTGCCGGCCGGCTGTCGCAACGCGCTCGTGCTGTGATCCGCCTCACGATGTTCCTGCGAGTCGGTGCCTGTGCGTGCCTCGCCGCGGCCTTGCCAGCGCAGCTGTTCACGACCGACGCCGGCGTGATCTCGCCCGAGCTGCCGCAGGTCCGCGAACGCGTCGAATGGCTGCCGCGCGCGCGCAGCGACGAATGGCGCGCCGAGTCGCGGCTGTCGTGGTCGCCCGATCGTCTCGTGCAGCTCGACCTCACGGTGCCGCTCGTGACACGGCGCGTCGAGGTGCTGAACGGTGCTGGCGCATTGCATGGCAAGCAGGAAGGGCTCGGCGACATGACGCTCGCCACGAAGTGGGCGCTCGTTCGCGCCGACGACGTCATGCGCTCGGACCGGTTCTCGCTGCTGGTCGACGTGCAGCTGCCGACCGGCGACGACGACACGCACATCGACGGTGCCGACGCGGGCCGCCGCGCGGCGCTCGGGCTCGGCACGTTCGGCGCGGCGGCCGGTCTCGGCTACACGCTCGTGCGCGACCGCCACCGCGCCGCGGCGGCGCTGCGCTACTGGCAGTTCGAGACCGACGCGGGCTTCGCGCCCGGCGAGGCCGTGCAGCTGGACCTCGCGTGGTGGTACCGGCTCTCGCCCACCGAGTTCGGCGCCCGGCTCGACGTGCCCGAGTACCGGTTGACCGCCGAGCTGCTGAGCCGATGGCAGGCCGACGACCGTCTGTCCGGCGCGAGCGCTGGCAACGGCGGCTACGAGTACGCGGCCGTGCTCGGAATGCAGTGCAACCTGACGCCGGCTTCGGCCATCGAAGGCGGTGTGATCGTGCCGTTCGCCCACACGACGGAGTCGCCGTTCGGCGACGCGCGCGTGGGCTTCACCATGTCCTTCCGCCTCGCCTTCTGAGATGTGCCTTCTGATGCGAGTACCCGCCTTCGTCGTCGTGTCGTGTCTGTTCGCCGGCTGCCAGACGCCGCTGCCCACAGCCACACCCGCCGCGGGCCACGGCCTCGAGCGCGTCTGGATCGAGTCGCTCGGCCTCGAGTGACTGCCTTGAGCGAAGGCCGTGGCCGACGGCCTGCGGCGCCTGGATGGCGTCGCCGACGTGGAGGTGGACCTGCAGCAGAACCTGTGTGCGATCACGCCGGCTCGCGATCGCGTGCCGGCGCTCGATGGTGTGCCGGCCGCGGTGGTGCAAGCCGGCTACCGCGCCGGGCGCATGTGGCTGCGCGCGCGCGGCGAGGTGCACGAGGGTGTGTTCCGGCTCGCGGGCAGCCAGGTGCAGTGGCCGATCGAAGGCTCGGCGCCGGCTGGTCTGCTCGAAGCGCGCATCGAGTTCCGGCCCGGTGTCGTGCTCGTGCCGGCGGCGCCGCCGGCGTTCGGTCGGTAGTTGCTAGCCAGCGTTGCCCGACAACCTCCGACGCCAAACGGCGGGATCCCGATACAGGTGCAGGACTGCGTGCCCCACCACGCGCGTTGGCTCGAGAGAGAAGTAGACGCCGAACGGGAAGTTGCGTAGCAGTGCACGCCGGAACCCGACGACGACCTCCGGGAAGAGCTTCGGCGACTCTCGCATGCGCTCGAACAGCGTCGCCTCGGCATCGAGGAACCGGGCTCCGAGGCCCTGGCGCTGCGCTTCGTACCAAGTGAAGATCGCGGCGAGATCGTCCTCCGCCCCAGGTGCGAAGCACAGGGAGACGGTCACGCGTCGCTGTCGTGGCGCCGAAGGATGCGTTCGCGCACCTCGTCCCACGTGCTGACCTGGTCTGGCGCGGTACGGAACGCTCGCTCTCGTTCGCGCAGCTCCGACAGATGCCACTCCGGAACGGGCACACGATCGGGGTGCGCAGCGATGCGATCCCACAGCGACTGGATGTAGTCGATCTGATCCTCGATCGAGAGTGCGTCGAAGCCTTCCGGAGGAGTTCGAACCGGGTCCGTCATCTCCGTGAGTCTACCACCTGGCTCTTCCCCCTGTTGTGCTCGCCGGTGTTCGCGGGCTCGCCCCGCGGCCGCGGCGTCGCGACCTCACTTCCGGCTCGGTGCCCAGTCCGCGCGGTAGCGCAGCACCATGTCGCGCACCTTGCGATACACCGCGCTCGTCGCGCGCACGTCGTGCGCGTTGTATTCGGCGATCTTGACGATCTCGCCGCGCGCATACGCGGGCGCGACCATCGAACCGTCCATGACCTCCTTGGGGCTCTCGATGCCGAGCGCCCAGCAGACCACGTCGAGCTTGCTCGGGCCGCCGCGCTGGCTCAGCAGTTCCCACAGATCGAGGTGCGGCCGCAGCGACCAGCGCTGCGAGACGAGGTCGACGCGCGCCGGGATGCCGTGGATGAGGCTGCGCGTGACGAGGAACGGCACGTCGAAGCCGCGGCCGTTGAACGACACCACCGTCTCGGCGCGGCTCGCGAGCGCCCAGAACGCGCGCAGCAGGTCGGGCTCGGGCATCGGCCGCAGCCACGGTGGGCAGTTCTCGATCGTGTGGCCGTCGGGAGGCACCGCGAGCACCGTGACCTCGTCGTCGCCGGGTTCGGCGTCGCCGTCGCCGATCGCGAGCGAGACGATCTTGCCGAAGAACGGCGACAGGCCCATCACCGCGCCGGGTTCCATGTCCTTGCGCTGCGCGTAGCTCGACAGCGCTTCGCCGACCGTCGGCGGCAGTTCGCGGCGGTCGAGCGCGGGCACCGTCTCGATGTCGAAGACGAGCGTCTTGCAGCAGAGGTCCTCGACCGGTGCGAGCGCGGGATCGACGAGCTGGTCCATGTCGAGGCCATCGGGCGACTCGGCCGGGTCGACCGCCTTCAGGCGCTCGATGACGAGCTGCGGCCGGCCCTGCCAGTCCTTGACGCGGCCGCGCACCTTGACCGGAGAGCGCAGCGGGGCCGCCTTGGCGGCTTCCATCGCGTCCTTCGCGTTGTCCCAGATCTTGCCTTCGTAGACGGCGTGCACGTCGGCCAGCTCGACGACGAGGTAGGGCTTGTTGTCCTTGGTCAGCAGCTCCTTGACCTCGCGCAGCGTCGCGAACACGTCCCAGTCGTGGTCCGCGGCGTACAGCGCCGCGAGGTTCTCGGCCTGCACGATGCGCTGGCGGTTCTCGTCGGCGTTCATGGTTGCTCCGCGTAGGCGCGCAGCCGTTCGACCGCCTTCTGCAGCAGAGGCATCTCGGCGGCGTAGCTGAGGCGAACGAAGCCGGGGATGGCGAAGGCGCTGCCGGGCACCGCGGCCAGCAGGTGCCGCTCGAGCAGTTGTTCGCACATCGCGACGTCGTCGATGCCGCGCCTTGCGCAGAGTTCGCGCGCGTCGACGAGCGCGTAGAACGCGCCGCGCGGCGGCGTCAGGGCGAGGCCCGGGATGCGCGCGATCTCGGCGACGAGGTAGCGGCGGCGCTCGTCGAACGCGCGCATGCGCCGGGATCGTTCGTCGGGCAGGTCCAGCTCGCACGCGGCCAGCATCGCGGCCTGGCTGATCGTGCACGCGTTGCCGAGCACCTGGCTCTGGATGCGGCTGGCGGCCGCGATGACCGGCTGCGGCGCGGCCATGAAGCTCGTGCGCCAACCGGTCAGCGAGTGGCTCTTCGTGAAGCCGTTGACGAGCACCGTGCGCTCGCGGCCGCCGGGCAGCGCCGCGGGCGAGACGTGCGCGGCGCCGTCGTAGAGCAGCGTCGCGTAGATCTCGTCCGAGACGATCCACATGTCGTGCGCCCTGGCGACGTCGACGATCGACTGCATCTGGGCCCGCGTCGGCACCACGCCCGACGGGTTGTTGGGGAAGTTGAGCAGCATGCCCCTGGCGCGGTGCCGTTCGGCCGCCGCGGCGATGGTGGCCGCCGTGTGCACGAAGCCCTGCTCGGGAACGGCGCGCAGCACGATCGGCACGCCGTCGGCGATCGTCACGAGCGCTGGGTACGAGACCCAGTAGGGCGCCAGGATCAGCACGGGATCTCCGGGTTCGACGATGGCGTCGAGGGCCATGTGCAGCGCACCCTTGGCGCCGGCGCACACCATCACCTCGTCCTGCGTGTAGGCGATGCCGAAGGATCGTTCGAGCCAGCGCGCACCGGCGGCGCGCAACTCGGTCGTGCCCGGCGCGGGCGTGTAGCGCGTGTTGCCCTGCTCGATGGCGGCGATGCCGGCCGCGGCGATCGGCGCCGGCGTCGGAAAGTCCGGTTCGCCGGCCCCGAGCGACACGACGTCGAGGCCGCGCTGCTTCATGCGGGCGGCCTGGGCCGAGATCGCCAGCGTGGCCGACTCCTCGATCTTCCGGGAACGCGCGTTGGGGACGAGACCAGGCATGGCGAACAGTGGAGCAGTCGGGTCGGGGAACGCTCGCGCGCCGCGACCACCGGCGTGGCCCGGACGGGCCGCGAGGTGGATCCGCAGTAGAACGGGCCGGCGCGACGAAGGCAAACGCCGGTGTCGACGCGCGGGGAAGATGCGGCGTCGAGCGTCGTCTACGGCTCCTCACTCTCCTTGTGGGCGGACCCGTCCGCTACGCTGCGAGCCGAATGAGCAAGCCGAAGCCGAGCCGGATCCGCCGCCTGTCGAAGACCATCGGGATCGCCTTGGCGGCAGTGACGGTCTTCCTGCTGCTGTTCGTCGCGGCGTTCGTCTTCAATCCGTTCGAGGGATCGTTGCCCGAGCTGCGTGACGTCGTGCCGCGCGGCGTCAACTTCTTCGTGCGCAAGCAGCGCCTGGCCTCGGACTTCACGACGTTCCCGGAGCCCAGGTTCTGGACCGAACTGGCCGATGCGCGCGGCTTCGCCGAGGTCGAACGAGGCACCTACGTGCAGCAGCTGCGGCGCGACGGGCTCGACAAGGCGCTGCAGGACGCGCGCGGGGCGCTCGAACAGGTGCGGCGCGACACCGACGGCTGGCTCGACGTCATGCGCGACGTGATCGGCACCGAACTCATCGTCGCCGGTTACCAGCAGGACTACTCGCAGCAGCCGCCGCGGCCGTTGACCGAGCCCTGGTGGTGCTGCTACACGCGCGTCACGTGGCGGGTCAAGGCGGCCTGCGGCCTCGCGGGGTTCGGCTTCGTGCAGAGCCGGCTGCGCGACAACGGCCTCGATGTCTCGTCGGAGGGGGATCTGCTGGTCGTGAAACTGCCCGGGTTGCAGGGGCCGTTGTACGTGAAGCGCCACCTCGACGTGCTCATGGTGGCGAACCAGAAGATCCTGCTCGAACAGTCGCAGCGCCTCATCGATGGCAACCGCGACGAGGAACCCATCGGCCAGATGCCCGCCTACACGGACGGCGCGCAGAAGCGCATCGAACACTGGGCCGACGTCAACGCGATCTCTCCGCCCAACGTGCTGGAGTTCGTCGTCGAACCGAACGCCTTCGACGGCTTCCGTCGCTTCGCGGCCAGCTGGCCGAATCCCCAGGATCGGGACAGCATGAACGAGCGGGTGCTGGCCAGCTTCCTCAACCTCAAGGGCTGGCAGCAGGTCACGGGTGGCATCATGTTCGCCGACGGGGTGCTCGCGGCGACCGGGCAGGTCGGCCTCAACAGCAAGCAGCACACGCCGTTCCAGAGCAGCTTCTATCGCGCCGAGCAGCAGCGGCGTTCGGACTGGCTGGATCCGTTCCTGCACATGGTGCCCGAGGACGCGTGCGCGGCGGCGGCGCTGCGCATGCCCGCGGGCGAGTTCCTCTACGCCATGTTCGAGGCGCTCGAGGACGCCGAGAAGAACCTCATCGACGACGGCATGAAGCGCGCGAGCTTCCAGGGCACGCAGCTCAACGGCACCAAGGACCTCATCGACCGGCTCAAGGTGGCCTTCCTGTCGCGCACGGGTTTCGTCTTCCGGCGCAACGTGCTCGACATGACGCGCGACGAGAAGACGGGTGAACTCCAGGTGCCCGTGACCGCACGCTCGCCGATGCCGCAGGTGGCGTGGGTGTTCTGGTTGCGGCCCACCAGTTCCCAGCTCGTCGAGGAGCTGGTGTCGATGCTGCGCAACTACAACGGCACGTTCGGCTTCAAGAACGTCTATCACCTGCAGGTGCCGTTCGCGGGCGGCAACAAGTTCCCCGAGCCCGTGACGGAGTTCACGAACCCGCAGATCCCGGCCACGGGTGAGATCGCGATGATCGTGTTCCGCGACTTCTTCGTGCTCTCCAACTCGGGTCCGCTGATCAAGGACATCCTGCGCACGCGTTACAACGCCGATGGTGCACGTTCGGTCATGCGCCTGCCCGAGTTCGAAGCGGTCGAGCGCGAGCTGCCCAACGAGCTGAACGGCCTGGTCTGGATCCACGGCGAGCACCTGCTGCCCGTGCTCGACGACTACATGAACTTCGCCGAGTCGGCGAGCGAGCAGCCGGACCCGGATTGGATGATGCAGAGCCGCCCGGCGGCCGAGGATCACATCCGGCGCACACGCTTCCCGCAGTACCCGAGCAAGGCCAGCATGCCCGAGTCGATGCTGAAGCCCGAGGGTGAGTTCGAGACCGCGGTCGTCGCCTACCTGCGCGAGAAGTGGCGCCACGATCGGACGAGCTTCACGGCGGACGACCGCAGCAAGCTGCAGGAGATGCGCGCGGCGGCGCAGCTGGTCAAGGCGGCCTGTCTGCAGCTCGAGCTCGAGAACAACTACATCCGCTTCCAGGCTCGCGTGATGGCCAACTTCCGCTGACCGGGACGAGGCACCGGCACGCAGTTGGGGTTGAAAACAGGGTCGAGGCCGGTAAGGTTCTGCGCCTCGTCGACCAGCCCAGGTGGCGGAATTGGCAGACGCACTAGCTTGAGGTGCTAGCGCCCCAAAAGGGCTTGCAGGTTCAAGTCCTGTCCTGGGCACCATTTTCGTTGCGGTCCCTGCTGCCGGCCGCGGGCGGCCCGGGCAGGGTTTCGACCGCCGGCTGTGCAGATCGTCGACAGGGTCCGCGCCCGGCGGCAGGCGTGCGCCAGAGTGGGACCGGCGCGCCGAGGCGCGAGCCCGCATCGCTCTAAGGGGCGCATTCCGGTGCTACCGATACACCGGTCATGAGCCACGGTGAGGGGGATTCGGTCGGGTGAAACCCTCGCGGGTACGGACCACCGGCATCCTCGCCTCGCGCATCGGGCGCCGGTTCGTCGTGTTGTTCCTCGGCTGCGCGTTGGTGCCGTTGTTGGCGTTCGCGTGGTTGACGCTCTCGAGGGTGACCGACCACATGAACGCCGAGATCGAGGCGGCGCTGCGCAACGGCGCCAAGACGGCGGCCCTGAGCCTCGCCGCGAACCTGAACCAGGTGGCCGGCGACCTCGCGGTCGTCAGCGAGCTGCTGAGCCAGGACGCCTCGCAGTCCGGCGAGCTCTCGACGCTGCCGGCGCGCATCGCCGAGCGCTGTGCGGCACTGTGGCTCGTCGACGGCGGCAAGGTGCGACGACTGCTCGGCGCCAACGTGGTGCACCTGCCCATCTGGCTGCCGCAGGAACGCGCCCATCTGAGCACCGGCAAGCCGTTGGTTCGGGTGATCGGATCGCCGCCGCAACTGGTCATGGTCATCTCGACGCGGCCGGGCACGCAGAACGCGCCCCTGCTCGCGGCCGTCGTCGAGCCTGGCTGGTTCTGGGACCGCGAGGAGTTGCGCAGTCGCGGGGCCGAGGTCGCCGTCTTCGACCTCGGCGGCCGGGCGCTGTTCCACTCGTTCGCCGTGCTGCCGGATCCCACCGATCTGATGACCGCGGTGCGCCGCGAGCCTGGCTCGGGCACGACCGAATGGACGGTCGGCGGCGAACCGCACCTGGTGCACTACTGGCGGGCGTTCCTGCGACCCTCGTACGACCTCGATCTGCTGGTCGTGCAGTCGCGATCTCGTCGCGATGCGCTGGCCGTGGCGAGTTCCTTCGAGCAGTGGTTCGTGCTCACGGCGCTGTTCACGCTGCTGTTCGTCATGTTCGCGAGCCTCGTCCTGTTGCGCCGCACGCTCGGTCCGATCGTGGTGCTCAACGACGCGACGCGACGCGTCGGGCAGGGCGACCTGTCGGTCCGCGTCTCGATTCGCAGCCGCGACGAGTTCGGCGAACTGGGTGCGGCGTTCAACCGCATGATCTCCCACCTGATGGACAGCGTGAAGAAGCGCGAACAGACCGAGTACGAACTCGTCGCGTCGCGCGATGCGGCGCTGGCGGCGGCCACGGCGAAGGCCGAGTTCGTGACCAATGTGTCGCACGAGTTCCGCACGCCGATGACCGAGATCCTGACCGCCTCGGAGATCCTGCTCGAGCTCGACGACGCCGACGAGGCCTCGCGCCGCGAGTTCACGTCGATGGCGCTCAGCGGGGCCCGCCGGCTCGCCAAGCTCGTGGACGACGTGCTCGAGCTCGGTTCGACCGCTGCGTGGGAGATGGAGCCGATGGACCTGGCGGCGACCCTGATTGACGCGGTCGCGGCGATGTCGCCCGAGATCTGGGACCGCATGCGCCTCGACATTCCGCGCGACATGCCGCAGGTGCTCGTCTGCGGCCGCCGGCTGACGGAGACCTGGTGTCGCCTGCTCGACAATGCGGCCAAGTTCAGCGAGCCCGATTCGCACATCGACCTGCGCGCCAGACACGCCGGCCCCGAGGTCATGGTGGAGGTCAGCGATCAGGGCGTGGGGATCTCGCGGCAGGACCTGGCGCACATGTTCGAGCCGTTCCGGCAGTTCGGGCGCGATCAGATGACCAACAAGGCGAACGGCACCGGGCTAGGTCTCACGCTCGCCAAGAACACGATCGAACGGCACGGCGGCCGCATCGAGGTCGAGAGCGAACTCGGCAAGGGCACGACGATCCGGGTCTTCCTGCCCGTGCACGCCGCGGCGTCGACGCCGATGCTGGTCGGCGCGGACGGCACCTGACCGCGAGCGCCGGGATCCGGCCGGCGGGCATCAGCGCACCGCGTCCTGCATGAGCGCCCACAGTTGGGCGACGTGGTCGCGTTCCGTCGTCAGCGCGCCGATCGAGATGCGCACCATCCATCGCCCGTCGAGCTGCGCCGGCGTCAACCATGCGTTGCCGGTCGCATGCACGCGCGCGAGCCAGCTCTGGGTGTGGTCGTCGAGCGCTTCGTCGACGAGACCTCCGGGCTCGTGGCGCACGCACAGCGTCTGCAGCACGACCGGGGCCAGCACTCGCCACGCCGGTGCCGCGGCGATCCGTTCGGCGAGCCACTGCGCGTTGGCGAGGTCGCGGCGCAGCCGCGCCTGCAGGCGCGCCGTGCCGTGCGTGCGGATCAGGCTCCACAGCTTGAGCGCCCGGAAGCGCCGGCCCAGCGGGATGCCCCAGTCGCGGTAGTTGCGCACCTGCGTGTCGACGGCGCTGCGCAGGTAGCTCGGATTGGTGCTCATGACGCGAACGAGGTGCTGTTCGTCGCGCACGAAGTAGACCGAACAGTCGAACGCGGCGCCGAGCCACTTGTGCGGGTTCACGACGATCGAGTCCGCCGCTTCGATGCCGTGCCAGAGCCCGCGGCATTCGGGCAGGATCATCGCCGAGCCCGCCATCGCGCCGTCCACGTGCAGCCACATGCCGTGGCGCTGCGCGAGCTCGGCGCAGGCGGCGATGGGGTCCATGGCCGTCGTGCTCGTCGTGCCGGTCGTGGCGACGATGGCACATGGGCGCAGGCCGCGCGCGAGATCCACTTCGATGCACCGCTGCAGCGCGCCGGCGTCGAGCGCCCGTGTTGCATCGACGTCGACCTTGCGCAGGTTGTCGCGCCCGAACCCGGCCAGCAGCGCGGCCTTCTCGATCGAACTGTGTGCCTCGCGACTCGTGTAGACGACGAGCGGCGGGCCCGCATGCTGCAGCCCCGCGTGCTGCGCCCCGTGCGCGCTGCTGCGCTCCCTCGCACAGATGAGGGCGACGAGCGAACATGTCGACGCCGTGTCCTGGATCACGCCGCTCCACTGCTGCGAGAGGCCGGACATGTCGCGCAACCAGTCCACGACGCGCTGTTCGAGCTCCGTCAGGGCCGGCGCCGACTGCCAGGCGAGGCCGAGCACGCCGAGGCCCGTGCTGAGGAAGTCGCCGAGCACCGATGCGAGGTCGCCGTTGGACGGGAAGTAGCCGAAGAACCGCGGATGCTGCCAGTGCGACAGCGCCGGCACGATCAGCGCGTCGAGGTCCGCGAGCACGGCGGCGAAACCTTCCGGTTCGCGCGGAGGCGCCGATGGCAGCGCGGCGAGCAGTTCGCCGGGTCGAGTCGTGGTCTGCACGGGCATGCCGGCCGCCCTCGTGCGGTGGTCCGCGATCCAGTCGACGACCTCGTGGCCGAATCGGCGGAACTCCTCGGGGCTCATCGACAGCGAAACGTCGGTGGGATGGCTGCTCATGTGGGCGTGGGGGCGGACTTCGCTGTCTTTCGGCGCGATGCGATGGGGGCTTCGGTTCGCGTGACGAGTTTCACCACACTGGCGGCCCGAGTCGAGTCTCGCTCGCCGGGCATCGGCGGCTGCAGCGATGCCAAACTAGCGCGGTGATCCTGGCCCGTCGTGGGTATGCTGCGCGAGCCGAAGCACCCGCGATCGAACCGCGGGACTTCGCATGTCGTTCGATGAACAGTCCGCACGGAGTTCCGGAGCCGCCGCGCCCCACGCCGGCGCAGATCGCCGCCACCATCGTGTTGCTCGGTGACGACAGGGGGCCGATCCAGGCCGAGGCGCGCGAACGATTGCTGCGTTGGGGTGAGCTGGCCGTGCCGCAGCTGCGCGAGGGCGCGGAGGCCGAACGCGTGCGCACGCGCGCTCGCTGCCGCGCCGTTCTGCGTGCGCTCGAGGTGCGCGCGTGCCTGCGGCGGTTCGCGCGGTTGCGCATCGGTCGCAGCGGGCGCGGTTCCGCACCGGCCCTGCTCGAGGGCGCGGTGCTGCTGTCCAACATGGTGCGCACGTTCGTGCCCGACGCCGCCGAACTCGCGGCGCGCCTGCGGCGGCAGGCCAGCGAACTGCGCGGCCAATGGGCAGGACGCAGCCTGCCGACCTGCGCGCGGCTGCTCGCCGAACGGCTGCACGACCAGCTCGGGCTGCAGGGCGGCAACGCGAGCGTGCTCGACCTCGACCACGTGCTCATCGACCGCGTGCTGAGGGCTCGCATCGGCATCCCCGTGTCATTGTCGCTGATCTACCTGCTCGTCGCGCGTTGGGCCGGGCTCGCCGCGACCGGCGTCGCACTGCCGGATCACTTCCTCGTGCGCCTGCACGGCGTGCGTCCCGTGCTCGTCGATCCCTACCACGGTGGGCGCACGATCACGAAGGCCGACTGCGCGCGCTACCTGCGCGCGAGTGGGCACCCCCAGGTGCGCGAACACCTGCGCGACCTGACCGACCGCGAGGTGCTCATCCACTACCTGCGTGGGCTGCGCCGCGCGGCGAGCCAGCGGGCCGCGCCCGAGTGCGAACAGAACCTGGGGCAGGCGCTGGCGCTGCTCGAGACGACCTGAGGTGGGTGGTACGGTTCGCGTGAGGAACTTGCTCCTGCGCTGCGTCCCGCCGGCCCTGTTGTCGGGGCTCGGTGGCTGTGCCGGCATCTTCCAGCACACGATGCCCGCCGAGCCGGCCAGCTACGCCGTGGTCGCGGAGGTCGGGCCGGTGCTGCGCGTCGGCAGCGCCGAGCGCGACGTGACGCCGCCCGTCGGTTGCTACATGGCCGGCTTCGACATCGGCCGCACGAGCACCACCGTCGCCTCGCCGCTCGAGGTGCGCGCGCTCGTCGTCGAGGCGGCGACGCGGCGCTTCGCGATCATCGGCATCGACAACCTCGGGCTGCTGCGCGAGGACGTCGACTGGATCAAGGCGGGGCTGCCGGGCTTCGCCAACGGCGACGTGTTCCTGTGTGCGAGCCACACGCACGCGGGTCCCGACCTGATCGGGCTGTGGGGCTACTACCTGCTCTCGTCGGGCCGCGACCGCGAGTACCTGGCGCGCGTGCGAGCGGCGACCGCGGAGGCCGTCGCCGAAGCGCGCGCGAAGGCCGCGCCGGCGCGCTTCGTGCACGGGCAGGCCATGCTGCCGCCGCAGGGGCTCGTCAAGAACGCGAACCGCCGCGGAGTCTTCGATCGGCGCGTCGACGTGCTGCAGGCACAGGCCATCGACGACGGGCGCCCGCTCGGTTCGCTGCTGCACCTCGCCTGCCATCCCGAGGTGCTGCCTCGCCGCAACACGGCGCTGAGTGCCGACTTCGTGGGCGCGCTGTGCGACGCCTGGCGCGAGCGTGGACACGGCCAGGCCGTGTTCGTCAACGGAGCGCTCGGCGCGATGATCTCGCCCGACGTCAGGCCGCGCGACGTTACGGGTGTGTTGGCGTTCGGCAAGGTGGCCGCCGATTGCTGCGAAGCGGCGCTGGCGGCCGCGGTGCCGCTGCCGGTCGACAGCATCGAGGTGCGGCGGCGCGACGTGTACCTGCCGCTGGTCTCGGTCGGGTTCCAGATGGGTCGCCTGACGACCGTGCTCGAGCGAGAACTGTACAGCGGCGAGGCGCGTTCGACGGTCGGCTACCTGCGGCTCGGCACCTTCGAGGCGGTCGCGGTGCCGGGCGAGATGGAGCCAGTGCTCGCCGAGCGCATCCGACAGCAGCTGCGCCGGCCGGAGCTCGTGATCTTCGGGCTCTGCGACGACGAGGTCGGCTACCTGCTGCGCGAGCAGGACGCGCGGGATCCGGAGTTCGCGTACGAGCGTTCGATGAGTCCGTCGCGGTCGGCCGGCGAACGTGTGAGCGCTGCGATCATCGGGTGGCGCTGATCCACCCACTCACTCGTGAGGTCGGGGTTCAGCCGAACCGATACGGCAGCGGATGTGGCAGCAGGTGATTGATCGGATTGAAGACCAGCCCGAACAGGTAGGGCATCACCTGCATGAGCAACACGAAGATGACGATGAAGCTGTACGGGATGCGCTGGATGGCGTCGTAGAGGCCTCGAGCGGGCGGGTACAGACCCGAGACGATGCCGGCGCCGTCGAGCGGCGGCAGCGGGATGAAGTTGAACACCGCCAGCAGCAGGTTCAGGAGCAGGAACACCCCGGCGATGCTGCGCACGGTCGCCGCAGTCCCCGAGTCGGGCCGGCCGACGAACCACAACACGGCGAACGCGATGGTCGCGAGCAGCACATTGGCGAGCGGCCCTGCCGCCGACATGAGCGCGGCCTTCTTCGGGTGGTGGTAGGCCCAGATCGCGTCGATCGGCGCGTGCGCGAAGCCGAAGCACATCGAACCATGGCTCATGTAGATGCTGATCAGCGGCAGCACGATCATGCCGAACGGCTCGCGCCGCATGTGCGGGATCGGATTCAGCGTCACCTGGCCCGCGTAGTAGGCGGTGCGGTCCCCGCCCCACAAGGCGAACAGCGCGTGCGCGGCCTCGTGCACCGTGAGGCTGATGATCAGCGTCACGAAGAGCTGGATCATCGCCTGCCAGTGCTCCCAGCTCACGAGGCCTGCTCCTCGTCCGCTCCGTGCGTGTCCTCCATGGCGGCGGCCAGGTCGGCGGTGACTTTCTTCACCTTGGTCTCGGTGGCCGCGAGCTTGTCGCGGCAGAACGTCAGCAGCGCCGCGGCGCGCTCGACCTTGTCGGAGAGCACGTCGAGGTCGATCTCGCCGGACTCGATGTCGCGCAGGATCTGCTCGAGCTCCGCGCTCGCGTCGGCGTAGGTGGGCTCCTCGCCCTTCTTCTTCTTGTCACTCATGGGGGGTGGGGTGCACGTCTTCGACGCGGCTCTCGGCGTGGCCGTCGCGGAACTGTAGGCGAAGCACCTGCCCGACGGCGAGCTTCGCGACCGAAGGCAGCACGCGGCCGTCGGCGGCGCGCGCCAGCGCGTAGCCGCGCGCGAGCACGCGCCGGGGGTCGAGCAGGCGCTGTCGCGTCGTCTGGTGTTCGAGGCGCGCCGCGCTCTGCTCGAAGCGGCGCTGCACCGCGTGCTGCACGCGCGCGGCGGCGGCGCGCAGGTCGGTGCGTTCGCCGGCCAGGCGCAGCAGCAGCAGGGAACGCAGGTCGCGTCCGGCGCGGGCCAGGGCGGCGTGCTCGCGCACGAGCTGGTGCTCCGCGGCGCGCTGCACCGCGCGCGCGCGGCGCGCGAGGTCGTCGCGTTCGTGCTCGAGCTGGCTGCTCACGCATTCGAGCAGGCGCGCGGCCCGTTCGCGCACAAAGGCGCGCGCTTCCTCGACGCCGCGCACGAGCAGGTCCGCGACCGCGGTCGGCGTCTTCTCCGAGTGGGCGATCGCGTCGAGCACGGACTGGTCGCGCTGGTGGCCGATGCCGACCAGGATCTTGAGCGGATGCCGTGCCACCGCGAAGGCGAGCTCGCGGTCGTCGAACCAGGCGAGGTCGGTGCGCGAGCCGCCGCCGCGCACGATGCAGAGCACGTCGAACGCCTGCGCGTTCTGCGCGAACCAGGCAAGTCCGGCGAGCAGGCTCGGCTTGAGTTCGGCGCCCTGCACCTTGATCGGCAGCAGGGTCGCGTCGAAGCCGACACCCGACTCCTGCAGGTGCCGCAGGAAGTCGTTCCAGCCGTCGGACTCCGGGCTCGTCAGCACGCCGATGCGCAGGGCAGGCACCGGGAAGCCGAGCGAGCGGTTGCGGTCGGCGAGGCCCTTCTGTCGCAGCTCACCGAGGATCTGTTCGCGCGTCAGCGCGAGCTTGCCGAGCGTGAAGCTCGGGTCGATGTCCTGCACGACGACCTGGTAGCGACCCGTCGCGACGTAGAGGTCGATCTTGACGAGGGCCCGGATCTCGATGCCGTCGCGCAGGGTCAGCGGCGCGTCGCCGCTCGCGAGGCGCGGCAGCAGACGTTCGGCGGTGTTGCCGAACAGCGCCACCTCGACGGCCGCCAGCGCGCGCGGTTCGCCGCGGGCCTTCTCGACGAGCTGGAAGAAGCGGTGCTGGCGGCCGCTGCTCTTGTCGAAGTCGACGACTTCGCCGACGACCCAGAAGGCTTCGGGGAACTGCTGGCGCAGGCCGTCGCGCACGCGGGCGTTGAGGCCCGAGATGGTCAGCGCCGGCGCCGTGTCGTCGGGGTCGGGCGGCGGCAGCGGCAGCGAACCCTGTGCGCCGGGCGTCTTCGGCTTCGCGTCGCTGCGCTTGGAGCCCAGCGTGCCCGCCAGCAATGAGGGGATCTCGGGAGCGAAGTCGAACAGGTGGCGCGACAGCGCGGCGTAGACCAGCTCGACGTGGGCCGCGGGCACGCGCCAGAGCTTGCCCTTCGGGTCCCAGCGCCGGCCGGGCAGGTCCTTCACCGTCGCTACGAGGTCTTCGCGGTAGGGGAACCTGATCAGCAGGTTCGTGCCGTCCTGGTCGAGTTCGACGGAACCGGTCATCGCGGTGCCTTCATAGCGGATCGGCTGCGGCGCAGAGCACGGAAACGGCGGCGCGCGCCGCGTCGGCCGCCGCCGCCATGGAGATCGGGCGGCCGGCGGCCGTGCTGAGGTCGGTCATGATCGCCGGCTCCAGGCCGCAGGGTCGCACCGCGAACCACGGGCCCGGGTCCATGGCGACGTTGATGCCGATGCCGTGCAGGTTGATCCAGTGCTTCACGGCGACGCCGATCGAAGCGATCTTCTTCCCGCGCACGAACACGCCGGTGCCGTCTACCGAGGGCTCGCCGGCCAGGCCGAACGCGGCCGCGACCCGCACGCCGAAGGACTCGAGCCGCCGCAGCCATGCGCGCAGGTCGCGTTCCGGCAGCCGCAGGATCGGATACACGACCAGCTGGCCGGGGCCGTGGTAGGTGATCCTGCCGCCGCGCTCGATCGGTACGATGCCCGGCCGCAACTCGGCAGCGGGCGTCGCGCGGCCCGCGGTGTAGACCGGCTCGTGCTCGACGAGCAGCACGCGACCGGGCGCTTCGCCGCGATGCACGGCGGCATGCAGCGCTCGCATGTGCGCCACGACCGGTTCGTAGGCGGAGCGACCGAGATCCTCGACTTCGGGCAACAAGTGGGCAGACTAGCGGCCCGTGTCGTTGGCCGTGACCGTCGTTTGTCTCGCTGCCCTGCAGCAGCTCCAGTTGACCCCGATTCCGGGCCAGGTGGGCGAGCAGAGCTGCGTCGTCGCCCACAAGGACGGCGCGCCGCTGCCGGGTCTGAACCTCACGATGGAGTCACCGGACGGTTCCCGGCGCGTGCTGGGCATCACCGATGCGGAGGGCTGTCTACGGTTCGTGCCGCAGGCGACCGGTAGGTACGTGCTCTCGACCACCGTCGAGCAGGTCGTTGTCATGGCGCCGTTCACCGTGATCGCCGCGAAGCCGCAGTGGCTGCTGGCATTCGGATCGGTGCCACTGGGCCTGGCACTGCTCTGGTGGAACCTCAGCCGAGCACGCGGTCGACGTGGCCCTTGACGGTGCGCAGGTCGGCGTTGCCCGTGAACCGATCGACTTCCTTGCCGTCGCGGAAGAACACGCAGGTCGGCACGCTCATGATCCCGAGGCTGGCGGCAGTGTCCTGCGCGCTGTCGATGTCGATCTTGTACACGTCCATGCGACCCTTGTACTCACCCGCGACCTTGTCGATGGTCGGGGCCAGGGCCTTGCACGGCTGGCACCAACTCGCGGAGAAGTCGACGAGCACCGGGGTCTTGGCGGTTTGCAGCGTGCTCTGGAAGTTTGCGTCGGTGAGTTCGGTGACCATGAGATGTTCTGTTCCCGCGGCGTGCATCGCCAGGGCCTCGTATTTTGTCCACTCGCCCGGTCAGTGCAAGGGTGCGACGCACGGAGTGTCCGGGGGCGTTTCGGCTCACGCGTCGCGATTCAGCGCGGCGAGCAAGCGTTCGGTTGGGATGCCGTTCTGCGCCGCGACGCTCTCGATCGACTCGTGCGGATCGAAGCCGCAGTTGCGGCACCCGCCGAGGTGGAAGTCGCGCATGAGCACCATGCCGAGCGAGGGGTCGGCCGTCAGGGCCTCCAACATCGTGGTCTGCGGCGTGAAGCGGCCCTTGTTCTGCGTGTTCGATGGGTTGTTCATGATGGTTGGTACTCCGGTATCAGGATGATTCTGCGTTGAGGATGCTGACTCGCTGAGCGACCTTGCTGGCGATGTCGATGAGAGCTCGTGCGCTGGCGCAGCTCGCGTCGGCGAGCGTGATGGGGGTGCCCTGGTCGCCGCCTTCGCGGACCGCGACCTCGAGCGGGATCTGGCCCAGCAACGGCACGCCGAACTCCTTCTCGATGCGTTGGCCTCCACCTTGCCCGAACAGGAAGTACCGTTCGCTCTGACCCGGCGGCGTGAACCACGCCATGTTCTCGACGACACCGAGGATCGGCACGTTCACGGTCTGGAACATGCGAATGGCCTTGCGCACGTCGAGCACCGACACGTCCTGCGGCGTCGTCACGATCACGGCGCCCATCAGGTGTGCCTGTTGACTCAACGAGAGCTGGGCGTCACCCGTTCCGGGCGGCAGATCGACGACGAGGTAGTCGAGGTCGTTCCAGGCGACGTCGAACAGGAACTGGCGCACTGCCGAGTGCAGCATCGGGCCGCGCCAGATCACGGGTTGGTCTTCCGCCACGAGCAGCGCCATCGACATCACCTGCAGGCCATGTCGTTCGAAGGGCACGATCTTCTTGCCCACCACGGTCGGCTGGCCCGTGAGCCCGAGCATGAGTGGCACGTTGGGCCCGTAGACGTCGGCGTCGAGGATGCCGACGCGCGCGCCCGCCTGGTGCAGCGCGCACGCCAGATTGACGGCCACGGTCGACTTGCCGACGCCGCCCTTGCCCGACGAGACCGCGATGACGTTCTTGACCCCGGGGATCAGGCCCTTGTCGCCGAGCACGGGGCGGCTGGCCGTGACCCGCGCGGTCATCTCCACCGCAACCTCGGTCACCCCGGACAGGGCCGCGACGGCCCGTTCGGCCTGGCTGCGCATGAGGTCCTTCACCGGGCAGGCCGGAGTCGTCAGTTCGATCGCGAACGCGACGTTGCCACCGCAGATGCGCAGGTCCTTGACGAAGCCCAGGGCGACGATGTCCTGGTGCAGATCGGGATCCCGGACGGCCCGGAGGGCTTCGAGCACGGCGCTTTCCGTGGGTGCGGCGAGGGGAGCTGGCATGCGGAAGGTCCTAAATAGCCATGGAATAGGGCCATATCAAGTCCTGGTTGGAGTACGCGCGCGCCGTCGGTGAGGAAGTTCTGCCGCGCAGCAGCGTCGAACGGGGTTCCTCCGGGTTCCGCAGGGCTGTATGTACTGCCCGGTCGTCCCCCTCGAAGCCCTAGCCACCGACCGATCCGCCAATGCTGCTCCGCGTCATCGCCACCCTGCTCTGCCTGTCGACGGTCATGCCCTGCCAGGAACGCGGCGGCGATGTCCAGGGGCTCGAAGACATGGTGCGCCGTCGCGCCGCCAAGGCGCAGGGCAAGGAAGACGGCATGGAAGGCAAGATCTCCGAGGACGAGTGGGCGAAGCTGACGCCGGAACAGCGCCTGGCCAGGAACGTCACGCACGGCGCTTCGGCATACTGCAAGTTCATGGCGGCCGTGAAGCCAGCGAAGCTCATGCCCGGACAGACGGGTGTCGTGGTCGTCAGCGCCATCCTGCTCGGGAGCGCGGTCTTGCCAGCCCCAGCTCCGATGGAGATGGTCGCCGCGCCGCAGCAAGGCCTGCTGAGCCTCGGCCGCATGACCGTGCTGCCCCCCGACGCAGGCAAGTTGGCCAAGGCCTACATCGGTCGTCCCGTCTACGACAACTACGCTGTGCTCGAGGTGCCGATCACGGTCTCGCCCGAAGCGGAGGTGGGCAAGAAGCAGGTCGTCTCGATCGACATGCGCTTCGACCTCTACGACGGCAACTCCGCCCAGCCGGTGGGTCGCTTCTTCGACCGCGTGACCACCGAGGTCGAGTTCGGTCGCGTGGCGGACCCGGTCGTGAAGGGATTCCAGGGTGCATCGACGCCCGAGGTCGGTGTGTCCGCCCAGATCGCGGCGGAGCCGGGTGCTTCGACCTCGAAGCCAGCGCGCGACGAGCCACCCGCGCGGGTGGTCCAGGGTGCCGACCCGACGCTGCCGGAGCCGGGCAAGGCGGCGCCAGAAGTGGCCACGCTGCCGGAACCGCGGCCGACGCCGCCCCTCGATGCGGGTGACTCGGCCCTGCCGTTGCCTTTGCCGCTGCTCGTGGGCGGGGGCGCGCTGCTCGGCCTGATCGTGCTGTTGCTCGCGCGCAGGAAGTAGCGCCGCCGGCCGTCGGGCGGCCCGGGTGGGAGTGGAGGGGTTCCGCGCACAACGGACCCACGTCGCGCGCCCTCCGTGCGTGCAGGTGCCGGCACGGAAGTTGATCCGCTCCCCATTCGTTGCCTCCAGGGCACTTGCGGCGCCGAACACCAACCTGCTCGGCAGGTCGTAGTAGTACCCGCGTCAGGACCCAACCCCAGGAACCCCATGGTGCTCGCCAAGCTCCTTTCCATCGCCAAGTCGAAGCTCCAGGCCGGGCAGGTGGTAACGCTTGCCGAGCTGGACCGGATGCTCGACGTCACGAGCGACCGCTTCCCGCGGGAGAGCCGCCGCCTCGGTCGCCAGTTCGCCGCCAGCCGGGCCACTCTCGACCTGGACGGCTATCGCGCCGCCCGGATCTCGTCTGCCAATCAGGCAGTCGTTCCCGATTTCCCGGACGTACGTGGCAGCGAGTACCAGAGCGAACTGCGCCGGATCCGGCCGATGGACCGCGAGGAGGAGTTCCGCATGGCGCGGCGTCACGAGTTCCTGCGCGATCTCGTTGCGCAGTGCCTCATGGAACTCGGTGTGTCCGCTGCGACGGCTGTGGAGACGCTGCGCCAACCCGCTCGGCAGATCCAACAGGCGATCGACGAGATCCCCGCGGCGCGCGGCGTCGATCGGGCCTGGCTCGCCACGATGGTCCGGCAGTTCGAAGACCTGCGCAACCTGTACGTGGAGGGGGCTCTCTACATCGTGCTCGGCACGGTGAATCGCTATCGGGGCCTCGGCGTCGACACGGCCGATCTGATCCAGGAGGGCAACGCGTCGCTGTTCCAGGCGATCGATGGATTCGACTGGCGGCGCGATGTCCGTTTCCGAACGTACGCGCAGTACTGGGTTCATCAGGCCGTGCTGAAGATGCTCTACAACAGCTCTCGCACCGTGCGCGTGCCGATCTGGGTCCAGAAGGTGCTCGGCAAGATCCGACGTGTGCAGGAAGCAGGCCGCAGGGATGGGCAGGAGCTCTCGCACGCTCAGATCGGCGCTCGCCTCGGCATCTCGGCCGAGAAGGTCGGTCGCGTGCTCGCGACGCGTCGTTATGCGGTCAGTCTGGACGCGGAGTTGTCGGCTGACGGCGGATCGGCGCTGGGGCAGCTCCTTCCCGACGAGAGCCTGCCGCCGATCCCCGAGTCGATTCCGGTCGGCAACCTGCGTCAAGCACTCGACGAAGTGATGGCAGATCTGCCGGTGCGCGAGCAGGGCATCCTGCGCCGGCGCTTCGGTCTCGACGGGGAGCAGCCGCAGACGCTCGGCGAGATCGCGATGGACCTCGGCATCACCGCCGAGCGGGTCCGCCAGCTGCAGAACGCGGCGATCGGACGCATCAAGCGACCGGGCAAGCTGCGCCAACTGCAGGCCTTCGTCGAGTAGCCGGCCGTCAGGCTCCTTCGTCCTGCCTCGGACCCGGCGGTGCCTGCGCGGTTGTGTCGTTCGCCTCGCGGCTCCGCTGCACGATCAACGGCCACGCTTCTTCGAACATGTGCCGGTAGACCGAGGGGCGCAGGTCCTGCTCGATCGGCAGGATCCTCCGCATCGTGCGCACCTTGCGCAACTCGATCGGCGCCACGACGGCGCCGGCGTCGCCAGAACCCGCTGCGAGCACTTCGCCGGTGGGGTCGACGATGCGCGCATCGCCGGGAAACGCCATGGGCTCGCCGCTCTTCTGGTTCGGCTCCTGGCCCGTGCGGTTGCAGCCGAGCACGAAGATCTCGTTCTCGATGGCACGCGCGCGCAACAGCGTGCGCCAGTGCTGCGCGCGCGCTTCGGGCCACTGGGCCGGGACCACCAGCATCTCCGCGCCCTTGTGAAAGTAGTAGCGCGACAGTTCGGGGAATCGCAGGTCGTACGAGATGAGCACACCGAGGCGGCCGAGCTTCGTCTGCACGATCCTGGGTTCGGTCCCCGAGCAGTGGAACCGGTGCTCCAGGTTCGGTGAGAACAGGTGGATCTTGCGGTACGAGTCGAGCAGGTTGCCGTTCTCGTAGACGCGCGCCGTGTTGAAGATCTGCTCGCCCTCGGCTTCGACGGTGCTGCCGACGATGACGAGGCCGTGCGTCGCGGAGAGTTCCCGCACGTCCTCCTCCGCCCCCTTGGCCTCGTGCAGCACGGTCGGTTCGAGCTTCTGCAAGAACGAGGTCGACCACAGCTCCGGCAACACGCAGAGTCTGGAGCCGGCGGCGACGGCCTCATCCACGCCGGCTCGCATGGCCGCGAGGTTGGCCGCCACGTCCCCTGGTCGCACGTCGAACTGGACGCAGGCGGCCAGGAATTCCTCTGGGATTTGCTCGGTCCCGGTCACTGTCGAGACCATAGCCTGCCCTCGGGGTCGAGGTCATCAGAGAATGGCCGGACTCTGCGTCGCGACGCCCGTCCGGCCCTCGCCCACGAAACGTGAAGCGGGGAGGCATCGATCGTCGATGCCTCCCCGCGTGCTGGGCCCCGTGGGCCCGGCCGGTGCGCGCCGATCAACCCTTGAAGAGGATGTCGTCGGTCGGCAGGCCCGGTGACTTCTTCGCCCGGGGAGCCGCGTTGGTGCGCGTTTCGACGATGAGTTGGTCGCTGGGCTTGAAGATGATCGTCTCCTTGTTGGCGACGTCGATGCTCTCTCCCGTCAAGGGGTGCTTGTAGGCGCGCCCCTTGCGGATGCGTCGCTCGAAGGTGCCGAAGCCCTTCACCGCGACCTTGCCGCGACTGCGCAGCAAGTCGCTGACGGCGTCCAGGACGGCATCGAGAACCCGCGCAGCAGTTCGCCGCGGAACATTCAGTTCCTCGGCGACGGTGTCTGCCAGTATCCCCTTGTTGGCCTGTCGGCCGAATGCTTCCTCGGCCGCGGCCGTGAACTTCCCCGTCGCCTGATCCATGCGATCCGTCGCATCCTGCTTCGTCGTGCGGGTCATCCCTGAATCCCCTGGTTCCCAGTTTGCAATGCGGCAGGCTCCCACCTGCCAGGTTTGTTGTCCTTCCCGTCAGGTCTTCGCGGCCTGCGGCGTCGGTTTCGGAGCCGCGACGAACTTCTCGAGGCTCGACACCAACTTGGCCAGGTAGCGCGATGCGACACTGCCGGGGAAGACTTCGCTGAACGGCGCGCGCTTCAAAACGGCGCCCTCAACGGAGCTATCTTCCGGCAGGAGTCCGAGCCAGTTGAGGTCGAAGCCCAAAAAGCGCTCGGTGCAGCCCTTGAGCTTCAGGAAGACCTGCTCCGCTTCTTCCGGTGAGCGCACGCGATTCACGATGCAGTGGATCGGCTTGGTGTAGCCGTCCTGCACGACGACCTTGACGATGCCGTAGGCATCCGCGATCGCCGCGAAGTTGCTCGTCGTGACGAGGATCGTGTGGTCGGCGAGACTGACGAAGTCCGTCACCCCTTTCGACACGCCGGCGCCCGTGTCGAGCAGGATCACGTCGCAGAACGGCGTGAGCTCCTCGATGGCCACACAGATGCGGGCGCGGCCGTTGTCGTCCAGGTTGGCCATCTCGCGCACGCCGCTGCCGCCGCTGATGAACTTCACCTTGCTCGGCCCGGTCTCGATGATGTCGGAGAGCTCCGCCGTGCCCTCGATGTAGTCCGACAGCGTCTTGGCCGGCTTGATGCCGGCCAGGATGTGTGCGTTGGCGAGCCCGAGGTCCGTGTCGACGATGATCGTGCGGTAGCCTCGCCGACTGAACTCGCAGGCGATGTTGACGGAGAGCGAGGTCTTGCCCACGCCTCCCTTGCCCGAGGTCACGGCGAGGATCGTCGCCTTCCTTCCCGTCTTGTCTGGCTGGTTCACTTGCTCAACCATATTGGTCACCGGTTCCGTCGCCGCGGAACTGACAAGACATCGGCATTCGGCTCGCGCAAGCTTGTGTCCAACTGCGGGACGACATGAGCACGTGCGACTCAACGAGTTGAGGGTTCGAGCCGATCTGGTGGAGACCGAGCGTTCGGCGCAGGTGCCGAAACGACGTGTTGGTGGTTCATCAGCCTGAAGTTCCCCATGGTGTCGAGTACACGGCGATGGAATGAACGACGCCTTCTGCAGCCCGCCGGGGCTGGCAACCGGCTCATGCGAGCCGCGGTCTTCATGCCGGCCGTGTCGATGTTCGTGACCGTGATCGTGCTGACCCACTATGGCCGCGGCCTGCTCACGGATGCGGCCGCGGGGCGCGGCGTCTCGGTCAGCGACGGCACCGCGATCCTGCTCATCGGTGCGTTCCTCTTGGCGTGCGCCTCGGTCGTCGTGCTGCAGTCGGCACGGCTGGCGGGCCGCATCGCGGGCCCCGAGCGGCGACTCGTACAGGCCCTGCACAGGATCCGCGCCGGCGATGTCGCGTTCCGCGTCAATCTGCGCCGCGGCGACCTGCTCGGCGGTCTCGCCACGGAGTGCAACGCCCTGCTCGAGTGGCTCAATGCCAATCCTCCGGCAGGTGTGCGCACGGGCAGCGACGTGGTCGAAGTCCCTGTTGCAGCACCGGAAGAGGCCCTGACGTGATCCTGCTGCACGCGGTCCGGTTGGAGAGAGTCCTAGCGGGCCTCCTGCTCACCGCGAGCCTTGCCGGAGCCTATTCTCTGCGACGCGAACGGCTCACCGTCGATGCGCTCGTGGACCGGCGTCAGGAGCAGCTCACGTTGCTGCACAGCATCGAGTCTCGCGACCGACCGGACACCGTCGCGCCGACGGAGCTCGTGGCGATGGTGGGGCTGTTCCCGGGGCTGCAGCTCGTGCGGGAGCAGTCGCCGGGCGGCATGTTCCTGGGCCTGCGGAGCCTGGGCACGGACGGAGAGTCACAGTGAGGCCCGCGCGTCGCGGTCGCAGCGCACCCCTGTGGCGCTTCCTCGGTGCTCCCCTGCCGTTGGTGACGGGCGTCTCCTTCGTGCTCTTCGGCATGTCCCTCGTCGACATGGCGCGCACGCTGGACCGCGCGGAACGCCTGCGCCAGGCGCAGTCGTTCGCGCGCGCCCGCATCGCCGCCGAGTCAGCGGCGATGCACTGCGTGGCCGAGAAGGGCTTCGAGTTCGAACGAGTGGAGGCGGGGGACATCCGCGTCTGCATTCGCAAGCGCGCCGCCGACTGGTTGATCGAGAGTCGGTGTCCCGAGGGAAGTTCGTACTGGTTCCGTTGCGTCGAGCTCGAGGGAGCTGCGCCGCGGGCCATGGGTTGCGACTGCGCGGCCGTCGACCCTGCCGTCCTGGACCTCGTCGGCACCGGTCAGTGCATCGACGAGTCGGAGCTGCCCCGCGTGGATGCCGCGGCCACGGCCTCGGCGGCGCGGGCGGAACAGCTGCCGGCGTTCCGCATCGATCGGGAGATCGCCCTGCTGCACCTGGAAGCCGGCACCGAGGCGGACGACTTCGTGCTGGCTCCCGCGGCCGGCAGCGCCACGTTGGAGGTGCCCGGTGACATCATCGTCGTGCCCGGGCACCTGTGGATCGAGCCCGGCACGGTGCCGCTGCGTCTGAAGCTCGCGCGCGACCTGACGATCGTGGTCGAGGGCAATCTCTACGTCGCACGCTCGGTCGCGGTGGAAGGGCCGGGGCACCTGTGCTTCGTCACCGTCACGAAGCCCGGCACCGTCGCGTTCGCCGATCGGGATGGCAACGGTCGCTGGTCGCCGGGCGACGTGATGCGCCAGCCTGGGCCGTTTGCCGGAGCGATCGAGGGCAGTGGTGCGGTCTACTTCGGCCTGGTCGGGTGCCGCGGATCGATCCGAGTCGACGCGGGCATCGTGCCGACGGGGGAATTGCACCTGCGCGTCGACACGACGGTATGCGGACCGCTCGTGGTGCCGCACGGGGTGACGATCTCCACCGTGCCGCCCGTGCACCTCGTCGCCGCGCGCAGCTGGGTGTTCCGGACCGAACGCGAGCGTGTGCCCGGCTTCGCCACGATCGGGGGCCGTCGGCCCGGTGTCCTGATCTCGGAGTCCCGGAATCCCGCCGCCTTGCCGGAGCAGGCTCTTTACCTGCCGCCTCCGTCTCGCTAACGTGCCGCCCCCGAAGTTCCACGGGGTCGTAGCTCAGTTGGTAGAGCGATGCGTTCGCAATGCATAGGTCAGGGGTTCGACTCCCCTCGACTCCACCAGACAGCCCGCTGGAGATCCGCGGTTGGATCTTCCGCCTGAAGATGCGGCCTGCCAGACATGCGAGTGTCCGGTGGGCCGCATGCTTTCCGCGCGCGAGTTCCGATTCGTTGCGATCACTCAGCCCTAGGGCCCGGGTCCGGCGTCGGTCGGTGGAATCCCGAACATCTCGCGATGGCGGGGCCCAGGGCACATACCTACAATCTTCGCCCCTCGACGTTCGCGCGTGGGTGGTCGCGGCATCCCGGTGCCGGCACCGACCAGCGCCGGACAGCCTCACCACAGGAACCTGCAAACCATGGGTCGCCCAGTCATCGTCGCCGCGTGCCGCACAGCGATCGGCAAGTTCCAGGGAGCCTTGGCCTCGTTCACGGCGCCGCAGCTCGGTGGCCTCGCGGTGGCGGAAGCGCTGCGTCGGGCCAAGCTGCCGCCCGACCAGGTCGAGGAGGTGCTCATGGGCAACGTGCTCCAGGCCGGGCTCGGCCAGAACCCGGCTCGTCAGGCGCTGCGTGCGGCGGGCATCCCGGATGCCGCCGCGGCCGTCACCATCAACAAGGTCTGCGGCTCCGGCCTCAAATCGGTGATGTTGGCCGCGCAGGCGATCAAGGCCGGCGACCTGCAGGTGGCGGTCGCTGGTGGCATGGAGTCGATGTCGAACACACCCTACTACCTGCCGGCCGCCCGCTCGGGAGCGCGGCTGGGTCACACGCAGGCGCTCGACGGGATCGTGTGGGACGGGCTCTGGGACCACTACAACGACTTCCACATGGGCATCACCGGCGAGCTCGTCGCCAAGAAGTACCAGGTGTCCCGCCAGGAACAGGACGCGTACGCCGCGGAGAGTCACCGCCGGGCGGTTCAGGCGCAGAACAGTGGCGCGTTCGCCGCGGAGATCTTCGCGGTCGAGTACAGGCCCAAGAAGGGCGAACCGGTGCGATTCGATGTGGACGAAGGCCCGCGCGCGGACACCACCGTCGAGGCGCTCGCCAGGCTGAAACCGGTCTTCCAGCCCAAGGACGGCACGGTGACCGCCGGCAACGCGAGTTCGATCAACGACGGTGCCGCCGCGCTGATCGTGTGCGACGAGGACTGGGCCAGGTCGAACGGCCTGAAACCGCTCGCGCGCATCACCGGCTACGCCACCGGCGGCCTGGCGCCGGAGTGGGTCATGATGGCACCCGAGGTCGCGACCAAGAAGGTCTGTGCGCTGCTGCGCTGCAGCCCGCGCGACTTCGATCTCGTCGAGATGAACGAGGCCTTCGCGGTGCAGATGGTCGCTCTGCAGCGTCAGCTCGAGATCGATCCCGCGCGCTGGAACGTGCACGGCGGCGCGGTCGCACTGGGCCACCCGATCGGTTGCTCGGGCGCCCGCGTGCTCGTCACGCTGCTGCACGCGATGCAGCTGCTGGGCAAGGCGCGCGGCCTGGCCGGCCTCTGCCTCGGCGGCGGCAACGCGGTGGCCATGGCCGTGGAGCGCATGTGACGCCGGCAACCGACCTCGACCCGCACGCAGCCGACGACGTGATCCTGACATGAGCAACCAACAACTCCCCGCCGCCATCGCCGTGATCGGTGCCGGCACGATGGGCAACGGCATCGCCCAGACCTTCGCCACCTGCGGCGTGAAGACGTTCATGGTCGACGTCAAGAAGGAATTCCTCGACCGCGGCCTCGAGAACGTGCACCGGAGTCTCGGCAGGTTCGTCGAGAAGGGCACGCTGCCGGCCGCCGATGCGGAGCGCGCCAAGACGCTGCTGACCGCCACGCAGGACATGGGCGTGCTGGCCAACGTGGACCTGTGCATCGAGGCGGTCACCGAAGACCTCGACGTCAAGACGAAGGTCTTCCAGGCCGCCGACGCCACGCTGCCCGGGTCGGCCATTCTCGCCAGCAACACCTCGTCGATCTCGATCACCGTGTTGGCGTCGAAGACGAAGCGCGCGCAGCGCGTCGTCGGCATGCACTTCATGAACCCCGTGCCGCTCATGAAGCTCGTCGAGGTGATCCGCGGCAACGACACGAGCGACGCCGTGAGCGACGCCGTCGTCGGCTGGTCCAAGGCGCTCGGCAAGACGCCGGTGCTCGCCAACGACTACCCGGGCTTCGTCGCCAATCGCATCCTCATGCCCATGATCAACGAGGCGGCGTTCGCGCTCATGGAAGGCGTGGCCACGCGCGAGGCGATCGACGAGATCATGAAGCTCGGCATGAACCACCCGATGGGCCCGCTGACGCTCGCCGACTTCATCGGACTCGACGTGTGCGTTTCGATCCTCGACGTGCTCAAGCAGGGCTTGGGCGACGACAAGTATCGCGCCTGTCCCCTGCTGCGCCGCCTCGTCGCGGCGGGGCACCTGGGTCGCAAGACCAAGAAGGGCTTCTACGACTACGCGCAGGGCAAGTGATGACGGGATCCGCGATGACGGGCAAGGGCATCGAGCCGAACGTGCAGGTCCCCGACTTCGCACTGGCGCCGGCGCTGCAGCAGTTCCGCGAGTTCGTGGCCGACTACACGAAGAAGCACCTCGGCGATGCGGCCGCCTACGACGCCGAGGTCAGGTTCCCGCGCGAGGCCGTCGCGGCGGCAGGCAAGCTGGGTCTGCTGCGTACGACCGTCGCGAAGGAGTACGGCGGCTCGGCGATGGGCAACCTCGCCAGCTGCGTCATGCTCGAGGAGATCAACGCGGCCTGCGTGTCGACCGGTGTGACGATCAGCGTGCACAACTCGCTCGTCAACTCGCTGATCGGCAAGTGGTGCAACGATGCCCAGAAGCGGCGCTGGTTCCCGAAGCTCGTGACCGGTGAGTGGCTCGGTGCCTACTGTCTCAGCGAAGCGTTCTCGGGTTCGGATGCGGCCGCGCTGCGCTGCGAGGCCAGGAAGCACGGCGACCACTACGTCGTGGACGGCGCGAAGCTCTGGATCACGACCGGCAGCGAGGCCAGCCTGTTCATCGTCTTCGCCCGGACCGGTCCCGACCGCGTCAAGGGCATCTCGGCGTTCGTCGTCGAGAAGGGCTGGCCGGGCGTCGGCGTCGGCAAGAAGGAGCGCAAGCTCGGTCTGCGCGGCTCGCCGACGACGGAGATCGTGCTCGAGAACGTCGAGGTGCCGGCCGACTGCCTGATCGCGGCAGAAGGGCAGGGCTTCACGATCGCGCTCGACACGCTCGACGGTGGGCGGCTCGGCATCGCCTCGCAGTCGCTCGGCATCGCGCGCGCCGCGACCGACATGATCCGGACGCACCTCGGGAGCCAGGTCGACAGCAAGGGCCGCTCGAAGGCGACGCAGCCGGACCAGTGGGCCTTCGCGGACCTCGCCGCGGACCTCGACGCCTATCGGTTCCTGACCTGGCGGGCGGCGATCCTGCGCGACAACGGCGTGCGCTGCACGACCGAGGCGGCCATGGCCAAGTCCTGCGCGTCCCGGCTCGCCAACCGCGCCGCTCGCGCGGCCGTGTCGATCATGGGCATCGCCGGTGCCGACGGCACCACCGCCGCCGAACGGCTGCTGCGCGACGCGCGCATCACCGAGATCTACGAAGGTGCGACGGACATCCAGCGGCTCGTGATCGCGCGGGCCCTCGTGAGCCCCGAATGACCACGCCACCCCCCAACCCGCCCGGAAGCCCACCGCCGGGCGTGCCGCCGCAGACGCCGAACTGGCCAGCGGGCCCCGGCTGGCCGCAGGCGCAGACGACGCCGCGCGAGTCGCGCGGCGTCGCGTTCTTCGTCGCGATCTTCCTCGGCATCCTGCTCGTGGCGAGTGCCGGACTCAACGTGCTGCTGGTGTTGCTCAGCGTCGGCAGCCTGGCCGGAGGCGGGCTCGGCGGCGAGGCCGACGGCGTCTACGACGAGGTGCACGTCGCCGGCGAGCGCGGGGGCCAGACCAAGATCCTGCAGGTGGCGATCCGCGGCGCGATCGCCGAATCGCAGAGCCCCGTGCTCGGGGCGCCGGGCGGCACCGTCAGCCAGGTCCGCCGCGCGCTGCGCCAGGCCGCCGAGGACGACGTGCGCGGCGTGTTGCTGTTCATCGACTCCCCGGGCGGTGGGGTCACGGACTCGGACGTCATCTACCAGATGGTGCGGCGTTTCCGCCGCGAGCAGCCCAAGAAGCCCGTGCTGGCCCTGTTCGGCGACATGGCCGCGTCGGGCGGC
>DASUFY010000067.1:0-23404 GCA_036274315.1 Planctomycetota bacterium | reverse complement strand
ATCGGGCACGTGCTCGCGCCGCATGAGGCCGCACACCGACATGACGTAGCTGCGCCCCTCACGCGCGAGGAAGCGCGTCAGGTCCTCGGTGTTGCGATGGTTGCCGGGCCACTGGGCGACGTGCAGGTCTTCGCCCTCGGCGTGCAGTGCGGCGCGCGGCAGCGTCATCCAGTTCTCCCAGCAGACGAGACCGCCGGCCGTGAACGGGCCTGTCGCGTGGCAGCGCAGGCCGTGGCCGTCGCCGGGCGCCCAGACGAGACGCTCTTCGTGGGTCGGCACGAGCTTGCGGTGCGCAGGCGCCATGGTGCCGTCGCGGTCGATCCAGACGAATGCGCAGTAGAGCGAGTGCCCGCCGCGGTCGCGGGCGCGCTCCATGCAGCCGAGCGCCACTGCGATGCCGCGCTCGCGCGCAAGCTGCTGCAGCGGTGCGAGGTGCACGGCCGGCTCGACACCTTGCTCGAGGTAGTGCGCGTAGAACTCCTTCTGCCGCTCGTCCTCGAAGCGCGCGCCGCCGGTGTGTTCGACCCAGAACGGGTAGCCCGGCACGAACGCCTCGCCGAACGCGACGAGCTGGGCGCCGCCGTCGGCGGCGCGCGCGACGTGCTCGAGCACCTTCGCGAGCGTGCGGTCGCGATCGAGCCAGACGGGAGCGATCTGTGCCAGCGCGACCGTCAGCCGGTCGCTCACGCCTCGACCTGCGACACGATGGCCTTCTTCTGGCCGAGCGGCTTGCCGAAGCGGTCGGTCGGCGGCGTCTCGACGGGCTCGTACATCATGTTGCGGCGCTGCGGCACGTAGCCGGCGTCCTTGATGTGGCGTTCGATCTCGGGGATCGACGTCGGGTGCGTGCAGCCGGCGGAGCTGACGACGTTCTCCTCGAGCATCGCCGAACCGAAGTCGTCGGCGCCCATGGCGAGGCCGATCTGGCACACCTTCATGCCCTGCGTGACGAAACTCGACTGCAGGTGCTGCACGTTCTGCAGGTAGAGGCGCGCCGTGGCCAGCGTGCGCAGGTACTCGGCGACGGTCGCCTTCATGCCGCCGCGCGTCGCGAGCAGCTGCGTGCCGAGCGGCGTGTGGTCGGGCTGGTAGGTCCACGGAATGAACGCCGTGAACACGTTCGTCTCGGCCTGCAGCTCGCGGATGCGCGTCATGTGTTCGATGCGTTCGGCGTCGGTCTCGACGTGGCCGAACATCATCGTCGCCGTGCCCTTGCCGCCGAGCGCGGCCCACTGGCGGTAGACCTCGAGCCACTCCTGCGTCGTCGCCTTCTTCGGCGCGATGACCTTGCGCACGCGTTCGACGAGGATCTCGGCGCCGCCGCCGGGGATCGAGTCGAGGCCGGCCGCCTTGAGGTCGCGCAGGATGTCGCGCACCGGGCGCTTCTCGAGCTTGCTCAGGTGCGTGATCTCGGGCGGGCTCATGCCGTGGATCCAGACCTGCGGGTAACGCTGCTTGAGGTCCCTGAACAGCTCGGCGAACCACTCGGTCCTGAGCCGCGGGTGGTGGCCACCCTGCAGCAGCAGCTGGATGCCGCCGTGCGCGAGCAGGTCGTCGACCTTCTGGTAGATGACCTCGCGCGTCAGCACGTAGGCATCCGCGGCGTCGGGCGAACGGTAGAACGCGCAGAAGCCGCAGTCGGTGACGCAGACGTTGGTCGGGTTGAGGTTGCGATCGACGATGTAGGTGACGCGCACGCTGCCGTCGGCCTGCCTCGGGTTGAGGCGCAGGCGCACGTCGTTGGCAAGCACGCCGAGCGACGGTTGGTCGAGGCCGCGGTGGAGCAGCAGCGCTTCGTCGGGGGTCAGCATGCCGCCGGCCAGTGCCTTCTGGCTCGCATCGCGAAGTCGGACGGGGTCGGAGGCGACGGGCGTCATGGGGGCAAGAAGGTTAGGGCCGCGGCGCAGCGTCGTGAAGCGGAACCTGGGTTCGGCGCGAACGCCGGGCCCGACGCGGAATTGCCGGGCGGGAGGAGCCTGGGCCCGCCCCGGACGTTGCCCGCAGACCGGGGGCTGCCGACGATGCCGGCATGACGACGCGCTACTCGTTCCTCGTCGACACCTACGCCACCGAGATCCTCAAGGTGCTCGGCGTCTGGTCGATGGCGGCAGACGACGAACTCGACGTGCGGCCGCGGGCCGGTGATGCGCGCGGCCGCACGCTGCGCGAGCAGATGATCCACCAGTGCCAGAGCGAACACGGATGGTTCGCGTCGATGCTCGGCATCACGGCCCCCGGCGAAGTGCTGCCGGCAGAACTGTCGCGGCTCGCGTTCCTGCGCCACTACGCGGCGGCCGCCGAGCACCGGCGCGCGGCGTTGGCGGCGAAGTCCGACGCGTGGTGGGAGGAGGAGGTCGCGTTCTTCGAGGTGCGGCGGCCGCGCACCTGGGTCATGGTGCGGCGCGTGGCGCACACGGCGCACCATCGCGGCCAGCAGACGGCGATGCTGCGCATGTTCGGGCACGGCCTGCACAGCACCTACGGGCCGTCGGCGGACACCGGCGGCCTGCCGAAGGACAAGCCGCCGGTGATCTATGCCTACGCCGACGTGCAGGCGCTGCTGGCCGGAGAGGCGCGCGGCGGCGCGAAGGCGCCGCTGCCGCCGCCGGTGGCGCGGCCCGTGACCGAACGACCGGCGAGCTGAACGCGCGTTCAGCGCGTGCCGAGCACGAGGGCCCTGCGCACCGAGGCCAGCTCCGCGTCCTCGTCGAACACGGTGCGGCCGTTCTCGAGCCGCACGCCGAGTCGCCGCCACAAGGAGTCGAGTTCGCGCGGCTGGACCCTCTGGCCCATGCGCGCGTACAGCTCGGTGAGCACCGTCGTGCCCGTTGCGCGGTCGCCGGTCGACAGCAGTTCTTCGATGCGCGCGGTCTGCGTGATGTTGCCGCGGCCCGTGAGCACGGCGCGCATCACGTCCTGCAGCGACTTCCGGTTGTCGGTGCGCGCGCGGATCTCGACGTCGGCGAGCAGGCAGAACGTGGCGCCGCCGTAGTAGGTGCGCGCCCAGCTGTGGTCGTCGTCGAGCCCGCCGGCGCCGGCGAGCCCCTGCGCGTAGTCGGAGAGGAACTCGGTCCAGACGGCAACCTCGGTCTTGCGGCCCGCTCGCGCCTGCAGCAGCGGTTCGATGTAGGTGGCGCTGCCTTCCTCGAGCCAGTGCTGCGCCATCGGCAGCGACGGCATGCCGAGGTGGATCATCTCGTGGAACAGCACCCAGTCGCGGCGGAACTGCTCCTGCCGCTGTCGCGGCGGCACGTCGACGACGATGCGCGCGCCGCCCATGCCGCGCGCCGTGCCGCCGCTGATGCCTGGGCGGCGACTGGCGACGATGACGAGCAGCAGGTGGTCGACCGGGAACGTGCCGAAGTACTGCGCGACCGCGTGCGCCGCGTCGGTCACCCATTCGTCGAGCGCCTCGGCGTAGCGCGCCGGACGTTCGCCGAGTTCGACGACGTCGATGCGCGGTCTGTTGGCCGCGCCATCGATCGTCAGCGTGCGCCGCGCGACCGCCCCGAACGTGCACGCGGGCAGGATCGCGAGGTCCTCGACGCGCCCGCGCCATCCGTCGGCGGTCGGGTTGCACCCGCACGCGAACGTGAGGTAGGGCGGCGCCGCGACGTGCAGGTCGAACACGCGCCCCGCGGCGTCGTCACCGGGATGCAGCAGGAACGCGCCGAGCGAGCCGACGAAGCCCTGGCCGCGCCAGGCGGCCGCGTCGATGTCGTCGATGGCCTCGGCTGCGGCGCGGGCGCGGAAGCGCCAGCGCAGGCGGCGCGAGCTCTCGGCGGCGTCGAGGTGCAGGCCGCCGTCGACGAGCGACCTCGCGCGCGTCGTGCCGTTCTCGGTCACCTCGATGTCGCCGAGGAAGCGCGCCGCCGTGGCGGGTGCGACGTCGAGGTCGAGCTGCGGCCCGGCAGGCAACATCGCCTGCACGGCGAGCTCCTCGCCGTTGGGGTCCAGCGTGACCTCGAAGAGCCAAGGCGCCCCGGCGGGCTCGTTGCCCGCGGGCGCCGAACATCCGGCGCAGGCCAGCAGCAGCAGCAGTTGCCGGCCTGGGCGCATCGCGCGGGCGTGCTACTTGTGCGTCGACGGAACGGCGCAGCCGCCCTTGCCCTTGCACGAGTTCTTGCCGGCACAGCCGTTGTCGCCGGTCTTGCAGCCGCCCTTGCCCTTGCAGGCGTTCTGGCCCTTGCACGAGTGCTTGTCGGCCGCGGCGGGGTCGGCGGCGGCGCCGGAACCGCCGGCCGGTGCGGCGGTCTTCGTCTCCTCCTTCTTGGAGCAGGAGGTCAGCGTGGTGGAAGCCGCGCCCAGCAGCAGACCGGAGACGGCGGCGGAGAGCAGGACGGATTTGGAAGCCTTCATTGGTGTCTTCGAGTGACTCGGGTGAGAGTTGGGTGGGTGGGTCGCCGACCGTGGTCAGCGGGGCGCAGGTTACGACTGCCTCCCCGGGAACGATCCCACCGCGAACCGAATCTTCGAAGAACTGGGCAGTGTTGTCCAGCCAAACGTCGTAGCAGCGCCGCGCGCCCGGGTGCCGCGGCGGCATCCGCGATGGCAGTCCCTCACGAGTGCAGGTATGAACCGCCACCTCCGTCGTGCCCTCACCGGCGCCGTCGCCGGCGTGCTCGCCAGCCCGATCCTCGCCGTCACCACCGGCGTCGGGGGGCCGCTCGCCGGCGTTGCGCTCGCGCTGCTCGTCGGGCCGTGCTTCGTGCTGGTGCGCCGGCCCGTGCCGCGGGTTGCCATCGACGCCCTCATGGAAGCCGCGACGTTCGGCGTGCCGCTGTGGGCGATGAGCAACGTCGTCGTGCTGCCGCTGCTCGCCGGTGAGGAGCCGCGGTGGACGGCCGCGGCCATGCGGGAAGTCTTCCCGGCGCTCGTGGGCTGGATCCTGTTCCAGGCCGTGCTCGGCGTGCTCGCGCACGCGCTCGATGGCTTCGCCACGCGCCGGTGGGGGCCCGAGCAGGTGCCGCCCGTCCCGGTGCCGCCGAAGGCTGTGCGCATCGTGATCCTCGGCGGCGGCTTCGCCGGCGTCTCGACCGCCGAACGGCTCGAGAGCCTGTTCGGCGCCAGTCCCGAGATCGAGTTGACGATCGTCAGCGAGACCAACGCGCTGCTGTTCACGCCGATGCTGGCCGAGGTCGCCGCGAGCAGCCTCGAGGCGACGCACATCACGAGCCCGCTGCGCACGGGGCTGCGGCGCACGACGGTGGTGCGCGGCACGGCGGTGGCGATCGACCTCGGCAAGCGCAGCGTGCGCGTCGAGCGGGCGCTCGGTGTCGACCAGGAGATCGGCTACGACCACCTCGTGCTCGCGCTCGGCGCGGTGTCCAACTACCTGGGCATGGCGGGCGTCGAGGCGCACGCGTTCGACTTCAAGTCCCTCGCCGACGCGATCCGCATCCGCAACCACGTCATCGACTGCTTCGAACGCGCCGACGTCGAGCAGGATGCCGAGGAACGGCGGCGGCTGCTGACGTTCGTGATCGCCGGCGGCGGCTTCGCGGGGGCCGAACTGACCGGCGGCCTCAACGACTTCGTGCGCGGCATGCTGCCGTTCTACCCCAACATCCCGCGCGACGAACTGCAGGTCGTGCTCGTGCACGGTGGCCAGCGCATCCTCAACGAGCTCGGCGAACCGCTGGCGCTCTACGCGCAGCGCAGCATGGCGCGGCGCGGCGTGACGTTCCGCCTCGGCACGCGGCTCAGAGACGCGACCGCCGACCGCGTCGTGCTGTCCGACGGCGAACTGTCCGCGCGCACGCTCGTGTGGACCGCCGGCACTGCGCCCCATCCGCTGCTCAAGACGCTCGGCGTCGAACTCGACAAGCGCGGCGCAGTGCTCACGGAGCAAACGCTGCGCGTCAGGGGCCACGACGACGTGTGGGCGCTCGGCGACGCGGCCGCGATCCCGAATCCCGGCAGCGACCGCAGCTGCCCGCCGACGGCGCAGTTCGCGATCCGCGAGGCGCGCCAGCTCGCCGCCAATGTGCAGGCGGTGCTGCGCGGCAAGGCGCCGCGCCCGTTCCGGTTCTCGCCGCTCGGTGCGCTCTGCGTCGTCGGCCACCACACCGCGTGCGCCGAGATCAAGGGCCTGCGCTTCTCGGGCCTGTTCGCGTGGCTCATGTGGCGTGCGATCTACCTGAGCAAGCTGCCGAGCCTCGAGCGCAAGGTGCGCGTGCTCGGCGACTGGACGATCGAGGTGTTCTTTCCGCGCGACATCGTGCAGACGATCGACCTCGACAGCGACGCACGGGGGGAGCGATGAACGCCATGCCTTCCGCGCGCGTGCCGGTCGTCGTCGGCGCCATCGTCGGCGGCCTCGGTGGTCTCGGCTGTCTGCTGCTCGGGCCAGCCACGGTGTTCACGGGACCGGTGACAGGCGCCGCCGGTGGCGCGCTGTTCGGGCTGCTCGCGAGCGAACGCACGCGCGGGATCGGCGAGGGGCTGATCTGGGCGCTGGCCTACACGTTCTTGCTCTGGCTCGCGGTTCCCACGGGCATCGCCGCCTGGTGGTCCAGTCCGGCCGGAGCGCCGTGCGAAATGAGTGTGGTCAAGGGCCAGGTGCCGGCGCTGATCGCCTACCTCGTCTGCATCGGCACGCCGCTCGGTGTGGTGCTCGGCGCGGTGGCAATCGCACGCGGATTGCCCGCGCACCACCCGCCGCTGCGCGTGGTGCGTGCGCTCGTCGTGGGTGGGCTCGCGGGAATCGTCGGTAGCTGGGTGTTTGCACGCATCGACCCCGGCGCGCTGTCGATCGTGCGCGGCGAGGTGGGTGTCGTGACGGGCGTGCTGCAACGCGCGGGCGGTGCCGCGCTGATCGGTGCCAGCTACGGCGTGTTGTTCCAACGCAGCGTGCGCGGCCTCGGTTCGTGCATGGGATGGGGTCTCGCCTACGGCATGCTGTGGTGGTTCCTGGGTCCCATGACTTGCCTGCCGCTGCTGCGCGGCGAAGCGCTCGACTGGAGTGCCAGTGGCGCGGCGACCCACTACGGGCTGCTCGTCGGGCACATCTTCTTCGGCGTGCTGCTGGGCCTCGTGTTCGCGGCCGTCGACAAGGTCTGGGTCGCCCTGTTCATCGACTCCGACCCCTTGCAGCGCGAACACCGCGGCGTCGGCACGCACGCGGTGTTGGGCGTCGCCTGGGGTGCCGTCGGCGGCCTCGCCGGAGGGCTGGTCTTCAGCCTCGCGATGTTCGACACCGGCATGCTGCCCTACGTCGCGAGCCTCGTCGGCGGCACCTCCGAGTGGCTCGGCTTCGTCGTGCACCTCGCACTCAGCATGGCCATCGGCATGCCGTTCGGCTTGTTGTTCCCGCGCGAGGCGCCGGACTTCGGCAGCGCGCTCGGCTGGGGCCTGCTCTACGGTCTGCTCTGGTGGTACCTCGGCGCGCTGACGCTGTACCCGCACCTGCTCGGCGAGCCGTTCGACTGGTCGATCGAAGGCGCGAGCACCGCGCTGCCGTCGTTGGTCGGCCACCTCGCCTACGGTGCGGTCACCGCGTTCGTGTTCCTGTCGCTCGAACGATGGCACGGCGCGCGCGTCGCCGTCGATCCGCGCTTCCGTGCGCACGAGGAACGGCACCGCCGACCGACGGGCAGTCCGGCGCCCGCGCTCTGGGTGTTCGCGCTCGGCCTCGGTGTGCTGCTGCCCATCGTGCTCGGCTGATGCCGCGTCCTGTCCACCTGCGTTCCCGATCCACCCAAGGAGCCCCATGAACCTGCTCACCCCGAACCGTCTGCAGTCGCTCGCCCATCGGGCCGATGCGATCTTCACACCCATCGCCCAAGTCGTCACGCGCATCGTGTTCGGCCAGGCGTTCTTCTTGACCGGCTTGGGCAAGCTGCGCAACCTGCCCAAGATCGTCGAGTTCTTCGATTCGCTCGGCATCCCGCTCGCCGACGTGCAGGCGCCGATGGTGGCGACGATCGAATGCGTCGGTGGCATCCTGCTCATCCTGGGGCTCGGCACGCGCGTCACGGCGTGCCTGCTCACGTGCACGATGGTCGTCGCGCTGCTCACCGCGGACCGGGCCAAGCTGTTCGAGGGCTTCGCGTTCAGCGAGAGCTTCGCCGACGTCGCGCCGCTGCCGTTCCTGGTCGGTGTGCTGTGGTTGCTCGCCAAGGGAGCTGGCAAGCTCAGCCTCGACCACCTCGTCGTGCCGCGGCTGCTGCGCCAGAAGTCCTGACCGAGGTGCGCCTACGCCGGCAGCCCGTTCTTCGCGACGTCGCTGAGGACCTCGACGAATCGATCGATCTCGTCGAGCGTCGTGTAGACGCTCGGGCTCACGCGCAGGCCTTCGAACCGCGCGTGTACGATCGGCGAGATCAGGATGCGGTGCCGGTCCCACAGGAACCCGCCGAGCTTGCCGGTCTCGATGCCTTGCACCTGCACCGTGGCGATGGCGCCGGCGCGGCCCGGGCTCAGGTCCGTGTGCAGGCGGATTCGCTCGAGCCGGGTCAGCGGCGCGGCCCAGCGGTCGCGCAGCATGACGAGCCGCGCGAGCTTGCGCTCGGCGCCGATGCCCTCGTGGAACGTCAGCGCTTCGGCGATGCCGAGGCCGAGTGCGGCCGGGTGCGTGCCGATCTCCTCGAACTTGCGGATGTCGGCGTCCATCGCGGCGTCGGCCGCGAACAGCGGCCACAGCGACGGGATGCGTTCCTTCTTCACGTAGAGCAGGCCCGTGCCGATCGGCGCGAACAGCCACTTGTGCAGCGACGAGCCGTAGTAGTCGCAACCGATCTCGTCGATGCGGAACGGGAAGTGCGCGATCGCGTGCGCACCGTCGACGATCACCGGGATGCCGCGCTTCTGCGCCATCGCGCAGACGCGCTGCACGGGCAGGATCTGGCCCGTCAGGTTGATGACGTGGCAGATCAGGATCAGCCTCGTGCGCTCGGTGATCGCCGCGGCGAAGCGCTGCACGACATCGTCGTCGTCGACGCACGGGACAGGCAGTTCGACCTGCTTGCAGACGAGTCCATCGCGCCGCTCGCGCTGGCGGAACGCCTGCAGCATGCGCGGGTAGTCCTGGTCGGTGGTCAACACCTCGTCGCCGCGCTGCAGCTCGATGCCGTGCTGGCAGATCATCAGGCTCTCGGAGGCGTTGCGCGTGATCGCCAACTCTTCGGCATCGCAGCCGCAGGCCGCCGCGAGCCGCTGCCGCACGATCTCGCGGCCCGGTGCGAGGATGCGCCACATGTGGTAGGGCGGCGCGTCGTTGCTGAAGCGCAGCCGTTGCTCGAGCTTGTCGTGCACCAGCGACGGCGACGGGCTGACGCCGCCGTTGTTGAGGTTGCTCATCGAGCGATCGACGGGGAACGCCTGCTGGATCGCGCGCCAGAACGTCTCGTCGCGCGCGAACTCGGCCGGCGAACGCGGGTCCTGGCGCGCTGCCGCCAGCAGCGGGGTCAGGGCCGACAGCCGCGACGTCAGGGTGGCGGCAACGAACGGCGGCACGGCGGCCGCCCCGAGGAACCCGCGGCGAGAGAGCATGGCCGCAGTCTACTGCGATGTGCCCGACTCGAGCGTGGGCCGGGTCCGATGATTGCGTGACGTCGTACATGCGGGTACGGGTTGGTGACGGCGGCCGTTCGCCACCAACCACGAGCCATGCAGCCACGCCTCGATCGCCTCGTTCGCGCGACCAGCGCCCTGTTCGCTTCGGCGGCCCTGTTGTTCGCGCAGGAGGCGCTGGCCCCGCCCGTCGCCCGGCGCGTCGAACACACGCAGGAGTGGCACGGCCGCAGCTTCGCCGATCCCTACTTCTGGCTGCGCGAGAAGTCGAGCCCCGAGGTCAGCGCCTACCTCGAGGCCGAGAACGCGTACACCGCGGCGATGACGAAGGACCTGCAGCCGCTGCAGGACACGCTCTATCGCGAGATGGTCGCACGCACGAAGCAGACCGACCTCAGCGTGCCCGTGCGCGACGGCCGCTACGACTACTACTCTGCCACCGTCGAGGGCATGCAGTACCCGATCCGCTGCCGCAAGCGCGCCGCCGCCGACGGCTCGTTCGACGAGCACGGCGAACGGGTCGTGCTGCTCGACCCGAACGAGATGGCCAAGGGGCTGCCGTACCTCGGCATCGGCGCCACCGAGGTCAGCGACGACGGCAACCTGCTCGCCTACACGACCGACACGACGGGGTTCCGGCAGTACGCGCTGCACGTCAAGGATCTGCGCACCGGCGCGGTCCTGGCCGACACGGCCGAACGCGTGACGTCGCTGCAATGGGCGGCCGACGACCGCACGCTGTTCTTCGTCACGGAGGACGCGGTGACCAAACGTTCGAACCAGCTCTGGCGACTGCGGCTCGGCGCCGAACCCGAACTGGTCAGCGAAGAGACGGACGAGCTCTACCGCATCGGCATCAGTCGCACGAAGGACAAGCGCTACCTGATGCTCGGCTCGATGAGCACCGACACGTCGTCGTGGACCTGCCTCGATGCGAAGATCCCGTCGGCGCCGTTCGTCGCCTTCCTGACGCGCGAGAAGGGGCACCGCTACTCGATCGAACACCGCGACGGCGAGTTCTTCCTGCGCACCAACAAGCAGGCTCCCAATTTCCGCGTCGTGCGCGGCTCGGTCGGCGACCTGCAGCGCGGCAAGTGGCGGGACTTCGTGCCGCACCAGGCCGACGTGCTCGTCACCGGCTTCGAGGTCTTCGCCGGCTTCGCGGTCGTGCAGGAGCGTTGCCAGGCGCTGAACCGGTTCCGCGTGTTCGACTTCGCGACCGGCGCGTGGCGCGAGATCACGTTCCCCGAGCCGGTGTACCACGCGTCGGGCGGCGGCACGCCCGAGTTCACGTCGCACACGTACCGCGTCGACTACCAGTCGATGGTCACGCCGCCATGCGTGTACGACTACGACCTGGGCTCGCTCGAACGCACGCTGCGCAAGCGGCAGGAGGTGCTCGGCTACGACCCGGCGGCGTACACGACCGAGCGCCTGTGGGCGACGGCACGCGACGGGACCAAGGTGCCGTTGTCGATCGTGCACAGGAAGGGAGTCGCGCGCGACGGCTCGGCACCGCTGTGGCTCTACGGCTACGGTTCGTACGGCTTCGCGATGCCGGCCACGTTCGACAGCGACCGGATCAGCCTGCTCGACCGCGGCGTGGTCTACGCGATCGCACACATCCGCGGCGGCAACGACCTCGGCGAGGCGTGGCACGAGGCCGGCATGCTCATGAACAAGAAGAACACGTTCACCGACTTCGTCGACTGTGCCGAGTACCTGGTCGCCGAGAAGTGGACCAGCAAGCAGCGGCTGGTGATCGAGGGTGGCAGCGCCGGAGGGCTGCTCATGGGTGCCGTCGTCAACCTGCGGCCCGACCTGTTCCGCGCCGTGCACAGCGCGGTGCCGTTCGTCGACGTCATGAACACGATGATGGACGCGTCGTTGCCGCTGACGGTCGGCGAGTACCTCGAGTGGGGCAATCCCAACGAGCAGGCGGCGTTCGACTACATGATGTCGTACAGCCCCTACGACAACCTCGAGCGCAAGGCGTACCCGGCGACGCTGGTCACGACGAGCTTCAACGACTCGCAGGTCATGTACTGGGAACCCGCGAAGTACGTCGCCAGGCTGCGGTCGCTGAAGACCGACGACCACGAGCTGTTGCTGCGGTGCAAGATGGAGCCCGCGGGCCACGGCGGCGCGTCGGGGCGCTACGACCGCTGGAAGGACCGCGCGTTCGAGTACGCGTGGATGCTGCAGCAGGTCGGCATCACGAAGTAGACCCGGCGCGCGGGCCGGGCGTCACGCGGGCAGCGTGGGTTCGAACAGGCAGAACATGGCGCCGACCGGGTCGGCGAACATCGAGAACGCGCCGATGTCGGGGATCGGTGAGTTCTCCATGCAGGCCTTGGCGCCGAGCTGCTTCGCCTTTTGCGTCGCCTGCACCAGGTCGGGGACCAGGAAGTAGACGAGCCACGCGTCAGGGGCGCCGTTCTGTGGGTTCTTCATGATGCCGCCGGCCTGCCGGTCGCCGAGCATCTGCACGTGGTACGTGCCCATCGGCCCGATGTCCTTGGGGGTGTCGGTCCAGCCGAACGCGGTGCCATAGAACTTCTGGGCCGCGACCGGGTCGGCGGTCAGCAGTTCGTTCCAGCAGACGCGCCCCGGAACGGGCACGTCGGGGTCGAAACCCGCCGACTCGGGCAGGCCCTTGTAGATCGAGAATAAGGCGCCCTGTGGGTCGCGGATGACCGCGAAGCGGCCCGTCTGCGGGATGTCGGTCGGCGGCACGACGACCGAACCGCCGAGCTCGCGGACCTTGGCCGCGCTCGCATCGACATCGGCGACCGCGAGGTACGGGGCCCAGTGCGAGATCGGGATGCGCTTCTCTTCGACGATGCCGCCGATCGGGCCGGGACCGGCGGTGATCATGCGGTAGATGCCGCTCTGCATCGGGCGCTCCTGGATCTGCCAGTCGAACAGCGAACAGTAGAAGCCCTGTGATCTGGCCGCGTCCGTGGTCATGAGGTCGTGCCAGACGAAGCGGCCGTTGCGAGAACCTGGGGTCGTGGACAAGTTGGTCTCCTTGGCAATGCAGAAAGGGAACAGGATACCGGCGCCGGCGAACGACCCTGATGCGGTCAGCGTTTGCTCGCCGTGCCAGCGGCGGGCGGGGTCGGCATTTCTTCCACCGCGGGCGGTGTTCCCGGTGCGGCCTGGATCTGCATGCGCGTGCCCGCGCGTGTCGACGCGGCGTCGAAGCCGCCGTTCCGCAGGTAGAAGCGGGCGCCGCGCACGCCGCCGCTGCGATCGAGCCGTTCGCTGCTGCCGTGGCCGTCGTGCGTGAAGCGCGCGCTGCGCAGCGGCAGCCACTCGCCCGTGTGCGTGCGCGCCCACACGTTGCCGAACTCGCAGTCGCGCCGCAGGTCGCCGTTCGCGCCCGAGAAGTTCTCGTTGAACGAGTAGAGCCCGCGCAGGCGGCCGCCGTCCTTGGGCGCGCGGAAGCTCGCGATGAGGCGCCACTCGCGGGTCTCGGCGAACCAGAACCAGCCCGTGTAGGTCGTGTGCGTGCCGTCGGGTCGGGCGTGCACGAGGAAGCGGAACGTGTCCCCGACGTTCCAGTCGTGCACGAGGTGCGAGTGGCCGCCCGTGCCCTCGTTGCCGAACCCGTCGACGTGCACGCCTTCGCCCTTCGCGACGAGCTGCACGCGGTCGTCGTCGGCGACCTTGTCGCGGTCCTTCGCTTCGTCGCCCGCGTCCCACACGCTGAAGATGAGGCGACGTTCGGTCGGCGAGTTGACCTGCATGCCGAAGTAGCCGCGGTGCCAGCCCGTCGCCATGTAGTAGGTCCACAGCGGGTCCGTTCGCGGAGTGATCTCGCAGTAGAACCACTCGATGTCGTCGCGATGCGCGGGCGGCACGTCGTAGCCGAGGTGCACCGAGGAGGCGTTGCGCCGTTCGACCGTGCTCGCGCGCGCACCGGTCGCGGCGGGTCCCGAGAGTTCGAGGCTGTGCAGTGCGAGCAGAGGGGAGGAGTCGGTGGTCTCGAGCGTGATGCGGTGGTAGCCGGGGGTCGTGGTGCCGAGCTGGCCGAGGTCGATGAGTTCTTGGTCGTGGTCGTGGTTGGCGCGGAGATCGGTCTCGGTCTCGGTTTCGGTCTGCGGTCCGCCGTCGCCGGGGTGCGGCGTCAGGGTCGTGCGCAGTCGCATGGCGGGTGCGTTCGGGCTGCGGTGCAGGTGCAGGGTGAGCATGCCCGGCGTCGCGAGGTGGACGTAGAAGACGAGTTGGCCTTCGCAGCGCGGGACCGAGCCGTCCGGGCTGCGCGTCATGCGCGTCGGGTCGGGATGCGCGAAGCCGGTGCGGGCGGGCAGCGTGAGGGAGGTCGGCGGGGTCGGGGTCGGGGGGACGGTTGGTCGTGTCTGGGCTGCGGCAGCGGGTGGGATGGCGGCGGCGAGTGCGCAGGCGATGGATGTGGTGCGGAGCCAGCGCGAGGGGAACATGCGCGCAGCTTACGGTCGCTTTGGGGGCGGGATGTCGTGGGATGCGGCGTGGACCCTTGCCCGGTTGGAGATGCGCGCTACCATGCGCCGTCCCCAGAAGCCGCAGGGCTTCACGTTGGATCTCCGGGTCGGAGCGTAGCGCAGCCTGGTAGCGCACCTGCATGGGGTGCAGGGGGTCGGAAGTTCAAATCTTCTCGCTCCGACCATTTCTAAGTCTAGCTGCTCGCCAGAGTTGGCGAACCTGCCCTGATGGCAGCGCGGCACGCGAAGACGGACTTCGCGGGTAGTCACTACCCGCGAACCTCCCGATCTTCCGTCAACAAGCACCGAGGTGCCGCATGTCGTCCCGCAGCAGTAGAGCCCGCAGCCGCGTCCACAGCCCCAACTTTCGCCCGCGCTACCGCCGCCATCGATCGGGCCAGGCGCGCGTCACGATCGACGGCAAGGACATCTACCTGGGGCGCTTCGGCACCGCCGAGAGCCACGAAGCCTACGACCGTGTGCTCCGCGAGTGGCTCGACCAGGGCCGCCGACCCGGTGCCAACCTGCGCCTAGTCGCGGTCGAAGAGCCCGGCGACGTCGAGCCCGACGGGATCTTGGTCGCCGAACTGCTGGCGGCCTACTGGCAGATGCTCAAGGACGACGGGTTCGTCCGCGAGCAGGACATCAAGAAGGACTCGCACATCGGCAACTTCCAGCAGGCCATCAAACCGCTGAAGGACTCGTTCCCGGCGACGCCCGCTGCCAAGTTCGGTCCACGCGCGCTGCGAAAGGTGCGGGCCCTGATGATCGACAAGGGGCTCAGCAGTGGCACGATCAACGCGCGCGTGAACATGATCCGCCGCGTGTTCAAGTGGGGGGCTTCGATGGAGCTGTTCCCGGTCGAGGTCTACCAGGCGCTCGCGACGTTGGAACCGATCCAGGCCGGCCAGTTCCCGGAGTTGGACTCGCAGCCGATCCAGCCCGTCGCGGCACCCGACGTGTTCGCGATCCTGCCCCACCTGTCGTCGCAGGTGGCGACCATGGTGCAGCTGCAGTGGATCACCGGCATGCGGCCCGGCGAGGTGTGCGCGATGCGATGGGCAGAGATCGATCGCAACGGGCCGAAGCAGGACGGGGTGCAGCTGTGGATCTACCGACCGACGCACCACAAGACCGAGCACCACGGACGCGAGCGCGTCATCCCGCTGGGCCCGAAGTGCCAGGAGCTGCTGAAGCCGTTTCTGAAGGTGAGTCCGGGGGCCTTCGTCTTCACCCCCGAGGAAGCCGAACGCGAGCGGCGATGCAAGCAGCGAACGCAGCGGAAGACGCCGCTGTGGTCATCGCACGTCCGCGCGCAGGTCGAGGCGAAGGCGGGGCGCGAGGCTCGCGACTTCACCGACCGCTACGACGTCCATGCCTACCGGCGCGCCATCGAGCGTGCCTGCAAGAAAGCAGGGGTCGATGTGTGGTCGCCGAACCGCCTGCGGCATTCGGCGGCGACGCGGATCCGACATTCCCATGGCATCGAGGCTGCGCGCGTTCTGCTCGGGCATTCGTCGCCCGCGACGACGGAGATCTACGCGCAGATGGACCAACAACACGCAGTCCGCATCATGGCGACGGAGGGATAGCTTCGATCTTGGTCGAAGAGGCTCGCGAGCGAACAACGTTGAGGAAAAGGTGGCTGCCAAATCCGACCCATACCGACACGCGAAACTCCTGGTCGAAGACGGCCTGCTTGGCAGGCGATTCCTGCCGTTCCAGGAGATCCTACGACTCCTGATGGTCGTCGCTGACTATGCACATCGTCGAAGTGGCTTTCTGAAGGAGGTCTCGTTCTTCCGCGACGGTCAGGATGACTACTGGAGGATCCGCGAACTCGCAGATGCCAACCTGAGCAACACCCTGCACGCGCTTGATCTTGGGGCCAAGATGGGCCATCGCATCGCTCGCCCTTGGTTGCGTAGGCTGCGGGTGGAGTTCGATCCGCAGCGCGTGCGAGTTGGCCGGCTCCACAGATCCACGGCCGTCGAGGGCTTGCTGGACATGGCGGATTGGGTCATCCGCAAGGCTGATCGAGAACTCAAGACTGGTGGCATTCAAGATCCCGGTGCCAAGTGCCTCTCTGCGCTGCGGCAGCAACTTTGCTTCGAGCCTGATGACCCGTGGGAGATCATCAATAAGCTGTATGCGGAGAAACAGACTCTCGAGCGGAAGTTCCTAGTTGGCGCCGCGACAGACCCCGATGAGTGGGGACACCTGGGAACGGTCGCGAGACGCGTTCTCACCGTCATCCACGGTTCGAACCGAGCCCTGACCTCAAAAGAGATCTGGTTCAAGGCAACCGCGAGGAAGGGTCGGGCATCTGGGCGCTACCGCGAGGTCTTGACCGAATTGTCGGCGCGCGGTCTCTTGGTTGAGGAAGGCTTGAAGCGCGACGCCGTCTTCTCTGCGGGGAGGCGCCCAAACGGAATGCCGACGAAACAGGCCACTCAATAGGCCAGCTAAGCCGGGCCGCAGGTGCTCGTCCGTGCGTCTAGTTGCACGCATGAACGAGACGGATCACGTGCGCGCAACGCGGGTCACCGACCGGGCCCCGACGAGCGATCGGAGATCGAAGGGCCAACAGGGCGGACCCGTCCGTTCCGTTGAGTTCGGCCGCACTGTCGCGTGGTGCCGGGGCCGCCGGCAGAGCCCGGAGTCTCTCTGTAGCCCGGAACGGCTGGCGGGCGACAGGAGGGCGCGCATATGGCGATAGACCTCCTTCGCGAGCAAGCCTTGTCCTTGGCGCGCGCTGCCCGCTACGCGGCCAAGGTCCTGGGCCGTGACTCGGCCTTCTCGGCCGCGACGATGCACCGTTGGATCCGCAAGGGGAAATACGGAGTGTGGTTGGAGTCGCTGAACACCCCTTCGGGGCGAGTGGTCACGGTCGAAGCAATCCACCGGTTCTTCGCAGCAATCACAGCGGCAGCGCGACGAGAGCAGCCAGTGGTCCGGAGCAGTCCGAAGCGCTCAGGAATCGAGGAGCGCGTCATGAGGGCCATGGACGTCCTCGATGGGGGGCGGAGTGAATGATGACCGCGTCGGCGGTCCCGCGAACGTGCCGGCGGCCGCAGTCTCAGCGGTGGGCCATGCGTCGTTCAAGTCCGCGTCCCGCCGCCACGCCGGCATACTCCCTGGCCCAACGCATGGCCACCAGGCCAATGTGTGGGGCTACCTATTCGAGCTGCTGGTTGAGGAGTCGTTCGTCGTCCTGAGTAGCGATTGGCAGCAGCTGCGCGCGTTCGACGCGGAACGCTTCGCCGACAGAGCCATCCAGTTGACCTCGACGATTCACGAGGCGTTCCGGCACTTGGTCCGCAACGGGCTCGTCGCGATCGAGAAGACCGACTCGGACCACTTCATCGGCTCGGTCGACCTCGGTGAACTGAGGCAGCTGCTGCAGCGCGAGCTGAAGGTCGAGGCATCGGGCAAGCGGGACACGAAGGACATCCCTGCGCTGCACTACTTCTGTGCACGCAAGCTCTACGCCCGACTTCCGTGGCTTGATCGAATCTTGGAGGAGGCTGCCCGTGCCGAGTGACTCCCATTATCGAATCGAACGAGCTGAGCTCCGGGACGTGTCCAAACAAGCGCCGTGTCAGTTCTGCGGCCGGACCAAGTGGTGCAGCGTTGCCATCGACGGTTCGATCGCGATCTGCATGCACGTGTCGGAAGGGGCGCGAACGACAACACGCAACGGCGGCTACTTGCACATCCTCAAGCCCGGCATCAAGTCGCCCGGCGCCGTCTCGATGCCGGCCCTCCGCATTCCGACGGACTTCACCAAGACGGTCGAGCACCTCCTCCAACACACGGGGCAAGAGTCGATCGCTGCGCTCGCCCAGATGCTCGGGCTGCGCGACCCGGCGCCGCTGCGCACACTCCGGATGTTCTGGGATCCATCAGCCCGCGCTTGGGGATTCCCGATGTCCGACGCTCAGGGATTGATCGTCGGCATCCGGTATCGGAACGCACGCGGCGGCAAGTTTGCTGCGAAGGGCAGCCAGAATGCACTCTTCGTTCCGTCCGGTGCGCTCGAACAACCGGGGCCGCTCTACCTGCCCGAAGGACCAACCAACTCTGCCGCACTGCTGCAACTCGGGCTGCGCGTCGTCGGACGTGCGTGCGCCAAGATGACGAGTCGCCACCTGCTCCAGCTTTGCCGACTGCTCGACGTCGTCGTGGTGGCAGACCCGGACAAGGCCGGCAGAGAGGGCGCGAGAGCCCTCGCGAGCGACGTTCGTCTCGTAGCCAAGTCAGTGAGGATCATCGAGCCGCCAGCTGAGTGCGGAGACGCGCGCGATTGGGTAACGAAGTTCGGGGCCCGTGTTGAGGACGTGACCGCACGGGCCCTGGCCGCCACGCCACTTCAACTACGGTTGGCGGGTAGGGACGATGGATGAATCTGCCCCATCCGATCCCGGCGAGAGGTCGCTGAAGTTGGAGCTACTCGGTCGGAGAGGCGGCAGGGCAACCGTGCGCTGCTGGGACGGCACGCACGTGGTCCACCAAGATGTGCTTCGCATCGACGAGCAGGCAGAGCGCGATCGGTTCGTTGACAAGATCGTGGAACTTGCCCCGGCGGCTGCAGCATTACAGGAGGAACTCGGCCGGAACCTGTTGGAGATGGCGGCTGGGACGCTCACGAAGCGAGGCTCGGATGGCGACAAGACCACGGACGTGCTGGCCGTGGTGCGCCCTGCCTGCTCCATGCTGTTCGTGGCGGATGACCCGCAGCGGACGCCCTACGTGGACATCAAGGTTGGCGATCACCGCGAGACGCATCCGATCGAAGGCGAGTCATTCCGAGGCCACGTTCGGAGCTTGTATTATCGCGCGCGGAGCCGAGCCCTCGCAGAAGCCGTTGCAAGGGACGTGCAGGCGACTCTGGCGGCAGAAGCCAGGGAGTCCGGCAAGAAGTGCCGCGTTTGCGTTCGGGTCGCGACGCATGGCAGGACTGTTCTCCTCGACCTTTGCAATGAGCGGTGGGAGGTCGTGGAAGTGGACGCCGAGGGCTTCCGCGTGCTGGCCGCCGCGCCAGACGACATACGGTTCAAGCGCTCACCGTCGATGAACGCGCTGCCAACTCCGGCAGATGAGAGCGGGGCTTCGATCGACCTGCTTCGAGGGTTTCTGCGATGCCGCACCGAGAACGACTTCGTGGTAACCGTGTCGTGGCTGGTAGCATCTCTGCGGGGAAGGAAGCCACTTCCTATCATGGTGCTGAGTGGTGAACAGGGATCGGGGAAGTCATCGCACTGCCGTGCCCTGCAGGAACTCGTCGATCCATCGAGTCTCGGCCTGGACTCTCTGCCCAGGGATGAACGCAACTTGATGATCGCCGCGAAGTCGACTTGGCTGCTCGCCTACGACAACGTCAGCACCCTTCCCGACTGGTTGTCCGATGCCATGTGCCGGATCTCCACCGGTGCAGGATGGCGCACTCGGAAGAACTACGCGGATGAGGAGTTCGTCGCGTTCTCGGGGGTGCGCCCGCAACTCCTGAACGGCATCCCGGACTTCGTTTCGCGACCGGACTTCGCCGATCGGGCAATCGTGATCAAACTGGCACCCTTCGAACCAGGCGCGAGGGTGAGCGAGGACGAGTTCTGGAGGGAGTTCAATGCAGCGAAGCCCCAGATCCTCGCCGCCCTACTGGTCGGCGTCTCCACCGCGCTGGCTCGCGAGGGCGAAATCGAGTTGCCTGACCGGCCACGCATGGCCGACTTCACGGAGGTCGCGACCGCCGCCGAAGTGGCTTTCGGATGGGAAGAGGGCACCTTCCTGAAGGCCTACCAAGCGAACCAGCGAGACTCGGTGGAAGCGCTCTTGGCGGTCGACCCCGTCGCCGAGGCGGTTCGCAAGCTCGTTGGGGATCGCGGCCGCTGGGAAGGCACGGCGACCGAGCTGCTGAGGGAGATCGAGTGCCTTGGGTTGCCCAAGAGCCTCTTGCTCAGCAAGCAATGGCCGAGGACGGCAGAAGCTCTCGGCGGGCATCTCCGTCGGATCAAGCCGTCGCTCGAACAGTCCGGCATCAAGTTGGAGGCCGGACGCAGCGCTCACAAGCGGGTGATCAGAATCACGGGCACTGACCAGCCGGACCAGAAGACCCTCGACGACCTGCAGTGACGGGTTGATCACGCCCGACCCGGACTGGCACCGTCCTAACCCACGGATGGACATGGCGATGACGGCGATGACGGTTGTGACGGCACTCTTGGCTTCCTTTCTCCTACTCCTCTCTCTTCTCTTCTCTTTCTCTCTTTCAACAAGAGAAGACTGCCGTCATCACTGTCACTACCGTCACAGGCCAGTTCCGACAAGGACTTAGAGCATGACGGCAACGAGGCGTGGCTGTCATGACCCGTCACCGTGTGGGTGGAGCGGCTCCGCTCTTCGCGGCAAGTCTGGAGGGATGGCGTGCGGGGCCACACGCCCCCGAACTGCACTTCGCCGCCCCGTAGCATTCTGCGCGCGCCACTCAACTTCCCATCACGTCCCGAAGCATTGTCGCCGTCCACTCGCGCCCGCTTCGCGACGCCCGGCTTTCTGCATTGAGCACCGCCGCCACTTCGCGCAGCGTCGCGGGTTTTCGTCCCGCCCGCTTGCGCCGCAGTTCGTGGATGCGGGAAAGAGTCTCGGCCTCCTCAGGCCGTTCCGGGTGCCGCCCGAACTTGTATGCGCCACACGGATGTCCACCGTTCTTCCGCTTGCGATCTCGGGCCGCGCGGAGTTTCGCAACCAGCGCCGACTTCTCGAACTCCGCGACGGCGCCGATCACCTGGCGGATCAGCTTGGCGGTCGGGTTCGCATCGCCGTCGGTCAGATCCGTGCCGCCCTCGGCCTCGACGACTTTGACGCCAACCCGGCGGAACTCGCGCAGGATCAGCTCGCCCTCGATCAGGTCGCGTGCCAGCCGGTCCGCCTTCTCGACGATCAGCATGGTCGCGTTGAGCTCGACGGCGCGCTGCAGCGCCGCCGACAGTCCGGGCCGGTCGCCGAGTGCCTTCGTGCCCGAAACTCCCGCGTCGCTGTGCTCCTCAAGCAGGATCGCTCGACTTGCCAGGCAGAAGGCCTCGATCGCCTCGCGTTGCCGAGGGAGCCCGTCGCGACCGTCCTTCGCCTGGCCTGCGCTGCTGACGCGCAGGTAGGCGATGGCGCGATCGCTAGGCATGCTTTGCTGCTCGATGCCGGCCATGGCTACATGTCCTCCGCGTGGCCGATCGTCACCACGGGCTCGCCCGCATCGCCGGGCCCAAGGTGCACGACGAGGCGCTGCAGCTTCGCCCGGCTGCCGGCGACCGGCAGGTGCACGCGAAACGCGCACCTGCCTTTCGCTCGCCGCGCCGCGCATGCCGCCATCCACAGCACGTCGTGTAAACGGCCTCGCACGTCGGCGACGCCGTCGAGACTGGCGGGGATCGCTTCGATGGCCGCCCAGACTGCCGCCGTCACCGCCACCGGCACCGCGAAGCCCCCGGCCATCTCGGCCGGACTCGCCTCGCGGGTGACATCGACGAGCACGCCGTCGGCGATCGCGTCGGCTCGCGTGTAGCGGTGGACCACGTCGCCGAACGGCCCGGTGCCGGGGGCGCTCATGGCGCACCCCCGGCCAGCACGTGGAATCCCTCGCTGGCGAAGCTGTAGAAGCGTTCGCTGCCGAGCACGAGGTGATCGAGCACCGGGATGCCGAGCAGCTCGCCAGCTTGGCGGAGCCGTTCGGTAACCGCGCGGTCCCCAGCGCTCGGCGTCGGGTCGCCGCTTGGATGGTTGTGCGCAACCACGACGGCCGTTGCGGCCAGCGCGACCGCCGGCCCGAAGACTTCACGGGGATGCACCGGGGAGGAATCGCACGTGCCGGTGTGCGCATCGTGCACGGCGATCGGACGGTGCCGCGTGTCCAGGTAGACGACGGCGAACCGCTCGCGGGGATCATCGCCGAGGAAGGACCGCAGCAGGCCCACGATGTCGCCGCCGTGCCGCACGGCGCGGGGTTGCGGGTAGGCCCGGTCCGCTTGCTCGCGCACGAGGGACAGCCGCACACGGCGCCACGTGCACCGTTCGGTGAGGGGGGTGCCCATGGCTCAGTCCCCCCGAATCGGCATAAGGAAACCGCGCGAGCCATCGTCGTCGACGGTCCCCTTGGTGGCGGCCGGCGCGATCGTGAGCGGTAGCGACGGGTCGACTTCGCATCCGTTCGCCGCCATCGCGTGCACGCGGATCTCGACGGCGCTCGCGCCCATCGCTTTCTGGATCCGCGCGAGCAGCTCGGCGTCGATGCGCAGCACGCCAACCGTGGGCGCCTTGGGCACGATCGACCAGACGTCGGGGAACGTGCCGTCTACCTTGGCGAACTCCGTGCGCACGCCGTCCGCTTCGATGCTGGCCGCGCCGTTCAACGCCAACGTGGCGTCGTCCTTGCGTTTCGCCGCCTTCCTTGCCGCTGCAAATGCGGCGACAGGGTAGATGCCACCGACGTCGTCGCCTTCCTCGCTGTGCGCTCGCACGAGGGTGAGGCACTTGCCGTCGGTCGCGGCGAGGAACGTGTGGTCGCCTTGCGTGACGACGGCGACACCGGTCACTGCGTAGCGGGACGCATCCTTCGCCGCGCACGCGGCGGGATCCCTTCGCTTGTCGAACTTCACGACGCACCGCCTGCCGCCGGCAAGGCGCGCCATCCGTCGTAGGGAACTTCGTTGCGTCGCACGCGCGAGCCGTCGGCGCTGGCATACTCAGCGGCGCGCACTTCGACGATCGCCTCGCGACCGTCGAGATCACTGGGCTCGATTGTGACTCGCCCCCGTGCCGGCAGACCGAGCGCGAGCAGGACTTGCCTCGCGCGCGCCCGCCCGCGCGTGCTGAAGACGATCGAGTCCCACGCCGCTTGCTTGCCGGTGTGCGGACCGTCGGCGACGACGAGCCGGAGCGACCATCGTTCGTCGCCCGCCCGCGTCGTGCCGGGACGCACCTCGGCGACGCGGCAGCGGTAGGCGCCGGCGGGGACCGTGACGAAGTCGGCGAGGTTGCCGTCGAAGTCGAAGGAAGTCACTTGCCACCCCCTTCTGCCATCGTGCCGCCGCACGCGCACGTCGGCGCGCCCACGTCGTCGAGCCATTGCCGGGTCATGCGCGCGAGGCAACCGCAGTCGGTGCACGCCACCTTGAGCATGCGCGTGCCTTGCTTCTTGCGTCCTTCGCTACCGTTGAGCGCGGCATGCGGGTAGTCGCCCAGTTCTTCGGCGAGTGCGTGTAAACGCTCTCTCAACGTCGGGCCGGCAGACGTTGTCGACGGCGGCGTGAATCCGCCTGATTCCGGCGGTCAGAGCTGGATCTGATTCTCTCTCCGGCAGCGCAGCTCTTGTCTCTGGTTCCTGGCGGGGTAGTTGGAGGCAGGATGCGATTCTGCCGAACGCCTCCTGCCGA
>DASUFY010000066.1:0-12233 GCA_036274315.1 Planctomycetota bacterium | reverse complement strand
ACGAGTGCGGACGCACACGATTTGCGCCGCGCGGATCCGTCGAATGCACGGCGCGAGCTCGTCTCGCGACTCCCAGGGAAGTGGATCGGCCGCGGCAACAATCGCGCAGAAATCGCCGGACCGCGCGTGCTCGCCGATCCGGACGGCGCCGGCGGGCGCGCGCCGTCTCAGCCGGGCACGGCCACGCCCGGCGCCTCGGCGAGCTGTCCCTCGAGGTCGCGCGACCGCTTCTGCGGAGAACCCGAGAACCGCGCGACGAGCCCATAGGTGCCCGGCACGACGAGCAGCGTCGTCATCGTCGCGATGGTCACGCCGGAGAGCACCACGAGGCCGATCGCCGCGCGGCCCTCGGCGCCGGCGCCGTGCGCGAGCACGAGCGGCAGCGCGCCGAGCGCGGTCGACATGCCCGTCATGAGGATCGGTCGCAGTCGCAAGACCGACGCGTCGAGCACGGCCTGTCGCCAGTGCCGGCCCTCGTCGCGCAGCTGGTTGGCGAACTCGACGATGAGGATGCCGTTCTTGGTCGCGAGACCGATCAGGATCACCATGCCGACCTGGCTGTAGATGTTGAGCGTCGCGCCGCCGAGGCGCAGGCCGAGCAGGCCGCCGAACAGCGCGAGCGGCACGGTCAACATGATCACGAGCGGCTGCAGGAAGCTCTCGAACTGGGCGGCCAGCACGAGGTAGACGAGCAGCAGCGAGATGAGGAACGTGAACAGGAGCGCCGCCGACGACTCGACGAACTCGCGGCTCTGGCCGCCGTAGGCGATGCCGGGCCGGTTGCCGAGCTGGTCCTTCACGACGCCCTGCAGGAACGCCAGCGCCTCGCCGAGCGTGTAGTTCTCGGCCAGGTTGGCGCTGATCGTGATCGAGCGCAGCCGGTCGTAGCGGTTGCGGCTGGCGGAGTCGGCGAACTCGCGGACCTTGACGAGGTTGGCCAACGGCACGAGCGCACCCGTCGTCTGGGACCGCACGTAGACCTGCTCGAGGTCGGCAGGCGAACGCTTGTCGGCGTGTTCGGACTCGAGCATGACGTCGTACTCCTCGCCGCGCTCGACGTACGTCGTCACGCGCCGGGAGCCCATCATGGTCTCGAGCGTGCGGCCGACCTCGACGGAGGACACGCCGAGGTCGCCGGCGCGGTCGTCGTCGACGAGCACCTCGAGCTGCGGCTTGGTCTCTTCGTAGTCCGAGTTGACGGCGAGCAGGCCCGGGTTCGCGCGCGCCGCGTCGATGACGACGTCGCGCCACCGCGCCAGCTCTTCGTAGGTCGTGCCCGTCAACACGAACTGGACCGGCTGACCGGACCGCCGCAGCAGGCCCGACTCGGCGATCGTGAAGGTGCGGTAGCCGGCCATCTCGGCGAAGCGGCGGTCGAGGTCGGCCATGACCTGCTTGGTCGTGCGCTCGCGTTCGCCCCACAGCTTGAGCAGCACCGTGCCGAACGCCGAGTTGACGCTGCCGCTCGAACTGAACGATCCGGGCACGCGGATCAACACGCGCTGCGCCTCGCCCGAGTCCATCAACCCGATCAGCATCTTCTCGACCTCGCTCGCCGCGGCCACCGCATCGGCGAACGAAGCTCCCTCCGGGCCGCGCATGCTGACGCGGAACGACCCGCGGTCCTCCTCGGGCGCATACTCGCGCGGCAGCCCCGCGTAGAGCCCGCCGATCGACAGCGCGAGCCCGCCCGCGATGCCGACCGCGGCCGCCGGGTGCGACACGAGCCCTTCGAGCACCCAGCGGTAGGCGCGCTGCACGGGACGGAACGCCGCGTCGACGAGGCGCACCAGCGGCGCCGGCCGGCCGCCGCGCAACAGCGTCGAACACATCGCCGGCGAGAGCGTCAGCGCCACGAGCGTCGACAGCACGACGGCGCCGGCCAGCGCCATCGCGAACTCTGTGAACAGGCGCCCCGTGTTGCCCTCTAGGAACGTGACCGGCACGAGCACGGCGACGAGCACGACGGTCGTCGCGACGACGGCGAAGCCGACCTGGCGCGTGCCCAGGAACGCGGCGCGCAGCGGCGGTTCGCCTTCGTGGATGCGGCGCGAGATGTTCTCGAGCACCACGATCGCGTCGTCGACGACGAGGCCGATCGCGAGCACGAGCCCGAGCAGCGTCAGCAGGTTGATCGAGTAGCCGAGCAGGTCGAGCACGAAGAACGTGCCGACCAGCGACACCGGCACGGTCACGGCCGGGATCATCGTGGCGAGCCCGCTGCCCAGGAACAGGAAGATCACGAGCACGACGACGCCGGCCGTGATCAGCAGCGTCTGCCAGACCTCTTCGACCGCGGCCTGGATGTAGACCGAGGAATCGCTGCTCGGATAGAGCTGCATGTCGGCGGGCAGGCTCTGGTTGACCTGGGCCATGCGTTTCTTGACGCCGTCGGTCACGGCGAGCACGTTGGCTTTGGCCTGGGCGATGATGCCGATGCCCACCATGTCCTCGCCGTTGCGGCGGAACATCGTGCGTTCGTTCGAGGGGCCGATCTCGACGCGCGCGACGTCCTGCAGCCGCAGCAGGTGCCCTTCGCGGCCGCGGCCGACGACCAGGCGACGGAACTGCTCGGCGGTCTGGTAGCGCCGCTGCACACGCACCGTGAATTCGCGGCTCGTCGACTCGATGCGCCCGGCGGGCAGCTCGACGTTCTCGCGGCGCAGGCTCTGCTCGACGTCGCCGACGGTCGTGCCGGTCGCCGCCAACGCGTCGCGGTCGAGCCAGATGCGCATCGCGTAGCGACTGCCGCCGCCGTAGCTGACCTGGGCGACCCCGGGCACGCTCGAGAACTGGTCGACGAGGAAGCGCTCGGCGTAGTCGGTCAGCTCCAGCGCGTCGCGCACCGGGGACGCGAGGTTCATCCAGAACACCGAGTCGGAGCCCGACTGGACCTTGGCGACCTCGGGCGGATCGACCTCGTCCGGCAGCTGCCGCAGCACGCGCGACACGCGATCGCGCACGTCGTTGGCTGCCGCATCGAGGTCGCGTTCGAGGTGGAACTCGATGTTGACCGACGAACGGCCGTCGCTGGTCTCGGACGAGACCGTGCGGATGCCGTCGATGCCGCTGACGGCGTTCTCGATCACCTGTGTGACGCGCGTCTCGACGACGGAAGCCGCGGCGCCGGGGTAGCGCGTCTCGATGCTGACCGTCGGCGCGTCGATGTCCGGCAGCTCGCGCACGCCGAGGCGCGTCAGGCCGACGATGCCGAGCGTCACGACCACGAGGCTCAGCACCGTCGCCATCACGGGCCGGCGCACGGAGAGATCGGAGAGCAACATGGCTCAGCTGCCCGCGCCGCGCACGGCGACGACATGGACCTGGACCCCGTCGCGCACGCGCGTCAGGCCCTGCACGACGACGCGCTGCCCCGCTTCGAGGCCGCCGAGCACCTCGACCCGGCCGACGCGACGCCGGCCGACGACGACGTCCTTCTGTCGCGCCGTGTCGTCTTCGCCGACGACGAACACGTAGTGCATGTCGCCCTTCTGCATGAGCGCCTCCTCGGGCACCTGCAGCGATGCCGACTCGCCTCGATCGACGACGACCTTCATCAGCATGCCGGGGCGCAGCAGCCGCTTGGGGTTCGGCACCTGCGCGCGGACCGTCGCCGAACGCGTGTGCGGATCGAGGCGCGTGTCGAGGGCCGACACCTGGCCCGGAAACCGTTCGTCGGGCCACGCATCGGTCTGCGCGGCGATCGGCATGCCGACGCGCACGGCGGACAACCAGGTCTCGGGGATCGTGAAGTCGATCTTCATCACGGACAGGTCGTCGAGCGTGGCGATCACCATCGACTGCTGCACGAGCGAGCCGATGCTCACCTGCCGCAGGCCGAGCCGCCCCGCGAACGGGGCCCGCACGGCGTGGTCGGCGATCGCCACCTCGATGCTGCGGACCTTCGCGCGGGCCGCCTCGAGCTGCGCCAGCGCCGTCTCGACCTCGCTCTCGGGCGCGATCTGCTGCGTCGCCAGCTCGACGGCGCGGCGATGCGCCGCCTTGCGTTCGTCGAGCATGGCCTGCGCCTCGGCCAGCATCGCCTCCTCCTCGGCCGTCTCGAGTTCGACGAGCAGCTCGCCCGCCTTCACTTCCTGGCCGTCGTCGAAGTGGATCGCTCGCACGAGGTCCGAACGGTTGGCCGTCAGCTGCACGCTCTCGTTGGCGATGGCCGTGCCGAGCGCCTCGAGCGAGTCCGCGAACGGCGCCTGCACGACGGTCGAGAGCACCACCGGCGTCGCGGCGGCGGCGCGGGAATCCTCCTGGCTGGCCGCGGCGCCGCTGCGCGCGAAGAAGCCGAACCAGACGCCGGCGAGGATCGCGAGAAACGCGAAGAGGTAGGCCATCAGCGCACGCATGGGGACGCGACAGCCTATCCGAGCCGGGCCCTCGCACAGCCACCGTGTCCGTCAATGCCGTGCACGCCGTGGCAACGCGCGATCGACGTCCCGGTGCGCCGCCTGACCGGTCAGTTCGGCGACGGCGGGACCTGTTCGCGTGGCGCCTCTTCGGCGCTGCCCATGTCGAGCGCCACGAGCGCGGCCAGATAGACGGCACTCTGGTCGGGCAGCTGCTTCATGTACTCCTTGGCGACGGCGACGAACTCGCGGAACGTGATCACGCCACCCGAGCCGCGGCGCAGCAGTCGACTGCCGAAGTTCAGGGCGTGGGGCGTGGTGAGGCGGCGCAACGAGTCGCGCGCGGTCGGATGACTGACGTGGTTTCGCATGGGCGGACACTTCCTTGGTTGGAGCCACTCGGCTGCATGAGGAAGTGCGACACCGGGGGCAGCGCGGGCCGCGGAATCGCCGCGCCGCGCCGCGCCGTCGTCAGGCGGGGCCGAGCCGCAGCTCGGCGAGCAGTGCGCGCCAGGCCGACAACTCGCGACGCGGATCCACCATCGGCTGTAGTGCCAGCGTGCGCGCGATCATGTCGTGGTAGGCGTCGCGATCGCTCGCGGCGCGCGTCATGAGCCGGCCGAGCCCCGCGGCGTCACCGACCGGAAAGAGCCCCGGCCAGTCGTCGCCGAGCAGGCCGAGGTTGCCGGGGATCGCGGTCGCGAGCAGCGGCGTGCCCGCGGCGATGGCTTCGGAGACGACGTTGGCGCCGCCTTCCGCCGCCGACGGCACGATGCAGGCGTGGCTCGAAGCCAGCAGGGCCCGGGCCTCGCGGCGCGGCACCTCGCCGAGCCAGCGCGCGCGCGGCTCGGCGGCGACCGCGGCGGCGGCGGCGGCCGCCAGCTCGGCCGAGAGCGCGCGACCGGCGATCACGAGTTCGACGCGCACGTCGCGCGGCACGTGTTCGAGCGCCTGCAGCGGCAGCAGGGGGTCCTTGACGGGCCGCAGATGGGCGAGCACGCAGAATCGGAACGGCGAGCTCTGCCGGCGGCCCGGCAGCGCGGTGGCCGACTGCACGATGGTGCGCACCTTGGCGCGCAGCGCGGCCGGCAACACGTCGGCGCTGCGCGGTTGCAGCGCGATGAGCACGTCGGCGCGCTGCAGCGCCGCGGCCGCCTCGGGGTCGGGCGCGAACTGCGGATAGACGTCGGTGCCCGCCAGCAGCACGGCGACCCGCAGATCCGGCAGCGCCGCGGTGGCCTGTCGCACGCAGGCCGCCGTCTTGACGGCGTGCACCGCGACGAGCAGATCGCACGGCGGTCCCTGCCAGGTCTCCATGATGCGCACGCGCGCGCCCAGGCGCCGCAGGTGCCCGGCCCAGCGCAGTGCCGTGACCCGGTTGCCGCTGCGGCTCCCGCGCGGGGACGGCGTCACGATGGCGACGCGCAGCGGCGTCGGTAGGCTAGGTCGCATGTCGCACCGCGCCGTCGCCGTCACCGTGCTGCCCGGTGCCTGCGCCGGAACTCCGCCCGAAGCGAGCGTCCGACGGGTCGAGTCGCATCAGCGGGCCACGAGCTGACTCAGGATCTCCTTCGCCTCGGGAAACCGGCCGTCGTCGCGGCGGCGCTTGTCCCACAGCAGCTCGCCGTCGACGGTGACCACGAAGTCGCCCTTGCCGCCGCGCACCTTCTCGACGGTCGCCTCGGGATGGGCCTTGGTGATGGCGGCGGCCAGACTGGACGCCTGCGGCAGGTAGTTTCAAACCACGCAGTATTCGATCGTCACGTGCATGGCCCCAGTCTAGGCCCCTATGCGCTGCCCGACCAAGGCACGGCGCGGAATGCACGACGCAAGAGAGGGGCCCACGCACCCAGTGTCCGGTGCGCGGGCCCGGGCTCGTGGTTCCCGTCCCGTCGCATGTGCGGTCACCACGAGCTGCCCGCGATTACAGCAGCCCGCACCGCGGCGGCCGATGGGCCGACCTGCGCAAAACGCGTCCGCCGATGGCGGCTACCGCGCCGCCGGGTTCGCCGCGCCGCGCCGCGACAGGGCCAGCAGCAACCAGCCGAGCAGGAAGGCGACGCCGCCGAACGGCGTCACCGCGCCGAGCCAGCGGGCGCCGAGGAACACCAGACCGTAGAGCGAGCCGGAGAACAACACGGTGCCGGCGAGGAACGAGGTCGCGGCGGCCGCCGTGCTGCGACCGGTCGCTGCGAGCGCCGCACAGAGGCCGATCGCGAGCGCGTGGTACATCTGGTAGCGGACCGCGGTCTCGAAGACCTGCATGGCCTTCGCGTCGAAGTGGTCCTGCATGGCGTGCGCGCCGAAGGCACCGAGCGCGACCGCCAATCCCGCGAGCAGCGCGCCGAGGCGCGTTTGGGTCGAAGCTTGCATGGGCCGCAGCCTACCGTCCGGGCCCTGTCGCCCGGTGTCTGCGATTGCCTAGCGGTGGTGTCCGCCGTGGCCGCCGTGGTAGGAGTGTCCACCGTGGTAGGAGTGGCCGCCGTGGTAGGCGTGGCCACCGTGGTAGCCGTAGCCCCAGCCGCAGGCGTGGTACCAGCCGCAACAGCCGGTCAGCGACGTGCCGAGCACAGCGAGCAGCAGGAAGCGGGCGAAGCGGCGAGTTGTCTGGTTCATGGTGCGTCTCCTCGGATGGGTTCCAAGGCAAGGGCGGCCAGAGCGTGGGCGAGGTCCCACCGTTGTCACGCCGGGCCGGGGAAAGGAGCACTTCGTCCCCGGCTGGGTCACAGCCGATAAGGTCCCCATATGCGTCCGCACCTTGCCGTCGTCGGTTCCGCGCTGCTGTGCACAGGTCTGGCCCTGGCCCAGGCAGGCGACCTGCCGCCGCTGCGCGCCGCCGTCGATCGGCTCGCCGCAGACCTGCATCTCGAAGGTGCCGGGCTCGTGGTCGTGCGCGATGGCACCGAGGTCTACCGCAGCGTGCACGGCCAGTTCACCGACGATCTCGTGCTGCCGATCGCGTCGGCGAGCAAGTGGCTGTGCGTGGCGACCGTGCTGTCCCTCGTCGACGCCGGCGTGCTCGACCTCGACGTGCCGGTCGCGCGCTACGTCGAGGAGTTCGACCGCGCCGACAAGCAGGCGCTCACGTTGCGGCAGTGCCTGGCCTGCACGGGTGGGCTCGCGCCGCGGCTCCCGGGACGCATGCGCGGGTGGGACATGCGCCGGTTCGCGGCCGCCGCCGCCGACGCCGGCCTGCGCGACAATCCCGGCGCGGCGTTCCGCTACGGCGGGCTCGGCTTCCAGATCGCCGCGGTCGCGGTCGAGCGCGCGACGGGCAAGAGCTGGCACGAAGTGTTCGCCGAACGGATCGCTTCGCCGCTCGGTCTGCAGCACACGCAGTTCGGCACGTTGCTGCCCGTCGGCGGCGAACCCGGCAGGACGCCCCTACCCTGGGTCGCGGGCGGCGCGGTCTCGACGCTCGCCGACTACTCGCGCTTCCTGCAGATGCTCGTCGCCGGTGGTCGCTTCGGCGAGCGTCAGGTGCTCAGTGCCGCGAGCGTGCAGGCGATGTTCCGCGACCAGGTGCGCGAGCAGATCGAAGTGAAGGCCGCCGGGTTCGACGCCGACAGGGTCCGCTACGGCCTGGGTAGTTGGATCGAAGAGCTTGCCGAAGGCGGGCCGCGGGTCAGCGATCCCGGCGCGTTCGGGTTCACGCCGTGGATCGATCTCGACCTGCACGTCGGCGGCGTGTTCGCCGTGCGCGATCGCGTGAGCCGCGTGCTGCCGCGGCTGCGGCTGATCCAGGACGAGGTGCGGGCCACGATGGTGTCGCCGATCGCGGCCGGCACCGAGACCACCGTGGCCATCGCGCACGACGGGCGCGATCGTCGCTACCACCTGCACGTGCCGCCGCCGAGTGCGCAGCAGGGCGTCGGCATGCCGCTGCTGCTCGTGCTGCACGGCGGCGGGGGCAGCGGCGAACAGGTGCGCGAGGCGACCAATCTGGCCGAGGTCGGCACGCGGGCGGGCTTCGTCGTCGTGTTCCCAGACGGAACGGGACCGCTGCGCGGGCGGCTGTTGACCTGGAACTCGGGCGGCATCTCCGTCTACGCGGCCGACCACGACGTCGACGACGTGGGCTTCCTGCGCGAGGTCGTCGCGGACGCGCAGCGCCGCGTGGCGATCGACCCCGCGCGCGTCTACGCGGTGGGCCACAGCAACGGCGGCATGATGTGCCATCGCCTCGCGCGCGAGGCCGCGGACGTGTTCGCCGGCATCGCGGTCGTGTCTGGAGCCATGGACTTCACCGAACAGGACGCGACGACGCCGATCGCGGCGCTGCTCGTGCACGGCACGGCCGACGAGCACGTGCTGCTCGAGGGTGGCACGCCGCGCGCCTCGCTCGGTCGCGCCGGCGAGCGCATCGATGCGTCGCTGCAGGACGCGATCGACTACTACCTCGACCGCAACGGCCTGAGCGGCTACCCGGAGACCGAGGCGCACGGCAAGGTCCGCGTCGAGACCTACGCGACGACCAAGGAGGGCAAGCCGAGCCCGGCGCCGGTGCGGGTGGTGCGGCTCGAAGGTGGTGGACACACCTGGCCGGGTTCGACCGAACGGCCGCGCGCCGTGGCCGACCAGCCGTTCCCGTACGACGCGTCGCGCGCGATCGTCGACTTCTTCGCCGCACTTCGGCCGACCGCGAGTTCACCGGTTCCGCGGTAGCGCGCTCACCAGAACAGCCGCAGCCGCCACGTGCGTTCCGCGAAGCCCGTCGCGCTGCGCAGCGTGTTCAGGTTGTGCTGCCGCAGCAGCTCGCGCACGGCCTGGCGCTGGTCCTCGCTGTCGGTGCCCGCCGTGCGCAGCATCGGCAGCAGTTCCCCGAGCCCCTCGAGCCACCATTCGGTCGGCATCGCGAGGATCGAATCGATGTCGCCGAGCGCGAGGCCGTTGGTGCCGGCCGGCAGGAAGCGCTCGAGGTTGGCGAACACGTCCGGGTCGAGCGCGGGCGCCGCCGCGTCCTTCGGCATCGTCTTCGCCGCCGCCAGCAGGGCCGCGATCCTGTCTTCCGCGTCGCGGCCGCCCGCGAGCGCGAACACGCCGTGGCCGACCGCGAGGTGGATGTCGTAGCCGGCCAGCCCGCCGTAGCGGTGCACCTCGACGTCGCCGACCTTCTCGGTCGCCTCGCGCTGCACGAACGGTCGCGCGTGCGGCAGCGCCTCGAACAGCCCCTTCTCGAACTTCGCCTCGTCGCGCAGGCGCACCGCGAACGCCCACGTCGTCTCGTCGGGCGAGTCGAGCCCGGCCAGCGACGAGGTCAGCAGCAGCACCTCGTCGGTCATGTGGGCGAGCACGTCGTCGGCGAGGTCGACGCCCATCTCCTTCTGGATCTCCGCGCGCAGTTCGGCCTCGGTGCGATCGCCCGAGGCGACGATCGCGTTCGTGATCGCGGTGTAGAGCGCGCGGAAGTCGAAGTGGCCGACCTTCCACGAACCGGGGCCCTTCGGCACAGCGTGGCGCAGCACGGACACCTTCGGCGTGGCCGGCAGGAACGCCGCGAAGACGCCGCGGTCGTCGCTGCGGAACGTCTGTGCGAGTTCGAAGCGGACCTGGGGGCCCGCGGTGTCGACCGTGAACTGCAGCAGCCCGAGGCTCTCGAGGCCGAGCGCCTTCATGAACGTGCTCTCCTCCTTGTCTTCCCCGGTGAGCCTCTGGCCGACGATGGCGGCGAGGTCGACATCGATGCGCAGCGCCGGCGAGTTCGGCGCGGGCGGCTTGCCCGGGCTCGCGGCCGCGAGCGCGCGCGCGGCGAGCACGGCCGCGGGCAGCCGTTCCCTCGACGCCAAGGCGATCCACACGCGGTCCTGCTCGACGTGCGGGGCCGTCATCGCGTCGCCGCCGTTCGTGTAGACGGCCATCTTGGCGCCGGCGACCTCGGTCTCGCCCCACTCGCCGGGCAGCAGGCGCGTCTGCAGCAGGCGCAGGTCGGCGGCCACGGCCGTGAGGTCGGCGCGGCCGTCGGCCTCGCAGACGAGGGCGACCTGCAGCGGCTCGTTGTGGCGGCTCTCGGGATCGATCCACACGCCGAGGCGGATGCGGCCGCCGTAGCCGAGCAGGCGGTCGCGCGAGGCCACGAACGCGGCCTTCTCACCGACCATCTGCTGCCACATGCCGAGCAGCGGCAGCACGCCGGGCTGCCAGAGCGCGCGGCCCTTCTCGGACTCGAGCAGGCTGCCGAGGTTGGTCGGGCCGAGTCGCACGCGCCAGCCGTCGGGGCCGACGGTCTCGAGCAGGATCTGCGGCGCCGGCGCGGCCGTGGTCTGGCTCGCCAGCGGCGCGGCGACGGCGGTGAACGACAGCACGAGCAGCAGCGAGCGGGTGTGCATGGGGCGTAGCGTAGCCGGCCCGGGCGGCGCCCCGTCGCGCCGGGCTGGGGAAGCCGCGCCCGTTTCGCTACAAGCACGGCATGTTGCATCGCTTCGAGATCGCCCTGGCCGACGTCGACCGCGCCGTGTACGCGGATCTCGACCTGCGTGTCGCCCGCCATCCGTCCGAGGACGCGCCCTACCTGCTCACGCGCGTGCTCGCCTACGCGCTCGAGCACAAGCAGGGCCTGTGCTTCAGCAAGGGCCTCTGCGACGGCGAGGAGCCGGCGCTGTGGGTCAAGGCGCCCGATGGCCGCATCGTCGAGTGGATCGAGGTCGGCGCCCCCGCGGCCGACCGGCTGCATCGCGCCGCGAAGCTGGCCGAACGCGTCGTCGTCTACGCGCACCGCCGGCCCGACCTGCTCGTGCAGCGCTGCGCCAAGGAGCGCATCCACCGCGGCACCGAGATCCGGCTCGTGCGCGTGCCGGCCGAGCTGCTGGCGTCGCTCGAGGCGAAGCTCGATCGCAACAACCGCTGGAACGTCTCGGTGCACGAAGGGTTGACGACGGTCGTCTGCGGCGGCGACGTGTTCGAACACGTGTTCGTGTCGCAGCCGTTGGTGGCCGAAGCGGGCTGATGCCGTCGCAACCGTCATGGGCGAACCGTCATGGGCGAACCGTTCAAGAACCTGATCCATGCAGGCCTCGTGCGCACCGCGGGCCAGCACCTGCAGCGCGTCTGGCCCGAGTTCGAGCGGCGCCGCTTCGAACGGCTCGCGATCGACGGACTCGACGCACTCGAGCTCAAGGCCCGCGTGCGGCACGTCGCCGCGGCGCTCGAGGCGACGTTGCCGCCGGCGTTCGCCGAGGCCGCTTCGGTGCTCGAGCGATCGCTCGCGCCGGCGCGTCTGGACACCGACCTGTCGGCGATGCGGTCCGGGCCGCAGGGCCTGGCGGGTTGGGCCGTCTGGCCGATGACGGAGTTCGTGGCGCGGCGTGGGCTCGGCGAACCGGTGCGCGCGCTCGCGGCGCTGCACGCGATGACGCAGCGCAGCACCGCCGAGTACGCGGTCCGCCCGTTCCTGCAGCAGCACACGGAGCTCGCGTTCGCCACGCTGCGCACCTGGGTCGCCGACCCGAACCCGCACGTGCGGCGGCTCGTCAGCGAAGGCAGCCGGCCGCGCCTGCCGTGGGGCATGCAGCTCGGCATGCTGATCGCCGACCCGACGCCGACGCTGCCGCTGCTCGAGGTGCTGCAGCACGACGCCAGCGACTACGTGCGCAAGAGCGTCGCCAACCACCTCAACGACATCGCCAAGGACCATGCCGATGTGGTGGCCGCGTGGCTCGAGCGCCACCTGCCCGGCGCGTCGCGCGAGTTGACGGCGCTGCTGCGGCGCGCGAGCCGCACGCTCGTCAAGCGCGGCGATGCGCGCGTGCTCGCCGCCTGGGGCATCGGCCGCAAGCTGCAGGGTACCGCCTCGCTGCGTGTCCGCCCGAAGCGCGCCGCTGTCGGCGGCGAGATCGAACTGCGGGTCGCGCTGCGTTCGACGGCCCGGCGCGCGCAGAA
>DASUFY010000065.1:0-13117 GCA_036274315.1 Planctomycetota bacterium | reverse complement strand
AGCGATCGGCTACGTCGGCGTGCCGCACGGCCCGGCCGAGGACGGGCTCGACATCATGACCATGTTCTTCAAGAACGCGGTCCTGCGTGGCGGCCCGGCGCCGGTGCGCGCCTACATGCAGGAGCTGATGGAGGACGTGCTAGCCGGCAGCCTCGACCCATCGCCGGTGTTCGACATGCGCGTCGATCTCGCCGGGATCCCGGCCGGGTACCGAGCCATGCACGAGCGCGAGGCGCTCAAGGTCCTGGTCCGACCGTGAGGCCTCGCGCTGGCACGCCGCTCATGGAACGAGTGGAGGTCATAGCATGCCACGGGTCCTGATCCTGGGTGCGAACGGGCAGCTCGCCCGCAACACGACGAGGCTGTTCCTCGCACGCACCGGCTGCCAGCTGACGCTGTACCTGCGGCGCGCGCGCCGCCTGTCGAACCCCGATCCCGGAAGGGTCACGATCGTCGAGGGCGACGTGCTCGACCGGGGGACACTGACGGCAGCGATGCGTGGCCAGGACGTGGTCTACGCCAACCTCGCCGGCGAGATTGCAGCGCAGGCGCGCGCCATCGTCGATGCCATGCACGCAGCCGGCACGAAGCGCCTGATCTTCGTCAGCTCGATGGGCATCTACGGTGAGGTCCCGGGCGAGAGCTACCGGCGCGTGCTCGATCCGTATCGCGACTCGGCAGCGATCATCGAGGCCTGCGACCTCGACTACACCATCCTGCGACCAGGCTGGTTCACGCACGACGACGCGATCGACTACCAGCTCTCGCACAAGGGCGAGCCGTTCCGTGGCCACGACGTCTCGCTGAACAGCGTCTCCGACCTCGTCTTGACGCTCTCGCTCCGGCCGGAGTCGCACGTGCGCGAGAGCCTGGGAGTGAGCCGTGTCCGGTAGCGACGATTGGACCGACTGGGCTGGCGAGGTCAGCGCTCGCCGTGGAGAATCCGGCCGGAAGCCACTCTCGTCACCCAGCCACCGCAACGTCATGAAGGACGTGATGAGCGACCATCCCGATCCGCGCTCGACCCAGGCGCGCATGGCCGAACTGCTCGGCCGACTCGCGGCGCAGGAAGGCCCGCAGGCTACCGCGATCGATGGCGTGGAGGTGGCTCGGCGCTCGCAGGCATCGCGCCGCCGCCCGCTGATGTACGACCCGATGATCCTGTTCCTCGCCCAAGGCGCCAAACGCGCCTACCTCGGCGACGACGTGCTCCAGTACGACCCGGATCACTACCTCGCGCTCGCGGTGCCGGTTCCCGTCGAGTGCGAGGTCCTGGCCAGCCCCGAGACGCCGGTGCTCGCCCTCAAGATCACGGTCGAGCCGGCGATGCTGGCGGAGATCCTCGTGAACCTGGACGAACCGGTCGCCGGCCGAGCGGACGTGCCCAGGGGCATCTACTCGAGTCCGCTTCCGGGCGACGTTCGATCGTCGGTGCACCGCCTGCTCGAGTGCCTGCAGTCGGAACAGGACAGCAAGATCCTGGGCCGCCAGCTGGTCCGTGAGATCGTCTACCGCGTGCTCGAGGACGAACCGGGAGCCGCCCTGCGAGCCTTGGCGACCCGCAACGATCACTTCATGCGGATCTCGCGGGTGATCCAGCACATCCACGACCGCTACGCGCACCCACACACGACGGAAGAGCTCGCCAGGATCGCCGGCATGAGCGTTTCGTCCTTCCACCACAACTTCAAGTCGGTGACCACGACCTCACCGCTGCAGTACGTGAAGAAGGTGCGGCTGCATCAGGCCCGCCTGATGATGGTGCACTCCGGCTACAACGCGAGCACCGCGGCGACGGCGGTCGGATACGAGAGCACGTCGCAGTTCGGCAGGGAGTTCAAGCGCTTCTTCGGCGCTACTCCCGCCGCCGAGGCGGCCACGCTTCGCTCGCGTCTGGCGTGATGGTGGCGGCGACCCACGCGCCCGGCGACACGCCGGAGAGCGCCCACATGGGCTTTCGACACTCAGTGAGGATTGGTCGGAGCGGCGATCTCGCAACTCAGTAGGAACGAACGAGTGTGCATGTTCGCGCGGCGCCGACCGCCGCGGGAAAGGCGGGGCGTCCAGTCGATCCTCGCGCGCGCACCGCTCCACGTGCGGCTCGACGCGAAGGTCGCGCGGCTGTTTCACGCCGATCCTCTGAGGTCGGGCCGCGAACGGCGTGTCCGGGCTGCCGCAGAGAGGCTCGATACATGCGTAGCCGCGCACGTCGATGAGCAAGGGCCCCCTCAAACAGGTGGCCGCCGGCCAGTCGCCCACCTACGCTCCGCGCCGCTCGGGAGCACCTTCGCAGAGTCCCCGCGCGCAGTCGTGCCGCCCCCTGCTACCTCCGGTTCTCACCCCGATGAAGAAGCTGACCTACGTGAAGCACGAACGCTTCAGCCTCAAAGACAGCAGCGAGTTCACGGAGAAGTGGCTGCAGGACCAGATCACCAAGGACCCCACGGTCCTCGGCCTGCCGGGCCAACCCTTCGTGCTGGACCGCGAACGCCGCCAGGAGCGCGCCGGCCGCCTCGACCTCCTGCTGCACGACCAGGACACCGACCGCCGCTACGAACTCGAACTGATGCTCGGCAGCCTCGACGAGAGTCACATCATCCGGTCGCTCGAGTACTGGGACATCGAACGGCGCCGCTACCCGGGCTACGACCACGTCGCCGTCATCGTAGCCGAGGACGTCACGGGCCGCTTCCTCAACATCCTGAGTCTGCTCGCGGGCACGATCCCGATGATCGTGTTGCAGTGCAATGCCCTGCATGTGGAGGGCAATCTCGTGCTCGACTTCGTCAAGGTGCTCGATCAGACCTCACTGCGGCGCGACGACGAGGAGGCAGCGCGGGCCGAACCGGCGACCCACGACTACTGGGTCGAGCGCGTCGGAGAGGCGATGGTCAAGCTCTGCGAACGCTCGCTCGCGATGCTGAACGAGCACGCGAAGTCGCCGTTCACTCTGAACCACAACCGGCAGTACATCGGTCTGAGTGACGGTTCGCGCAGCCGCAACTTCGTGCACTTCATCCCGAAGAAGAAGTTCGTGCACGTCAAGGCCGCGATCAGCGATGCCGAGACCTGGGTCGAACGGCTGGCTGGCGCTGGCCTCGAGGTCAGGACCTCCGACAACGGCACCATGGTGCGTGTCACCGTCCTGCCCCAGGACTTCGGCAAGAACGAAGGCCTGTTGCGCGAGCTGCTCACCAAGGCCGTCCAAGAGTACGAGGGTTGAGCCGATGATCGATCGGCCCACGACCGATCGCCTCCCACTGCGCCAGCAGGGCCGCGTACTTCTGCGCGACAGCGGCGGTCCCGTGCACACCGCAGTAGTAGACGCGCTCACCAAGGCAGGCGCGCGCCTGGCCGATCGAGTGCTGAGCGGGCCCGGAACCCACGGCCGTGTTGACAGCCATCCGATTACGCCGAACTGGCTCTTGACGGTCTCTGTCGGGTTTCACGCGGCCGAGGGCATTCGCGAGCAGTTCGGCTCGCAGAAGGCCGTTGGTTGCCTATTGGCGAGAACCTCGTGAACTTCGCGAACGCGGCGATGACCCCCTCTGGCACATCTGCTCCGACGATGAGCATGGGCTCCTCCGCGTGCACGAAGCGATCGCCGACGACCCGGTGTGCGGTGCACGCGACGTCTTGCCGATGGAACAGATCCGTGCGATGTTGCTCGAGCAGTAGACTGTGATGGTTCGTTCCGCCCGCCCCGTATGACCGCAGGCCGCAAGAAGCGAGCGACCAAAGTCGCGTCTATCGCCGGGCGCACTGACCCGAGTCTCTCGACGCCGCCGACGAATCACATTCGCACGCCGGACGCGGAGTGCCAGCAGCGGTCAGATTCTCTCGGCGCGTGTGTGAAGCTCCGGCAAGTGCCGACGAACGAATCATCAGCAACCAAGGCGTGCCAACTCCCGAGCCAGCCGAACTCTCCCGACGAGAAGTGGTCGGAGCGGGAAGATTTGAACTTCCGACCCCCTGCACCCCATCGCGTCCGGGGGTCGCGATCGGGCTGTTGCCGCATCTCGTTGAAGCGGCCGTAGATGGCGTGTTTGCAGGAGGATAGCGTCAGGTCGCCTGGTCGCAAGGGGTCGCCCCTGGTCTTGCCCGGTCGCCAGTGTTTCGTGGTAGTCGCGCGACCAGTTGAGAGCAGGCGAGAACCGGTGCGACTCCACCTGCCGCTGTTGACAGCCGATGGAAGTCGCTTGCACACATCTAAACTTCGGGTTTAGTTTCGTGCGATGTCGCCCACGCGCCGTGGAAGCCGCCGCCCGATGCCGTCTTCACCGGCCTGGGACCGCCTGTACCAGACCGCCGAGTCCCAGGCCGGCCTGTTCACCCTGCCGCAGGCCGAAGCCTGCGGCTACTCCTCCCAGCACCTGCAGAAGCACCTCCGCGCCGGGCGGATCCTCCGCGTCCAGCGCGGGATCTACCGGGTCACCCAGTTCCCGGCCAGCGAACACGAGGACCTGGTTGCGCTGTGGCTCTGGTCGGGTCGCGTCGGGGTGTTCTCGCACGAGACGAGCCTGTTCCTGCACGATCTGTCGGATGTCCTGCCGGCCAAGGCGCACATGACCGTGCCGACCGCGTGGCGGACGCGACGCCTGCGAATCCCGGAAGGACTCATCCTGCACCACGACGACCTCGGCGAATCGGAGCGGACCTGGGTCGAGACGGTACCCGTGACCACCGCGCGGCAGGCGATCACCGAGTGCATCGTCGCGCACGTCAGCCCCGAGCTCATCGAGCAGGCGGTCCGCCAGGCGAGACAGCGCGGCCTGATCAGCGGCGAGGACAGCAGGAGCCTTACCAGCCAACTACGTAGGACGCGCAACTCACGCTCGTGACCGACCCTCGCTACGCAACGCCGGCCGCCTTCAAGCAGGCGCTCGAGCAACGCCTGCGCAACGCATCGGCATCCGGAGCCGATCTGGCACGTCGCCGCCAGCTGCTGGTGTTCGAACGCTTCCTGGCCCGCCTGCAGCAGTTGGCCGGCGACACCGTGATCCTCAAGGGAGGGCTGGTCCTCGAGCTTCGCCTGCAACGCGCGCGAACGACCAAGGACGTCGACCTGCGCATGATGGGAACACCCGCCGAATTGCTCGATCGCCTGCAGGCCGCCGGTCGGCTCGATCTGGGTGACTTCATGCGGTTCGAGATCCAGCGCGATCGGCAGCATCCCGAGATCCGCGGTGAGGGCATGAAGTACGCAGGCCACCGATTTGCCGCCGAGTGCCGCCTTGCCGGCAAGATCTACGGCCGTCGCTTCGGGGTCGACGTCGGCTTCGGCGACCCACTGGTCGGCGAACCTGACGAGATCGTCGGCGACCGGCTGCTCGACTTCGCGGGCATCGAGCCGGCGCGGATGCGGCTCTACCCGGTCGTCTCTCACATCGCCGAGAAGCTGCACGCCTACTCGATGCCGCGCGAGCGGCCGAACTCGCGCATCAAGGACCTGCCCGACCTGGCGTTGTTGGCCAGCGCAGGAAAAATCGAAGCTGTAGGGTTGAGGACGGCACTCGAGACGACGTTCGCGTTTCGGGCGACGCATCCGCTGCCAGAGTCCGTTGTCGAACCCCCGCCGGCCTGGCATGCGCCGTACGAGGCGATGGCTGCGGCCGACGAACTGACGTGGAGGAGGCTGGAATCGGTGCACGGAGCGGTCGCGGACTTCCTCGATCCAGTGCTTTCGGGTCGTGAGAGCCGAGGTCGCTGGGTGCCGTCGGAGTGGCGCTGGTGCGGCGCGTAGGGCCGAACGTGGCCCGCATCCAACCGAGCACCAACAATCGACCGAGACTCTGAGTGAGCGTCGTGCTCGTCAATAGCCCGCGGCGGCAGCGACGACGAGTTCACGGACTGCAGGCGTCTCCAGCAGGTCCACCTCGCCGAGGTCGACCAACGCATCGCGCCAGTCAACGGGGTGGGCGCGATAGAAGCCCGCCCAAGCCTCGGCGTCGGCGAGATGCGCGGGCCTGCAGCGAAGGCGCAGCGGTTGGCGCGGCATCCCGTCCGACCGAATCGTTCCATCGATGCCGCTCGGCGATAGCCATCGGTAGAGTCCGCTGCCCGGGAACTCGACGAGTACAGGGTAGACCGCTGACCGGCGTGTTGGCATTGCGCACCAGCCGCAGCTGCAACGCTCCAGTCGTCAGCGAGAAGCTCCGGCGCATCTCTTCGCCGCTTCGACCACGAACTCGCCATCGATGGGCAGCGGTTCACCGTAGGCATGGAGCGTGACCGCGATTCGCCAGGTGCCGGCGTCGAGGTCCGCATCGAATCGGCCCGTGTCAAGAGGGTCGTTTCGGGGTCCCGAGTCAGGCTCTCGCCGCCTTCACCGCCCGCTTCACCCTCCCCCGCGCCTTCTTCACTCCGACATCTCTCGCATCCGACAGATCCGCGACCACCGCCGTCACCGGATGCCGATACGTACCGATCGGCACGACATCGGCGAACACTTCCTTGTCCTTCCGGATCCGCGCCACGTCGCCGATCAACGCGGCGGCCGTGTCGCGCTCGTCCTCCGAACGTACGTTCACGATGACGACCTGGGCCCGTTCGATGCCCGCGTACCCGTCGTCGAGCACCCACGACTCCAGCGACGGTGTTCGACCGCGCCGGTGTCCGCCGTCCGACTGCTGACGAACCAATTCGCGATCCACGGCCGCTCCGAGCATGCCGAACGTACGGGCCAACGCCCCCTCGCCGCCGAGCGACTGTCGCAGCTCGCGCAAGGCAAGATGCTCACGCTGCCACTTGCGCACGCCGGCCACGCGCCGCAGCAGCGATCTACCCGGTGGCAGGACCGGTGCCACGTAGACCCGGCAGTCGATCAGTTCGGTCGGACAATCGCCCTCGATGAGGACCACCTCCGAGTAGTCCTGCATCGGCTCGGTCGAGAAGAACGCGTTCGTGTCCGGCTCTCGGAAGCCGTATGCCATCGCTGCGCCGCCCGCCTCGCTGTAACGCCTGAGCTCCGCGTTGTTCCTCGGCGCCATTACCCTCGCCTCGCGCAAGCGCGGATCGCGTCTGCCGCGAACGCACAGCGAGACACCGATCTCCGCTCGCAGCAGGTGTTCGACGAACAACGTCTTGCCCACGCCGTCGGGCCCCGCCACGTGAACGAACGCCCGCTGTCTCATGCGCCACGCTCCTTCGGCAGCACGCTTGCCACGTAGCTCGCGAGAAGTCCACCGGCGGCGGCGACCTTGCGCACACTGGCCTCGACCTCGCCGGACGATCCGAGCTGCTCCGCCGCAGCCATCGTGCCGTCGTAGGCCATCCGGATATCGCGCCCTTCGAGCTCGTAGGCCTGTCCCGCCACCATGCCGTGCAGCGCCAACAGGCCGGCGTTCACGGCGAACTCGGCATGCGTCGTGCCATGATCCCGAGCCGCCCGTGCCAGGGTGCGCGGATCGCACGGCGAGCGGCGCGCGAGCGCGAGCGCCTCGCCAAACAGGCCCGCGTCCTTCGCGGCGGCGAACCACTTGCCAGCCTCACTCGGGCTGGCGCGCACGAGGTCGGCCAGGACGTCTGCGGCGGCCTTCTCTGGGTACTTGCGGCGCAGTTCGCGGAACGTGGCGGTGTAGGTCGACCGCGTGCTCGCAGCCAGCGCGTGTCGCACATAGGCCTCCTCGGTTCGGCCCAGCGACAGCAGGATCTTCTCGCAGGCGATCGATGGGTCTGGTAGAGCGCTGCGCGCGGAGCAGGCCTCAGCGATCGCGAGTGCTTCCTCCCTGCGGCCCGTCGCGAGCAACGCATCGACGGCATGCCGCTGGATGTTCCACTCGAGGGGTGCCCGCCGGAGCACGACGAGCAGCTGCTCATGTCGTTCGGCCCTGACCATCGCGCCGAGCCATGCCTGGTCGGCGCCGTCGGCCAGCATGGCGCCCTGCGCCTGATCGAGCCACGCGATCGCGCTTTCTCTGGTGCCGCACAATGCACCCCAGTGATCGACGAGCGTTTCGAGATACGGAATCCCGTCGTCCTGGTACGCTTTCCAAAGCCTCTCGAGCCACTCGAGCCGCGTCTCTGTGGCGGCAGGTGCTGCCTCGATGATCGCGGCAAGCTCTTCGATGGCGCGGCTGACCGCGGTGCCGATCGTTCCCGACGAGCTGTCGACCTGTTCGATCGCCGGCGAGACCCGTTCGAGGAATCGCATCGCACCCTCCGCCGCCAGCTCGGGCTTTTGGCGGGCCAGGCGCTTGATCTCCGTAACCGCCTGTTTGATGCGGACGATCGCCGGCTGCGACTTCCAGCCGAACGCATGACGGCGGAAGCGCGCCTGGAACTCGAATCGGTGAACCTCGGCTCTTGAAGTCGTTTTCTTCACGCGGCGCTGCCGGACATGCTCCGTTGAACGGAATGGATTCTCCATGACGCGGCTGTCGAAACCACCGATCCTCGCGACCTCGTGGCAGCGCGCCGCTCTTGTCGGCGCGAAGCGAAACGGGCGCTTGCTCGGTACGTCGACGAGCGCCGAAGACGCGAGGCCCTGTGACGATTCTCCAGTCTGCGCTCCACCGCGTCACCGCAAGACCTGAACCTTCGACCCCCTGGCACTGCGGCAGGTCATTCGTCGGGAACGACCGCAAGTCCTGTAGATTCGGGCGGCGGTGAGCGCATGTCGCGCGTTTCGGGGTCAGGCCGCCGCGGTTTCGGGGTCAACCGGCGAGCATCCCGTCGCCGTCGCCGCCAGCGCAAACGATGCACCGGCACGAACTTGAAGATGGTCGGAGCGAGAAGATTTGAACTTCCGACCCCCTGCACCCCATTGCGATCTGGGGCGCGCGCTGCTGACACCGTGAGAACCTGCGAGATCGACAGCCAATCACGCAAAGACCGACAACTGCGAAACCTACAGGCTCGGCGTCATTGGTGCAAGCCCGTGCATCGCGGTGCATGCAGTGACGAGTTGGGACGGACTTCGCGGGTATAATTGGGTAGTCCCCCATCGACCTGCACGCGCGCGGTCGGGGCAACGCGAAGTCGAAGGGATAGCATCCGCGTGGTGCCAAGACCGGCTCGGCCAGGGCCGGACGGCCAACGACATCGATGCGACACACCGTTCCCCATTCCCACACCGTCCCCCATCGGCCGCGCCCCCGCCGCACGCTCCTCGCCAACCTCCTCCGCGCCGGCGACCCGAAAGCCGCATCTCGTGCCGCCGGGTCGATGGCGGAGTTCGTCGCCCGGCAGCTCGGCCTGCTCGCGACCCGTGACGCGCAGGGACGACCTCACCGCCAGCCGGCCCACATTGACCCCCGCCTCTGGCTCGACGAACACCACTGGCTCGCCTGGGCGATCGATGGCGACCTCGTCAGCGTCGAGGAGCTCGAACCCGGCTGCGGTCGCGGCAGCCCCGAGGTCCGCCGGGTCACCGACGAGGAACAGCGCCAGGTGTTCGCCTGCGGTCGCCTTGTCGACCAGGTGATCGCGCTCTACCGGGGCGACACCCTCGATCGCGGCCCGGTCCACCGCTACATGGCGCACTTCGATCTGCGGCGGGCACTGCAGGCGGCGCTCGCGCGGGCCCCGGCCACAATCGTGGCGGAACCGGAGGTCGTCGCGTCCGACGACGAGCCGCCGTCCGGCAAGACCCGCCACCACCCCGCCGGCAACTTCATCCTGTTTCGGCCCCCCGCCTCGCTGGCCCCGTTCTTCGCGATCCTCCCGGGCGCCCCCGTGCAAGCTGCGTTCCCCGATCGCCGCCATGCGCTGCGTCGGCTCAAGACACTCCGGCACGTCGGCGACGGTCTCGTCGTCGCCCGGGTGTGTGGCGCTGTCGATGTCCAACCGGTCTTCCGCGCTGGCCTGCGGCTGCGCCGGTTCGCTGACGAACTGATCGCCATGGTCCACACCGAGCCTCGGGTCGTGCTACCTGAACTGCATGCGGCCTGGGTGCCTCGCTACGTCGAAGGCGAGGACGGCAGCTGGACGCTGCAGCAGTTCAGGCTGGAGCGCACGGTCCGGACAGGGTGGCACGAGGTGATCCTGCGTCAGCTCGGCGAGCAGGTAGACCGTGTGGCTCCGATCGTCGAGGAGAACCATGTGCGGCGCAGCCTCGACGAACCGGAGCTGTGCGCCGACGACGAGGTTTCCCTGGCGCTGATGCAGAAGGCTGGCCGGCGGCTACCGCAGACCTGGCTGCAGCGCATCGGCATGGAACCTGGCTCGCTGCCGCCGCCACTTCGCGTGCTGCAGGCGAAGAGCTACTCGCCGCCGGCCAGCGAGGAGGGCCACTGGCTCCGCGCGCCGTTCGAGTTCCGCGCACCTGGTGCATCCAGGCCGCAGCGCCAGCTCGTCGAGTTGCGCATCGACAACCTCGCCGACCTGCTCGAACTCATGGGCTTCAAGCTCCGGTTCCTGTTGATCCGTGAGTCACCGCGCCACGAACCGCGATGGGTCCTGCCGATCAGGGCGGTGGAGTGCTTGGCGGCGGGGGTGGCGTAGGAGTCAGTGGAAGAAGAACTCGATCGACATGAACCACGCGAACGGCGGGATGCCTGCGGCACAGAGGCCGGCGGCCACACCGTGTCCGCTGAAGGCATGCCAGATGCCGCCTGCCTCCAACCAGAACCCGATGGCAACCATGAGGATTCCGATCGGCGCAGCCATGATCTTCGCGAACGTGTCGGGGGTCGCGTCCGCGACAGCTGGCTTTGCCTGCTCGGTGAACCGAGAGACACGGGGGCTCGCGTAGACGGCGCTCCGGTCAGCCGCCGACTCGTTCTGGTGCTCGCCGTCTCGCAGTCCCCGCTCGTCGAGCCATGCATTCAGCAGGCGCACGCGCGCTTCCTTGGGTGGCTCAGAGGCCTGGCCGTCGGCGTCGTGGAGCATGATCCAGTGGGCGCAGGCGACCTGCTGCACGATGCCAACCTTGGGTCCGCCGTTGCCGCAGACCTCGTTGAGGTAGTGCGGCAAGAGGAGCTGGACTGCGCGACCGAGAGGCGTGATCCCGCCCCTTGCTTGCCTGACCACGTCTTGAAGAGGCGCGCCGGTTCGCATCATCGCAGTTGCTACCAGCCGAACAGCGACATCGCCTCGTCCGATGCCGTCCCGGGCACGTCCTCTTCGGTGAGTTCGCCCGGCACACGTTCCAGCTCGTAACGGCAGGTGAGGAACGCGACGCGATGGGAGGCCTGCCACAGGCCAAAGCTGTAGTAGAGGTTCAAGGAGTTCGAGCCGTGGTTGATCTCGTCCAGGGACTCCAGAAGGGCAGTGCCTTCTTCGTAAAAGCGTTCCCACCCGTAGCTGAAGTGCACGGGAAAGCTGGCGAAGTCGTTTACATAGTATTCAAGCTGATGTTGCCAGGCAGCGACGCGCGCAGGGTAATCGGCATACCAGCGTGGTCCTGATGCACCGGTCGTGACCCACACAAGATCACTGTCCGAGACGCCGAAACGCGAACCAAGGGGAAGCGGCAACGGCCCATCAGTCTCGACATCGCTGACCCCGACCACGCGCCACACCCCCGCCGGGGTCGGGGCGGGAGGCGGAGGCGGAGGCGGCGAGCTGGGGGATGATGCCTCGCCCCCAGACCCGCAACCGCTCAACGCAGCGACAGCCGCCAGGGCCAGCGCGAGTCTCGCGGGGAAGGCGGTGAAGCATCGCCACGCGCGCTCCGCGGCTGAGCGTGCGGCGCGAGCTGAGCAGAAAGGCGATTTTCGCATGTGCAAGAAGGCGACCTAGGGTTCGTCGGCTCTGGCGCACCTCGATCTTGAGTCCTGGTGCGCCGGGCTTGAGACATGACGTCGGCGCAGCGATCCGAGTATCGGCGGTTCTTGGTGCGCCTCCGCGCTGCACGCTCGGAGTCGGGGCTCACGCAAGGCGAGGTTGCTGCGCGGTTGAGTGTCGACCAGAGCTGGATCAGCAAGGTCGAACGAGGGGTGCGACGCCTCGACGTCATCGAACTCTGCCGGTTTGCGAAGCTCTACAAGAAGTCGGCGCGCTACTTCGTCCCGGAGTTCCCGGCGGAGTCGGGGTAGGGCCGAAGTGCTGGCCCTTGCGCGGCTGCCGAGCCTCGGTTGGCGATGGGGCTGCTCGCGCTGCGAGACCGGCGGACGGCGGGTCGAGGACTTCGTCAAGCTCTACGGCAACGTGGCGAACGACCTGCTGCCCGACTTGCTGACCTGAGTCCACGCATACCGTTGCCTACGGCGTGTCGCTGCATTGGCTCAGCTCCGTCGCGCCACATGCTCGGCGTGCTGCAGCAACTTCGCGGGAGTCGTGCCGAGTGCCTTCGCGATTCTCAGCAGGCTGGCGATCGTCGGGTTGCGGACACCGCGCTCAACGCCACTGATGTAGGTTCGGTCCAGTTCGCTGTCGAACCCCAACGACTCCTGTGAAGCGCCGCGCTGCTCGCGAACAGCGCGGATCGCTTGTCCCAGGTTCTTCAGGTAGGTCGAGCTGGATGCCCGGTCGCGCACCCCAGAAGGGTGGGGCCATGTGGACCATCGGACTACGGACTATAAGTCACGTCGTCGGTGGCATCGCCGTCTGGGGCTGGGCTTCAGTGGGGCTTCCGACCTGTCGACTATAGGTCACATGGAGGAGCAGCGTGCGCGCGTCTCGACGGACCGCTTCTGGCGAGGGTTGGCCGTGGCTGCCGTTGTCCTGGTCGCGGGCGCTGTAGGCGTCCAGGTGCTCGACAAGGCCAGGGTATGGCGTGCTGAGGATCAACTCGCGCGGCACCGGCGGGAGGAGGAGCAGGCCCGTCTCGACGCTGTTACGCGCGAGGACGCAGCACGGCAGGCGGCCGAGGAGAGCCGCTGCCAACGTGCGGCCTTCTTGGAAGGCGAGAACGAAAAGCACCCGGAGCGCTTCCGGGGGTTCGCAACTTCGGATGTCGTGCGTGTGCTCAGCACGGCACCGGATACCGACAAGCGAGGGCTGGCATGCGCGGTGATGGGCAGTGACCGAGTCGAAGACAAGGAATCCGGCGTCGTTTGGATGATGCGATACTTTGTTGCAGTCCTGCCGCTGCTTGTCGACGGCGGCGTGAATCCGCCTGATTCCGGCGGTCAGAGCTGGATCTGATTCTCTCTCCGGCAGCGCAGCTCTTGTCTCTGGTTCCTGGCGGGGTAGTTGGAGGCAGGATGCGATTCTGCCGAACGCCTCCTGCCGA
>DASUFY010000064.1:0-15100 GCA_036274315.1 Planctomycetota bacterium | reverse complement strand
CATCGCGATCGACTTCGACGGCGACGGCGACCAGGACCTCGTCGTCTGGGGTGGCACGTCCCCGACGCTGTTGTTGCGCAATGACGGCGACCACTTCGTCGACTCGACCTTCGGTCACATCCCGTCGCCGGACATCGCGCCAGCTCAGCTCGTCAGCAAGGGCGACGTCGACGGCGATGGCGACGACGACCTGCTGGTCGGTCGCTTCAACCAGTCGAACCTGCTGCGCAACGACCACGGTGTGTTCACGCGCGTGGCGAACGTCGCGCCGTTGGGCGTGCTCGTCGACGTCGATGACGACGGTCGCGCCGACGTCTTCACGGGCGAGTCAGTGCTCTACGACCTGTTCGCGAACCTGCGCGCGCCGCGCCTCGCGCTGCCGGGCACCGACTGGCTGATGCAGGTCCGCACCTGGCGGCAAGGGTCGGTGCCGTACCTGGCGCTGGTCGCCGTCGGCACGCGGTGGTTGGCCTGGCCGGTCGCGATCCCGGGTCTGGGCACGTTCTACGTCGACATGGCGACGGCCGACGTGTTTCCGGTGGCGCTGACGGCGGGACAGGGCGAAAGGGTGCTGCAGATCCCGAACACACCGCTCGTGCTCGGCGTCAACCTCGTCGCGCAGGCCGCGATCTTCGACACGCAGAGCGTCGTGCTGACCGGGCCCGTGTTCGATGCCGTGCGCTGACGAACGGCGGAGTACGGCTATCGCAGGCGCCGTGCTCGGTGCATCGCTGCTGCTCGCCGCCGCGTGCGCAGCGCCGGCGGCTGCACCCGCGCCATCCGAGCCGCCCCCCGTGCCCAAGCAGTTGCCGCTGCCCGGCGAGACGCTGCGCATCGACGGCTGCGAGGCGTTCCTGATCCTGCCCGCCACACCTTCCTCGCCGCAGCCCACGCCGTGGGTGCTCTACGCGCCGACGCTGCGCGGCCTGCCGAGTGCGGCGGAGACATGGATGTTCGAGCGCTTCCTCGCCGCCGGCATCGCGATCGCCGGCATCGACGTCGGCGAGTCCTACGGCAGCCCGACCGGTCGGGCCCACTACTCGGCGCTGTACGACCACCTCGTGCATTCGCGCGGCCTGTCGCCGCGGCCCGTGTTGCTGGGGCGGAGCCGCGGTGGATTGATGACGCTCGCGTGGGCTGCCGACCATGCCGAGAGCACCGCGGCGTTCGTGGGCATCTATCCCGTCTGCGATCTGCGCAGCTACCCGGGTCTGGCCAAGGCGTGCGGCGCGTACGGGTACAGCGAGGCCGAACTGACGGCGAAGCTCGCCGAGTGCAATCCGATCGAACGGCTCGCGCCGCTGGCGCGCGCCGGCGTGCCGCTGTTTGCGATCCACGGCGACCAGGACGAGGTCGTGCCGCTCGCGCAGAACTCGGCCGAGGTCGAGCAGCGCTACCGGGCGCTCGGCGGGACGATGGAACTGCACGTCGTGCCCGGTCACGGGCACGACATGTTCCGCGCGTTCTTCGAGTCGGAGGCGCTCGTCGCGTTCGTGCTCGAGCACGCGCGCCGCTGACAGCGCGCCGGCATGCCAGCGCAGGCAGCCCGAGTACGGGCGGGGGCCGTCGTTCGCTGCAGCGCACCTCGAAGGTGCACTCGGTCCCGACGCGGCGCGAGGTCCCTGCTATAGTCGCGGCCGTCTCCCCGTCCACGCAACCCCACCATGCAACACACCCTGCTGTCGTGCGCGCTGCTCGGCGCCGCGTTCTCGTCCCTGCCCGCCCAGTCCGTGACGCTGACGAGCGACGAGGTGCTGCGCATCCACTTCTTCATCCCGTCGCCGCCGTCGCCGCCGCCGGACGTGCTCGAGTACGGCATCGGCCTGGTCACGGTCAACTCGGCGTACACCACGCGCACGTCGCGCCTCTGGAACTGCGGCACGCTGCTCGGCACGGCCGTGAGCTCGTCTTTCGGCACGCACGTCGGTGCGCTGTCGCTCGGCGTCTGCAACAGCTGGAACCAGGCGGGCAGCGTGTGGAACTTCGACAGTCCCGGCGTCGTGGCGAGCTTCGCCTCGCTGCAGAACGCCTCGATCCAGGGCATCATCGACTTCGAACTCGCCACGGGCTCGATCACGCTCGACCTCAGCAACGTCACGATGCTGCTCGTGCGCGCGACGAGCAGCAGCGGCGGTTCGGTGTGCAGCCCGGGGGCCGTCGTGACCGAGGCCGTGGTCGTGCCGAAGCTCGTGGGTCCCGCACCGGGCACGGCCGGCACCATCAACACGTGGAGCACGACCGGCAGCACGCCGGGCAACCTGATGGTGTACGCGCTCGGGTTCGATTGCGCGCCGATCCTGTTCCCGTCCGCGCCGCCCGTCATGTTCGATCTCGCTCCGCCGATCGTGCTCTTCGTCGACGTGGTCGGCGCGACGGGCGCGAGCTCGCTGTCGCTGTCGGTGCCGGCCTCGGGATCCGGCGCGACACTGATGGCGCAGTGCGGGGAACTGATCTGGCCGGCCTTGCGCGTCTCCAACTTCGTGACACACACGTTCCCGTGACGCCGCTGCGGCGTCGGGCGCACGCGGCGGCAGGGGGCGTGTCGCTGCTCCGCGCCGTGTTCGCCGGCGTGCTCGCCGCGTTCGCGGCGCGCGGTCAGGCGCCGGCGCCGCTCGTCATCACGAAGGACACGAAGCTCGACCGCGGCAAGGTCTACGGGCCGATCGTCATCGCGGCAGCCAACGTCACGCTCGACGGCAACGGCGCCAGGCTCGAGGGCCCCGGCGCGAAGTCGGGCAAGTTCGCCGGAGCCGGGATCAGTGCGCGCGACGTCGGCCACGTCGTGCTCCAGCGCGTGTCGGTGGCCGGCTTCGAGATCGGGCTCCAGATCGAGCGCGGTGAACACTGGCGCATCGAGGACTGCGACTTCTCCGACAACTTCACCGACCCTGGGTTCGGCTGGGGCGAGGCGCCGCGGCGCGGCGGCATCGTCTGCACGGGCCTCTTGCACGCGGCGATCGAACGCACGAAGGCCGAGCGCAACTGGGATGCCTGCAGCCTGTTCGACTGCGACGACGTGCAGATCAGCGACTGCCACTTCGCGCACTGTTCGAACACGTGCCTCAGGCTCTGGCACTCGAGCCACAACCGGATCGAACGGTGCGACCTCTCGTACGGCCTGCGCATCAAGCCCGGCGAGACGCACGCGCGCGACTCGACCGGCGTGCTCATCGAGAGCGGCTCGAACGGCAACTTCTTCGGCAAGAACGACATCACGCACGGCGGCGACGGCGTCTTCATCCGCGTGCTGAACAACTGGACCAGCGTCGACAACGTCTTCGAGGAGAACGACGCGAGCTACGCCAACAACAACGCGTTCGAAGCCTGGTCGCCGCGCAACACCTACCGGCGCAACAAGGCCAACCACTCGAGCTACGGCTTCTGGCTCGGCGCGTCGGACAAGACGGTGCTGATCGGCAACGAGGCCGGCTGGAACGGCGACCCCGAGGGCTTCCACAACGCGCCCGAGGGTTTCGGCCACGGCGGCATCGTGTTCGTCGGCGGCCCGTCGAGCCACACGCTCGTGCAGGACAACTGGTGCCACGACAACCATGGCGGCGGCATCGTGCTGCGCGGCGACACGGCGAGCGAGGGCGGCAGGTGGAAAGCGTTCCACTGGGTGATCCAGGGCAACCGGCTCGAGCGCAATCGCTGCGGCGTGCACATGCAGTTCGCGGATTGGATCGACGTCGGCCCCAATGCGTTCGCGGCGAATGCCGAGGGCGACCTGCAGCAGCTCGAGGGTGTGACGCGGCTCACGGTGCGCGAGGCGAACCCGCAGGCTCGCACGCCGCCCACGGCGAGGTTGCAGGCGCCGCAGCAGTACCGCGTCGGCCAGGCAGCGACCTTCGACGCGAGCGGCAGCACGGATGCGCAGCAGCTGCCGCTCGGCTTCCACTGGGATCTCGGCGACGGCACGCTCGCCGAGCAGGCGCGAGTCGAACACACGTTCGCCGCGCCCGGCTTCTACCGCGTCGGGCTCACGGTCGACAACGGCTCGCTGGCCAGCCTCGCCTGGCAGGACGTGTACGTGGTCGACGACGTCGATCTCGCCAGCAAGGCCGAGAACTGGACCTGGACCGACGATTCCCAGCGCTGCAAGGTCGAGTTCCGCGCCGACCGCGACGACAAGCTCGTCGGCGATTCGTCGGTCGCCGCGCGCGTCGACCCGTACGACGGCATGCGCGTGTCGCTGCTCTACCCGCGCGGCAAGAACGCGCACTGGTCGCTGAGGCACGCCAAGCACCTCGTCTTCTGGCTGCGCGCCATCGATGCGAACGTACCCGCGTGGCAGGACGTGAATCCGCTCGTCACACTGTGGGAGAGCCCCGAACGGTGCATGCGCCTGGTCCCCGTTCGCGACCTGTTGTCCGCGCCGTTGGCGAACGAGGGCAGGGACGGCTGGAACTACTTCGCGGTGCCGCTCGCCGGCGACGCGCTCTGGCGCCGCGAGGGGCCGCAGATCCACACGGTGAACTGGATCACGCTCGGCTTCGACTCGTGGGGCGCACCACCGCTGTCGTTCTGGATCGACGGCCTCGGTCTGAAGTAGCGCGCTTGCGAAGAGTCGTCACGAGGGCGCTCACCGCGCCGGCTTCACCGCCGCCTCGATCTGGCGCCACAGGTCCCGCCAAGCAGCTCGATCGGCCGCGGGCAACACGTCGAGTGCGTCACCGCGCACTGCTGCGAAATCCGGGTCCTGCAGCGCGTGGCGCAGGCGCTGCCGTCCCAGCTCGGCCCTTCGTGCGTCCGCGGTCCAAGACGTCCACCGTGCTGCTTCGGTCCGCAACCAGAGCAGCGCGAGCTCCCGGTGATGCGCGCGGTCGGCATCGCTCGGCGCAGCCGTTGTGGTGGCGAGTGCGGCGCAGCAGCACGCACCGTACAGCGCGCCTTCTTCGGTATCGGCCCACGTGGGGTCGGCGAGCAGCGCTCGTTCGGTGAGTCGCGCGACCTCGCGGAATGCCTTCTCGTCGTAGCCGATGTGCACGGCATCCGCCCACTGCTTCGCTGTCGCCGCGGCACGCTCGCCGCGCAAGACCGCGCGCGCCTGATCACGGGTCTCGATCCAGGTCTCGAGCAACCCGATGCGACGCGACGCCACTTCACCGGCGCGCTTGGCCACGGGGTCGTCGCGGCCGTGGCAGAGTTCGACGACGCGTTCGCAGCGGAGCAGCGCGGCCTCGAGCTGACCGCGTCGGGCAAGGGCGTCGCCGAGGTTGGCGAGTGCCTCGAGATCGTCCGGCAAGCGTGCGAGCACCGCTTCGAAGTAGTGCATGCCTTCGTCGACGTTGCCCTGCTCGCAGAGCAGGGCGCCGAGGTTGTTGCTGGCAACGGACATTTCCGGATCGAGGGCCAGCGCGCGGCGGTAGCCTTCGATCGCGCCATCGCGGTCGCCTTGCGCCTCGAGGGCCGCGGCGAGCATGCCCTGCGCCTTGGCACTGCGCGGCGTGCGTTCGACCAACGAGCGCAGCATGTCGACCGCCTCGTCCGCGTGGCTCCGCCGCAGCAACTCGTTGGCGATGCCGGCGAGTTCGTCGTCGTGGCCGGGCGACGCGGCGGCACGGCCCCAGGCGGCGACGCATTCGGCGACGCGATCCTGCCGGGCGAGTACCAGGCACAGGCACCGCAACGCGGCCGGATGCCGCGGGTCGATCTGCAGCGCGAGGCGCACGTGGGATTCGGCGTCGTCGAGACGCGCGGGCCGGTCGGCGAGGCAACGGGCGAGGCTTGCCTGGTGCAGTGCCACGTCGGGTGCGAGTTCGACCGCGCGCGCGAAGCTCGCGAGCGCCAGTTCGAGATCGCCTTGCCTGGAGGCAACCTCGGCCAGGCCGAGCTGGACCTCGCTGTCTTCGGGGGCCAGTTGCACCAGGCGCTCGTAGCTCGCGCGGGCATCGGCGAGCTGGCCCTGCGAGACCTGCACTCGCGCCAGGTCGAGCCAGGCGTCCTTTGCATCGGGCGAGATCTGCACGGCGCGGCGCAGACTGGCCAACGCCAGCGCGAACTGCTGCTTGCCGTACAGAGCGACGCCGAGGTTCGTGTGCGCGCCGGCAGCATTGTCATCGCGGGCCAACGCCGCTCGGCAGCTCGCGATCGCGTCGTCGTACCGGCCGAGTGCAGCGAGCTCGCCGCCGAGGTTGGCGAGCGCGAGAGCGTCGTCGGGTTGGAGTTCGACGCAGCGCTGGTAGCTGGCCAACGCCTGTTCGTGCTCACCGAGGGCGTTGTGGGAGTAGCCCATGTGGAAGTGCCAATGCGCTCGCTCGGGCCCTCCGGCGGCGAGATCGGTGAACACCCGCAGCGCGTCGGCATGACGGCCCAGCCGATCGAGCGCCATGCCCATGCGGTGCAGCACTTCGTGCCTGTCCGGACGCAGCGAATGCGCGATGCGCTGGATCGCCACGACCTCCGACCAGTCGGGCGACTCGCGCAACTCGAGCAACACGGCGAGCCGGAAGCAGATGCCGAAGTCCTGCGCATGCAGTTCCTGAGCGCGGCGATAGACAGCGATGGCGCGCTCGCGCGCGCCGGCCCGCCACAGCGCTTCGCCGAGCAACACCGCGACCACGGCGGGCTGTGATGCGAGGTCGACATCGGCGGCGAGGGGCTCGAGGGCCTCCCGCGCCCGGACGGGTTGCAGCAACCAGGTGCGCAGTCGCGTTCGCCAGGGGTCGTCGCTCTCGTCGGTCGACCAGGCCGCGCGCCGCAGGCGCAGTGCGGTCGTGTCCACCGCCCCTTGCGCCGGCGCCAGACCGTCGCGCACCATCGCCCAGTGGTCGAGCGCGGCCGCCAGCTCGATCGCCATGCTGCTGTCGCGCATCTGCGCGACCGACGCCTCGGTCGGCTGCGCCTCGAAATCGGTGCCGCCGAGGAACGCCGCGAACGCGGCGCGATACTCGCGGTCCATGCGTTCTGCATCGGCCTGTTCCCAGCCCGCGGCGCGCACGTTGTCGGCGACGGGCATGCGCAAGGTGATGAGCCGTTCGTGCATGTCCGCGTCGCGACGTCGCCGTTGCCACGCCGACAGGGCAGCGGTGCGCCCACGCCGCACCTGCTCGAGCAGCGCCTCGGCGTCCTGGTGCAGGTCCGCGGCGACGTCCGCGTCGAGCGCGAGCGCCACCGCACGCTCGGCATCGGCGAGGGCGCGGTCCCAGAGTTCGATGCCGTCGCCGGCGCGGGCCTGGCCGAGCAGCACGTTGGCCGACGTCGCCGCGGCGCTGACCAGGCGCGAAGCCTTGGCGCGGCGGGCCTGGGACTCGTGTTCGCCCCACAGATACACGCCGGTGCCGACGGCGATCAGGACCACGACCGTGGCCGCGATCAGGGCGAGCGAGCGCATGCGGTAGCGCGCGGTCACTGCGCGCAGCTCGGCCGCGTGCGTGCGGTCTTCGACGGATGTCAGGTAGGAACCGATGCGCTCCGCGACCGTGCTCGCGTCGGCAGGGCGGGCCTGGCGCGATGGCGCCAGACACTGCATGGCCAGGTCGACCAGCGGGCCGTCGGCCCGGCAAGCATCGAGACGTTGCCAGGCGTCTTGAAGAGCACCCCTCGCCGCGAGCGAGAGCACGTCGTCATGGTTCGCCACGTAGGGCGGTTGGCCGGTCAGGATCTCGCACAGGATCGCGCCGAGTGCGAACACGTCGGTGCGCTGGTCCATCACCTCGACGGCGCCCATGGCCTGTTCTGGCGACATGTAGGCCGGTGTGCCCATGACCGTACCCGTGGTCGAATGCGTGCCCTTGTGCGGGTCGCTGCGCAGGGTTTCGATGACCGTGCGCGCGGTCAACGAGCGCAGCTCGTGTTCGGCGCTGCCCTCGCGCGGCATCACCTTCGCGAACCCCCAATCGACGACCTGCACTTCCCCGAACGCGCCGATCATCACGTTGGCGGGCTTGAGATCGCGATGCACGACACGGCGTGCGTGCGCGTAGGCAACCGTCTGGCAGGTCTGCTCGAAGATGCCCAGTAGCCGTCGCCGATCCTGGCCCGGGTCCGCGCGCCGCCTCAGCAGGATCGCGAGCGTCTCGCCCTGCACGAGCTTCATGGCGAAGAACGGGCGTTCCCCGTCGTGCAGGCCCAGGCCGTACACGGGCACGATGCCGGGATGCTGCAGCTGGGCACCGATCTGCGCCTCTTCGACGAAGCGGTCGAGCACGTCGAGGTTGCCGACGTGCTCCTCGCGCAAGACCTTCATCGCCACGTCGCGACCAAGGTCGACGTCGCGGCTGCGATAGACGACACCGACCCCGCCGCGGCCGATCTCGCGCAGCACGCGGTAGCGACCGGTCGGGTCCTGCGGCAGGTTCGAGTCGCGCGTTGCCTCGACTTCGGGCCCGACGGCGGCGTCGAGCGAAACGCCCGGATGCGGTCTCTCGTGGAAGGCACGCGTCGGCGCCGGCGGTGCTCCTGGCGCGCCGAAGGCGATCTCCAGACCGGCATCCACCGGGTCGGGCGGCTCGGTGTCGGGTGGGTCGGCTTCCATGGCGAGGGCGGATTGTAGGCGGGGGCGCGTTCTGCGGTTCTCCCGCGCAACGGCCGGTTTCCTCGCGACTCGATGCGAGAAACCGGCGACCGCCTCTCCGATGCGCCCCGACCCAGGCGGCTCGGCGGCTGCCGCCGGCTTGCCCGACCACGACGCCCTCCGGATACTCGAACGGGTGACCGTCGAGCCCGAAACGCGCTGGAGCCTGATTGCCCGGGCCGCCGACGGCGATGCAGAGGCCCGCAACCGCTTCGGCGCGCTGTACATGCCCCTGGTGCGCAGCTTCTTCGAGGCGCGCTGGCGTCATTCCTGGTTGGCAGCTGAGGTCGCCGACGCCACCCAGGAGGTCTTCGTCGACTGTTTCCGACCCAACGGTGCTCTCGGCCGTGCCGACGCCGCGCGCGGTGAATTCCGCGGCTTCCTGTTCGGCGTCGTGCGCAACGTCGCGCTGCGTTTCGAGAGCCGGGCCCGCACGCGAGAACGAGGCTCGGGAGTGCCGACGCCGGAACTCGCCGACGACGAGCCACGCGCCTCGGTGATGTTCGATCGCGTGTGGTCGCAAGACCTCATGCGCAGGGCCGGGGAGCGCATGCGCGCGCTGGCCGAGGTCGGCGATGATGGCATGCGCCAGCGCATGCAGCTGTTGGGCCTGCGGTTCACCGAGGGCCTGCCGATCCGCACGATCGCCGCGCGCTGGGGCGTCGACGCCGACGTGTTGCACCGGGCCTACGCCCGCGCCCGCGAGGAGTTCAAACAGTGCTTGCGGTCGATCGTCGCGGAACACGCCGTGCGCACCGAGGCCGATCTCGACGCGGAGTGCCGGCGCATCTTCGACGGGCTGTCGTGACAGCGGCGGCGGCCGAGGTCCGCCGCGCGTGGCAACGGCATCACCGGCGCCTGCTCACTGGAGCTGGATCTCGAGCGCGTTCGACACGGCGAGGTCGAAGCACGAGCTGCCCGGTGCCCACGTGAGCCACTGCTCGAAGAACGAGAACCCGACGAGGCTCGACTGGGCCGGGATCGGCAACGCCACGGCCGAAGCGCCCGTGCCGCTCGTGAGTCCGACGAACGACGCCGCGCCCGAGGCGGGATCGGGCACGATGGTGCACGCGCCGCACGCGACGTTCGCGAGCGTGGTGCCGACGAAGAGGAACGTCGGTGCGAGCGGCGGCGCGCCTTCGAGCCGCAGGGAGTAGCCGCTGTTGCCCGGCACCGCGCAACCGTGCCACGCCGTGCCGCCGCCGCACGCGCCGCCGCGGTCCCATTCGAGCCCGTCGTCGCTGCGGAACCGTTGGGCGTAGACCAAGGACAGCGTGCCGGGGGGCAACTCCATGTAGGTGAACAGGGCCTCGGGCGCGGTACCGTTCCCGCCGGGTCGCGCGACCAGGCGCGGGGAGCTGTGCCCCCACATGGCCGGTCGCGTGACCGCGATGGCCGCGGGCTGGCAGGCGGCACACGTGAAGCCGTCGACGACCTTCACGACCGTGCTCGTCGTCCACGCGGGGCCATTCCAGTCGTTGACGGACACGTAGCCGATCGCAGCCGCGCTGCCGAGCCACGCGACCGACACTTCGGTCTCGGTGACCGTCGGCTGGTTGGCGATCGGTACGGCCGGGCCGACGGTGGCTTGATTGGTGGCGGCGTCGTAATGCACGCACCGGCCGTAGATGTCGCTGTTCGGATAGCCGCCGCCGCGTTCGTAGGCGACGATCCAGTCGACGCCGTCGCCATCGGTGCTGTGTCCGCGCAGGTCTGGCGCTGCTGGCACGATCGGGAAGCTCGTCAAGACCTGGAGGTTCTGGTCGATGACGGCGCCGTCGATGCGCGGTGTGCCCGGCTGGTACCACGTGGCCAACAAGCGGGACCCGCCGCGGCGCGAGAGCCGCGGCCCCCTGCCAGCGCCGATCGGGCACAGATCGACCACGGTGCCGGTCGTCAGCGCACCGCCCGGGGCGACCGTCACACGCATGCCGCGCACGACGGCTTGCGGGTAGTTGTCCCACACGACGATCGCGGCATCATCGGCATCGCTGGCGACACCGACGTCCGGGTTCTCGTCGTTCGTGCTGCCGCCCGTGAGCAGCAGCGGTCCGCTCGTGGTGCCGGTACCGGCGTGCACCGCGGCCGCCCAGACGTCGGTCTGCACTCCGACTTCGTACCAGACGGCGACGAACGTGTCGCGCGCGTCGACCGCGGCGACGCGGTTCGGGCTGAGTCCCACCACGCCCGAACGCAGCGTGATCAGACCACCGACGAGGTTGCCGCTGCCGCTGACGCGCTGTCCGACGAGGTCGATGGCGAGGATCGAGGCGGACCGGTCCCAGACGACCAGGTACATGTCCTGGGTCGGCTCGTAGGCGACGTCCTGGTACTCGTCGTCGGGGCCAGGACCCGGCTGCAGCGTCGTGCCGAACATCGGATCGACCACGAGTGGCAACATCGCCGTGTCGACGAACGCCGCCGGGATCACCAACTCGACCCGGAACGCACCTTCGGGGCCGGGGTCCTGGGCCGCTTGCAACGTGCCCGGGCATCGGTTGCCCGCGGCATCGATGGCTGCCAGGTCACGCACGCAGACGCCGCCCAGTTGCGCATCTTCGAAACGCAGGGCCTGCGGCGAGCATGCCGCGAGCGGCAGGTCGGTCGTCAGCCGAAGGTGCAGCACCAGATCGCCGTGGCCGGCGGGACGTTCGTCGAACACGAAACTCTGCTCGATGCCTTCGGCGAGCACCGCGTACCGCTCGGTGACACCGGGCCGGTGATAGCGCACTTCGAAGTCCAGCGGCTCGGGACTGGCCGCGCCGGCGGTGCGCACCTCGTCCGTGCGGCCGCACGATTCGAGCTGGATCGCCAGCGATCGCGTGCGCGGCGAGCGGCGGCCGAGTGCCGGCACGAACGTGACGCCCGCTGCCGTGAACGACGCCTTGTAGCGAGGGCCGCTCGCCCAGAGCACTCCGTCGATGCTTTCGAGGCCGCGAGCCTTGGTCGACACGGCGAGCGGGCCGCCGGTCGACTCGAAGCGGGCGCGCTGCGCGAGCGCGTTGGACACCGGGACGAGGCAGGTTGCGAGCAGAAGCAGACGCGGGAACGGCAGGCACTTCATGGGTCGACTCCAGGGTGACGTTGCACCAAAGCGGTTTCACGTCCTCCCGGCGACGCGGCGGATTCCTCCGGAAAAGTCGGGAATGCACGCCGTTGGGCCCCGGAGCCGGGTGCGAGTCACTTCGCCGGCGTCACGTCGATGCGCAGCGGTGCGGCCCAGCGCTTCTGCTGCGGTGTGTAGTAGAGGTAGGCGCGCGAGGCGGGGCCCGTGCTCTGGCCCGGGATGCGCGCGACGAGGTCGAGCGTGAACTTGCGGCTGGCCGCGGGAGCGATCTCGCGCCAGTACAGCGCCAGCTCGCGACCCTTCAGCTCCCAGAACGCGAACGCCTCGGACTTCTGCAGGTCCTCGATCACGCGCGTCGGCAGTTCGAGACCGGCGGGCAGACCGATGACCGCGAGCGTCATCGGTTGGGCTTCGTCCGTGCGGTTCTCGACCGCGACGTCGAGCGCGACGCTGTCGCCCTCGGTCACCGTGGCTCGGCGCAGCGTCGCCGCCACCGCGACCTTCGCCTCGGGATCGTCGGCGGGTTGCTCGGCGTGGTAGGTCACGTCGCACGCGTACGGCAGCGCGCTGCCGCCGCCTTCGAGTTCGAGGCGCAGGCGGTGTTCACCGGGCGCGAGCTGATTCCAGAGATCGAACGTCAGCGCGTCGGTGTCGGTCGCGGCGAACGAGCGCTCGGCGAGCTGCGTGTCGCCCTCGAACACGCGCAGCGTGCCGGGCGCGCGCATCGTTCGGTTCTCGGCCGCGTAGCCGGTGATCGCGCGCAGCGCCACGATCGTCGCCTGCGTCGCGCCGAACGTGCCCGAGGCACTGCGGCAGGTCTGCAGGAACTCGACGGCGCGCCGCACCTGGGCCCGGTAGACCGGGTCCTGTTGCCACGCGAGCACGGCGAAGCCCGTCGACTCGACGACGAGGTCCTGGCCGCCGCTCTGCGTGATGCTCGTCGTCGTGCCGTGCAGCGAGCCGTCGGCGTGCTGCAGTTCGGCGAGCCACTGGCGCGTGAGCGCCGCTTCGGGTCGGCCGGCGAGCTGCAAGGCACAGCTGATCAACGCGAGCTCGTAGGGGTCCTTGGTCGCCATGCGGCCGGCGAGTGCTCCGATCTCGGTCGCGAGTTCGTTCGCGGGCGTGCCGGCCTGCAGCAGCGCGTAGGTGACGTAGGCATCGGTCAGCGGCTGCGAGCGGCCGCCGAAGCTGTGGTGGTCCTGACCTTCATGCGGGAAGCTGCCCTTGCCGTCGCGACGCGCGAGCAGCCACTGCCGCGTGCGGTCGACCATCGCGGCGTCGACGTCGTAGACCTTGGCCATGTCGTGGAACTCGAGCAGTCCGTAGGCGGTCAGCGCCTCGTGGCCGGGGTCGGCGCCGAACCACTCGTAGCCGCGCCGCTTGCACTCGTAGCCCGTGATCTTCGCGTAGCCCGCGGGCAGCAGGCTGCGCGCGCGCGCCGCGACCGCCGGGACGTCGTCGCCGGTTGCGTCGAGCAGCGTCAGCACGAGCGTGTTGGGGTAGTTCGACGAGCTCGCCTGCTCGAAGCAGCCGTGCGGTTCCTGCAGGATGCCGGCGAGGCCCTCGGTCAGCGCCGTCAGCGGCGACGGGTAGACCGCGAGCGCGACGTGGCCCGAGCCCGGAACGGACTCGGGGGGCACCACGACGACGAACGTCGATGGCGTGCCGCTCTCGACCGAGCCGCCCGCGGAGCGCCGGTGCGGGAAGCCGCGCGGCGCGATGCGCACGCGGTGCTGCACGCGGTCCTCGAAGCGGCCCGCGTGGCCCTGCAGCGTGAGCGTCGTCTCGCTCGTGCCCGCGTCGGCGGTGATCGGCAGCAGCACGCGGCCGCGGCCGTTCTGCAGAGCGATGCTCGCGGGAACATCGGCGCCGAGGCGCAGTCCCTGCTGCGTCGTCGCCTGCAGCGCGACGGACGTCGTGTCGTGGGCGTCGACGACGGCGGCGATCGGCAGTTGCAACCGGTCGCCCTGCGACACCTCGTCGGGCAGCTTGGCCTCGAGGTGGAACGGAATGCGCGCCGTGAACTTCGCCTCGGCCTGGCCGACGCGGCCGATCGTGCCGTTGGGTGCGTGGGCGTCGGCCTGCACGAGCCACGTCGTCACGGCGTCGCTGGTCGCGAACGAGACGCTTGCTTCGCCCTGCGCGTCCGTGGTGACGAACGTGTTCCAGAAGATCGTCGACGCGAAGTCGCTGCGGCCCTCGTGTGGCGTGCGTTGGTGGGCGTACTGGCGTTCCTGCCATTGCTGCGCGAACCAGCCGCGCCAGCCGGCGCCGCCGCCGCCACCCGCGTCGTGGTCCTGGATCTCCCAGCCGTTGGTGCCGAGCGTGACGTAGGCGAAGCCGAACTTGCCACTCGTGCCTTCCCGGCGTGGGATGACCGGGATCGTCGTCAGGGTGAATCCGTCGAAGAGCATCGCGCCCTGCGCGACCTGCACCTCGAAGTCGCGCCCGTGGGGCAGGAAGAACATGTCGCTGCCCGTCCAGGCCAGGAGGCTCTCGTCCCACGCGCCGGCGGGCAGATCGAACGGCAGCCGCATCGACAGGCTCGGCGACGCGAACACGGCGACGCCGCCCGCCTTCGCGAAGTCCGCGGTTGCCTTCGGCGCCGGGAGCTCGGCGCCGCGGAACTGCGGTGTGAGCAGCGTCGCAACGAGCAGCAGCAGGCCGGCGGCGCCAACGAAGCCGACGAACACCTGCGTCACCGGCGCCGCCCGGGTGGCACGCCGCAGCAGCCACGCGATCGACTCGACGAACAGCAGCAGCGCGAGCAGCACGCCCGACACTCCGGCCGCGTCGCGCAGATTGCGTCCGCTGCGGGCCGCGCTGCGCGCCAGTCCGACACCGGTCGCCTGCGCGGCCTCGAGGTTGCTCGCGACCTGCGGGGTCTGCGAGAAGCCTTCTCGCGCGAGGATGCCCTCGCCGGCCTCGCCGCGCGCGGCGATCGCCGCCTTGGCCGCCGCGTCGTTGCGCCAGACGAACCGACGCCAGCCGCGCGTGCCGAGCAGCAGGTCGACGTTCTGCGCCGCCTCCGCGGCGCTCACCGCCGGGCTCCCTGTCAGGAAGTCGCCGAGCCCGTCCGGCCGTTCGACGTCCGCGAACAGCATCGCCTGGTCGGCGAGCCCCACGCGCGGCTCGCTGCCGAGCGAGGCCGCGGCGAGGTCGGTCACGCTGAGGCCGACGATGGCGGGCATGGGTTGGCCGGTCTCGTCCCTGGTGCGCACGCCGATGCGCTGCACGTCGCCGGGTGCCACGCTCGCGCTCAGCGGCGCCAGTTCGATGTCGATGCGGTGCGTCGACAGGCGGCGAACGAGCCGCTCGGCGACGGGCTGCAGGTTGCGGTCGAACACCGTCGCGCGCAGCACGCCGCTGGCGGTCGCGGGCAGCGCCACCTCGGCGTCGGCACGCAGGTCGCTGCCCTCGTCGGCGCGCAGCGTCGTCTGGCCGACGAGCACGCCGCGGCAGAACACGCCGAGCAGCCACGGTCCGTCGCCGCGGCCCGCAACGGCGAGCCGCAGCGG
>DASUFY010000063.1:0-3691 GCA_036274315.1 Planctomycetota bacterium | reverse complement strand
TGGAGTCGCGCTTGCGAGTGCCTGGTAGCCTGGGAACCGGCGGGCCGTGGCAAACAGGTACGCGAGGAGGACGCCAGCAACGAAAAACGCGGCGAGCGTCGGATCGACCGTCTCGCTCAGGCGATACCGCTCCATCCCTCGGAAGGACAGGAAGTCCGCCGCAAAGCCGAGGTAATCGGCCAGGACCTTGAAGACGTCTGGGATCTGCATGGGAACGAAGCTGTGGCCAACCGACACCTCGAACTTCCGTGCAGCGGCCAGCGACACACTTGCGCTTTCCGCGTCGATCGGAGCTAGCAGATCGAGCGCGGAACGCGCGAACGATTCGTCGGCTCGCAGGTAACTGTCCTGGCAACCGCACCTGGACACCGCGCTCGCTATCTCCCCGGGCGGGCGGCGGTCAGAGGGCGAACTTCAGGTTGGCAACCACGGCGGCGAGGTCGCGGCGTGCGTTGGCGGCGCGAGCCGCAGCCTCGGCGTTGTGCTTGTAGGCGCGCGGCGTCAGCTCGTGCACGCGCGAAGCCGGCACCTGGCTGATCTGGGTCATGACGTCGCGGATGTAGGCGAGCGGACTGACGCCGAGTTCCTTGCACGACTGCACGAGGCTCATCAGCACGAGCGATCCCCTGGTGCCTTCCTCGCTGCCGAAGAAGAGCCAGTTGTTGCGGCCGATGACGACCGAACGCAGCGCTCGCTCGCAGCCGTTGTTGGAGATCTCACGGATCGTGCCGTCGTGCAGGAAGCGCTCGAGCGTGGTCCACTGGTTGAGGACGTAGGTCACGCCGTCCATCAGCGGTCCCTTGGGCAAGCCGAGGTTGTCGACCTGCGCCTTCTGGCACCAGGCCGCGAGCAGCTCTGCCGTCGGCCGTGACTTCTCGCGTCGCAGCTCGAGCAACTGCACGGGGTCGCGGATGCCGCGGGCCTTGGCTTCGCGTTCGACCTCGAAGAGCAGGTTGATCCAGTCGACGGGCTCTCTCGCCCGCGGCTCGCCGGCCTTGAACGCGTCGAAGAACTTGCGCCGTGCGTGGGACCAGCAGCCGATGCGCATCACCTGGTCGGGCAGCCTGCTGTAGCAGTGGTGCCCGTCGCACTGGACCCGTCCTTCGATCGCGCCGAGCAGCTCGCCAGCAGCTTCCTGCGTGCGACCCTCGGTGACGTCGAAGAACACGCCGCCGTCCTGATCGCGGCACGCCCAGATGTTGACCTTCTTCTCGCCGGGACCGTTGCCGTTGCGCTGCACGGCCTCGGTGTCGTCGACCTGCAGCACCGAGTTCTTCGCGGCGGCGAGCACCTGCAGCCGGTGCGCCTGGTAGACCGGGACGAAGATCTCGGCGATGCGCATCGTCGAGGCGCACAGCACGCTGCGCGCGAGGTCGAGGCCCTCGGCCTTGTACTTCTTCTCGAGCCGCGCGTAGGGCATGTGGTTGCCGAAGCGGTCGAACACGATCTGCGCGAGGAAGTTTGGCCCGAGGATGCAGCGATCGAGCACGCGGTCGACGCCGGGAGCGACCACGACGTGGCCCTGGCACTTGCGGCACGCGTACTTCTTGCACGCGATCTCGTGCACGTAGGTGAACTCGATCCGCTCCAGCAGCTTGCTCGTGGTCTCGCCGATCTCCTGGCGCGTCTCGCTGCACTCGGGGCAGCGGCGCGCTTCTTCGTTGAGCGTGCACTCCGTGCGTTGCGTCGGCAGGTGCTCCGGGAACTCGCCGCGGTGCTTCTTCACCTTGCGCGCGTGTGCCGGGACCGTGATCTCCTTGACCTCGGCCTTCCTGGCTTCGAGTTCCTGCTGCAGTTGCGCGAACTCGGCGAACGGCAGCAGGCCCTTCGGATCGAGGAACCTGCCCTTCTCCGAGCTGCGACCGAACACGCGACGTCGCAGCTCCGTCAGCTCGCGCTCCATCTTCGCGATCTGTGCGAGCAGCGTCGGCAGCAGTGCCTTGGCTTCGCTGTCACTGAGCTTGTCGACTTCGATCCGTTGCACCACAGCCGCCGCCAATACGCACAGAAGGCGCGAAGCGGGAGCGGAGTTTCACGGATCTCATGTCGACGCCTTCGAGCAACATGCCGAGTCGCGCGCGATCGATCGCGACACACACGGAGTCGCCGTCGTCGTCCGGCCAGCGCGCGAACGCACCGCTCTCGAGTCGCTTCGCGAACACCCAGAAGCCGTTGCCGTCCCACAGCAGCAGCTTCACGCGATCGCGTTGGCGGTTGAAGAACGCGAACAGGTCGCCGGAGAACGCCTCGCGTTGGAACTGGTGCTGCACGATCAGCGACAGCCCGTCGAACGACTTCCGCATGTCGACTGCGCGCCGCGCCACGAAGATCCGGATGTTGCTCGGCAGGCTCAGGAGCATCGCGTGATCGCCTCGGCCAGCTTGGTCGCCACGACAATCGCTGCCTCACCCTGCAGATCGATCGCCCAGCCGCTCGCGTGGCGAAGGCGCGCCATCGTGTTGCCGCACTCCGAGTCGGGGGGCGCAAGCACGACCTCGGCGAACCCATCGGTTGCCGGCGCGCCTTCGTGTCGCGAGCGCGCCGCCTTCGCCGACCACGTGCTCAGTGTCCCGACCGGAATCCCCGAGCGCCGCGACAGTTCACCAAGCGACCAACCGTTGCGCTCGCGCTCCGCGAGCAGGTCCCGGACCATCGCCGGGTCGTAGATGCGTTTCTCCATCTCGCGGATCGTGGCGAGCCGCGATGCAGCGACCAGATGCCGTCGCCAGAACAGTTACGGATGGCGAAGGAGAACGCGCGCTGGGGCTACGCGCGCATCCAGGGCGAGCTGAAGAAGCTCGGCCACGACGTCGCGCGGTCGACGATCGCGAAGACCCTGCAAGCTCATGGCGTACGGCCGAGCCCCGAGCGGCCGACGAGCTGGCGCACGTTCGTGAAGGCGCACGCCGACACGATCGTCGCGATGGACTTCTTCACCGCCGAGGTCTGGACCGCGCGCGGGCTCGTCACGCACTACGTCCTGTTCGCGCTGCACCACGCGAGCCGCCTCGTCGAGATCGCCGGCGTCACCGCGAACCCGGACAGCGCCTTCATGGCGCAGATCGCGCGCAACCTGACCGACGGCGTCGATGGCTTCCTGCGCAACCGTCGCTACCTGATCCTCGATCGCGACAGCAAGTTCACCACGCAGTTCAAGCGCGTCCTCGGCGACGCCGGCGTGAAAGTGGTGACCACCTGCTTCCAGGCGCCGAATATGAACGCACTCGGCGAACGCTTCGTGCAGTCGATCAAACGCGAGTGCCTCGAGCGCCTGATCCTGTTCGGCGCCGACCATCTGCAGCGGGCGCTGAAGGAGTTCGTCGCGCACTACCACCTCGACCGGCCGCATCAGGGACTCGGCAACAGGGTGCTCACTCCGAGCGCCTCCGAGCCGGTGAAAAACGGCGAGGTGGTCGTCGACGAACGACTCGGCGGGCTGCTGCGCAGCTATCGACGCGCGGCCTGACGGCCCTGTTCCTCGCGGAGCGCTGGTGGTTGACCTCGATCCGGGCCGCCGGTCTGCCCGCTCGGCGAGAACACGCGCGACCGATTCAGTCACCAATGGCCTCCGAAGGGCCAATTCGAGGGCAAACTGCCTCGCCGAAGTTTCCGGATAGCACGAGCCTCCGATCAGCCATTTCGAGGGCAAACTGCCTCGTCCGAGTTTTCGGATAGCACGAGCACGGGATGT
>DASUFY010000062.1:0-5465 GCA_036274315.1 Planctomycetota bacterium | reverse complement strand
GTGCGCCCGCGGTGCGGTAGTCGCGCTCGGCCAGGTTCACGAGGTGCTGCACGAGGTAGTCGAGCACGATCGGGTGCTCGTGCATGTGCTTCACCCACCAGGCCATGATGGATTCGTCGTCGCCCTCGACCATGAAGTCGGCGCCGAAGCGCTCACCGGTGACGTTCTGGATCGCCATGCCGGCGTCGGCCGACTGCGTCAGGCTCGGTCCGCCGCCGTGCATGACGAAGAACGGCAGCGCGTCCTTCGCGCGCAGCATCTCCCCGAGCGCGAGCATGCTGCGCACCTGCTGCCTGGCCGTGACCTCGTGCGCCGACTCGTTGCCCGAGAACGCGATGTCCGGCGGCACGACCAGCGTGCTCAGGAGCCTCGGCACGGCCGCGAGGCCGGCCTTCCTCATCGCGGCCTCGAGCGCGTCGTACCTGGCGTTCTCTTCCTTGTGCGCATCGTCGAGCATGCGCGTCTCGTTCCAGTCGTGCGTGAAGCGGTCAGCGAGTTCGCTGGCGGCGGAGAGCTCCTGTCGGGCAGCGTCGAGTGCTTGCCGGTCCATGCCGCAGCGCGCGAGCAGCAGGGGGCGCATCGCGTCGGGCAGCTCGTGCGCGAGCTCGTCGAGGGCGAGCCACCAGGCGACGTCGCGATGGTGCTGGCCGCGTTCGACGCGCTGCGCGAGGCCGAGCAGCCTGGCGATGCGCAGCGCCCGCAGGCGCACGACGCGTTCGGTCCTCGGCGATCGCGCCAGGGCGAGGATCGTGTCGTCGAGCCCGGTGCCGGGCCCGAGCAGCTCGGCGGCGCCCTTGCCGTCGCGCACCGGATCGCCGGTCTGCAGCACGGCGAGCACGCGTTCCACCTCCGTCGGCTGTTGCGACCACGCGAATCCGACCGTGAGCAACCCGACCAGTGCCTGCCGATGCATGGCCCGATGTTCGGCGCGGGCGCCGCCGCCGGCAAGTGGCCGTGTTTCGCGTGTTTCGCGCGCGGTGTGCGCGGGTGGCCGGGGGGCAGCCCGGCCGCGCGTGTAAGAAAGTTACGGGACGGCCCGCCCGTGCGGGCGCCGCCGCGGCAAACTGCCACGATGCGCCACCTCGTCTCCGTTTTCGTTGCCGCGCTGGCCGCGGCAGTCCCCGCGCAACAGCTCGCGCTGTCGATGAACGACAACCCGTCGTACGGCAACTACGCCGTCGGCTGGCCGGCGAGCGTCATCGCCTTCCGCTTCACGGCGAACGTGCCCGTGCTCGCCGCCGCGCAGGTGTTCACCGGCAACCAGCCGCCGGCGCCGCATTCGGTCGAGATCCGCACGCGCAACGCGACGACGGGCCTGCCCGATCTGCTCGTCGGCGGCGTCGGCCAGTGGTCGACGATCCACGCGCGCTGCTTCCAGGGTGCCGTGTTCGCGACGCCCGCGACGCTGACCGTGGGCACCGACTACTTCCTCGTCTGGCGCATCAACGGCATGTTCCACCAGCATTCGGTCAGCGCGGACACCGAACCCGCGAACGTGCCCGTCGAGATCCGCGTCAGCGATGGTGCGACCTGGCACGCGAATGTGCAGCTGCCGGGCAAGTTCCGCCTCTTCGCGCCGTACGCCGCGGGCACGACCGCCGCCTACGGCACCGGCAAGGCCGGCGTGTACGGCGTGCCCACGATCGGCCTGCAAGGCTGGCCCGCGCTCGGCAGTCCGATCGACGTCTGGCTCGACAACGCTGCGCGCAACACGTTCGCCGTGCTCGTGCTCGGCACGCCGATCGGAACCGGCGTGCCGCTCGGCTTCGTCGACCTCTACGTGACGCCCGATCTGCTGCTGACCCTCTCGACCTGGACCCACACGAGCCCGCTCAGCGGCGGCCTCAGCTACACGACGTTCGTGCCCAACCAGCCGAGCGCGATCGGCTTCCCGCTGTCGTTCCAGTGGGGTGTGTTCGACGCCATGGCGCTCGACGGATTCAGCCACACGAGCGCGGTGACCGCGATCGTGCAGTGAGCCCGCGCGGCTCGGCCCACGGCGGTCGCGGCCGCAGCGCGACGACGTCGTGACGGCGCGCGCCCGGGCGCAACGCTGGCGCCGGCACCGGCTCCGCCGCTATCCTCGTGCGCGGATGTTCGGGCTCTCCGGGGATCCGCAGGGGAACGCGCATGGTCAGACCAACTCCCGTCCTCACGGTGGCCCTCTTCGGTGTGCTGTCCGCCGTGGTCCTCGGTGCGTTGCCCTCGGCGCGCCCGGGCGACGCGACGACGGCGTCGCCGCCGCCCGCGGCCGGCGGTCAGGGAGCCAGTCCCGCGAGCCAAGGGCCGAGCGCGATCGACCTGCTGCGCCGATACACCGGGGCTCCTGCTGGCGAGCCGGCGCTGCCGGCCGGCACCGCGGTGAGCATGCTGATCGCGACGCTGCCGGATCCGGTCGAGTCGCGCCTGGACTGGACGTTCGATCAGCACCTCGATGCGCTGCGGCGGGCGCACGAGAAGGCCGGCTTCGTGCTCGATCGGCTGTGGCTGCCGTGGCACGTCGGCGCGAGCGCTGCGCCCGAGACGCATGAGCCCGGGCTGCTGCTGTTCCGCGACCACGGCGGCCGGCAGCTGCGCCTGTTGTTCCTCGTCGGCGAGGTGCCGACCCGCGGCGTGCACAAGGACGCGCTCGCGAGCGCACTCGCGCAGCACGATGCCGTGCGCCGACTGCTGTCCGACGCAGAGCAGCAGCAGCCCTGCGTGCTGCGTGTGGTCGGGCCCGTGTTCTCCGGCTCGTCGCGCTCGCTGCGCATCGCACTCGATCGTTGGCTCGCGGGTGCACCGCGCGGCCACACGGTCGATGTCGTCACGGGCGCGGCGACCGACGCCGGCAACGAGGCGACCCTGACCGAGGGCAGCGGCAACCGCATCCGTTTCGCCGCCACCATCCACAGCGACTCCACCCTGCTCGACTGCCTCATGCAGGTCATGGCGCGCCTCGGGCTAGAACGACACGAGGTCGCGATCCTCAAGGAGTCGTCGACCGAGTACGGCGCCAATGCCGACGTGGGCGACGACCGGGCCGGGCCCGGCTTCCTGACGCTGCCGGTGCCGATGAACATCTCGAGCCTGCGCTCGGCCTATGCGCGCACGTGGACGGAAGGCACCGTGCAGCAGGGTCGCAAGAGCCTGTTCGAACTGGACCTCGAGGCTCGCGACTCGGCGGGCGAGATGCCGCCCGCGATGTCGAAGATGTCGCCCGCCGTGATCGACCTGCTGCTCGCCGAACTGGCGCACACGCTCGAGCACCAGCGGATCCGCATGGTGGTCCTGTTCGCCACCGACGTGCGCGACAAGATCTTCCTGGGCCGCGAGATCGCGAAACGTCTGCCGGACATCCAGCTCGTCACCACCGAGAGCAACCTGCTCTATGTGCGCAGCGAACTCGCCGAGGCGCAGCGCGGCATGTTGGTGCTGTCGACCTATCCGCTGTTCGCGGCGCCCGTCGATTGGATTCCGCAATCGTTGGCCCAGCCCGACGAGAGCACGGCGTTCGCCAGCGATGGGGCCGAGGGTGTCTACAACGCGGCGCTGCGGCAACTGGGCAGGTCGGAGTCCGTCGTCGACTACGGCCCGCCGTTCGAATCCGCCGGAGCCGGGCCGACGCGTCCGCCGGTCTGGCTGACGTGCGTGGGCAAGACCCAGATGCTGCCCGTCACGTGCTACGCCGTGGACGCGCCGGCCGCCGACTATCCGGTGGCGATCGAGCGCTTCGCCCGGTCGCGTGGCAACTCGCCGCACGAACGGCCCGACCTGGCCGCGGTGGTGATGATCTCGCTGCTCGCGCTGGCGATCCTGATCGCGGCCCGGAGCCATCGCGGTGGGCGCGATGCGTCGCTGGTGGCAGAGGTCGCGCAACAGGCGTCGGGCGACGTGGTGAGCGACATCGCGGCCATGCACCGCATCACCAACGCCCAGCACCGCGAACTCTACAGCGCGATCGGCATGGTGGCACTGACCAGCGTGTTGTTGCCGAACGCCGCGATCCTGTGGAAGTGCGGTGACTCGCGAGTCGTATGGGACCCGCTGATCCTGTTGCAGCTCGGCGTGCTCGCCGTGCTCGTGGTCGGCGTGGCCGGCAGCATCTCGTTCATCCGACGTGCGCTCGCGATCGCGCGTCGATACTGGAAGCGTGCCATGGAGTTCACGTACGGCGCGCCCGTGAGGTCGCCCGAAGCGTGGCGATGGCGCTTCGAGGTCCTGACGCGCGCGATCGTCGCGCTGCTGGCGACGGCCTACGGCATCGGCATGGTCGCGTACTCGGTCGCGATCCTGCGCCTCGGCGACAGCGACTTCGAATTCCTGTTCCATCGCGTTACGCCGCTCGCCCAGTGTGTCACGCCGTTGCTGCCGATCGCCCTGATCGGAGTCAGCATGGCGGCGTGGAGTCAGTGGCACCTGCGCCGTGTGGCGCTGCTCGGGCGATCCTTGCCGTACGAAGCCGGCGATCCACCGCGTCCGCGACCGGCCGGAGAGCATCGACCCTCGGACGTTCGCTTCAGCCTGATCCATGCGGTCCCGGATCGCGCCGGCTACGTGCTCGCCGCCGTGCTGCTCGCGCTCGCGGTGACGCTGTGGGTGATGATGACCCCGACGCTCGAGAACCTGGTCGGCCCGGACGGCGAGGGCCAGCGTTGCTTCGACCATGTGTTCTTCCCCGGTCTGATCGGGCTCATGTTCACCACTGCCTGGGCGGCGTATCGGCTGTTCGTGGTCTGGCGCCGGCTGTGCCGGGGCCTGCGCGACGACTCGTTGCGACTCGGGGCCGCCTGCTCACGCCTCGTCGAGGCGCACGGCGTGTTGACGGTGCTCGGTCTGGGGCGCCCGCCCCACGAACCGGACCTGAAGCCGGTCGTCGCCGCCACCAACCAGAAGCTCAGGGCCGCGACGGAGCCCGTCGTCGGTGAGCACGCCAAGGTGCTCGCCGGACTCGCCGCCGACTTCGCGAAGGGATCGCTGTCGGACGCCGCCGCCCGCGCGCGCATCGTCGAGCAGCTGCGCGCGTGCGTGCCCCTGCTCGAGCAATCCGACGACGAGGCCGAAGCGCCGCCCGATGCTGCGGCTTCGGCGACACGGGCCTGGCTCGGCGCGGCCTACGATTCGTTGGCGGTCGAACTCGTGGAGTGGGTCCGTTGGGCGATGAGCCACTTGCGCACGCTCGCGTGTTTCCTGCTCACGTCGCTGCTGCTGGCCACCGCGTTGATCTGGGCCTATCCGTTCCATCCGCAGAGCCTGCTCCGCATCACGTTCCTCGTCCTGTGCACGGCTTCGGTCGCGGTGCTGACCTTCCTGGTCATGGAGCTCAGCCGCAACCCGATCCTCAGTCGACTGACGAAGTCGACGCCGGGCGAGGCGACCTGGGACCGCACGTTGGTGGTCAACATCCTCACGTACTCGGTGGTGCCGCTGCTGGCGCTCATCGCGTCGCAGATCCCCGATTTCGGCGCCACGCTGTTCGCGTGGCT
>DASUFY010000061.1:0-24710 GCA_036274315.1 Planctomycetota bacterium | reverse complement strand
CCGACCGGCGCAATGCGCATGCTGCCGCCGTATTCGTGCGCATCGTGCGCCGCGGTTACCGAAGCGGCGGCGCCAGCTAGCATGCGCGGTCGCCGCTCGTCCCCCAGCCCAGGTTGTCCATGTCCGTCCTCCACCGAGTTGCGACGTCGTTCGCGTTCCTTCTTGCCACCACCTGTGTCGCCCAGACGGTCTACGTCGTCGACGGCCTGAACCGCCCCGGCACGCACTTCACCGACCTGCCGCCGGCCGAAGCCGCGGCCGTGGACGGCGACACGATCCTGCTCCGCAGCGACGGCGGCTTCTACCACGCCGTCGCGACGCACAAGGCGCTGACGATCGCGGGTGACTCGCCGGGCCGCGCGGAGATCGCCGGTGCGGGTCCCGGTTTCACGATCAGCGGCCTCCCGGCTGGCCGCGAGTTCGTGCTGCAGAACGTCGAGCTGAACTCGTTCGGCGGCGCGGCGCCGCGCCTCGTCGTGCAGGGCTGCGCGGGGCGCGTCCACCTCGTGCGCGTGCTCGTGCACGACTACGCCGGCAACGCGGGCCTCGACGTGTCCCTGTGCCGGGCGGTGACGGCGCGCGACAGCGAGTTCCAGGGCCGCCCCGGTCTGATCGCCCAGAACGCGACGATCGCGATCAGCGTGACGCGTTGCCTCGGCCAGGGTGGCGCCTCGGCGACGCTGCTGCCAGCGTCGGGCGTCGTGTTGCTCGACACCTCGGCCTGGTTCGCGGACGTGCAGGCCAGCGGCGGCAATGCCTGGCACACGAACGCCCCGGCGCCGGCGATCGAGCTGCTGAACGCGAACCTGTCGATGACCGGCGTGCCCAACGGCGCGCGCGCGCAGGCCGGCTTCCTCGGCACCCAGGCGTCGCCGGGCTTCACCGCCGCGGTGCCGGCGATCCACGGCCAGAACAGCCTGCTGCGCATCGACCCCGAAGTCACGCTCGGCCCGACCGGCGGTGCTGCGGCGATCGTCGGCGTCACGGCCACGACCACGCCGATCCCGTCCTTCTCGATGGTCGGCGTGCCCCTGCTGCAGGTCCTCTCCGACGCGGGCGCGGCGACCGCGCAGGTGACGATCGTCGGCTTGCCGGGCGATCCGCTGGCGGTGCCCGGTGTCGAAGGGCGGCTCTGGCTCGACCCCAACCAGATGCTCGTGCTCGGCGGCGTGCTGGGCGGCTTCGGCGGCTTCTACGAGTCCCTGCTGCCGCCCGGACTCACGCTCGCGATCCAGGTCGTGAGCCTGCAGTCGAACGCGTACGAATTGTCGACGCCGGCGATCGTGCACAGCCGGCCGTGACGGGATCGCCGAGGTCGAAGATGCGCGCGCCGGCGCGCCGCTGTGGCACGATGGGGGCATGCGCTCGTTCCTCGCCTCGTACCTGCTCATCACGACCGGCCTCGCCCAGGCGCCGGCGACCTGGCACTGCACGCACGTGCTGACCGCCGACGGTGCCGCGTTCCGCGACGCGGTGATCGAACTCGCCGGCGACGAGATCCGCGACGTGCGCGAGCCGCGCGCCGGCGAGACGTTCGATCGCGAACTCGGCGGTGCGTTCGTGATCCCGGGCCTCATCGACCTGCACACGCACATGCTGCTGCACCCGTACGACGAGGCGAGCTGGGACCAGCAGGTGCTGCAAGAATCGCTCGAGCTGCGGTCGATGCGGGCGACCAGGAACGCGATGGCGACGCTGCTCGCGGGCTTCGTCGCCGTGCGCGACCTCGGCACCGAGGGTGCGGGCTTCGCCGACGTCGCGCTGCGCGATGCGATCGCACAGGGCATCGTCGGCGGGCCGCTCGTGGTCCCGAGCACGCGCGCGCTCGTCGCGACGGGCTGCTACGGGCCCAACTACGCGGCGGCGGCGACGCCCAAGGGCGCGCAGGTCGCCGATGGCGCCGACGGCGTGCGTCGCGCCGTGCGCGAGCAGATCGCGGCCGGTGCGCAGTGGATCAAGGTCTACGCCGACTACCGGCGCGCCGCCGGGCAGCCGTCGACGCCGACCTTCACGCAGGACGAACTGGCCGCCGCGTGCGACGAGGCGGCGAGTGCCGGCCTGCAGGTCGCCGCGCACGCGAACACCGACGAGGGCATCCGCCGCGCGGTGCTGGCCGGCGTGCGCACGATCGAACACGGTTCGGGTGCGAGCGAGGCGACGCTGCGCCTCATGGTCGACAAGGGCGTCGTCTTGTGCCCGTGCCTCGCGGCCAACGAGGCGATCCTGCGCTACGCGGGTCGGCGCGGCGCCGCCGTCGACCGGCTCAACCCGGCGCGCGTCGCGTTCCAGCGCGCGCTCGCGGCCGGCGTCACCGTCGCCTGCGGCAGCGATGCCGGCGTCTTCGCGCACGGGCAGAACGCGCGCGAGATCGAGCTCATGGTCGAGTTCGGCATGCGCCCGGCGCAGGCACTCGCCGCCGCGACGACGACCGCGGCCAAGGTGCTCGGGCGCGCCGACCTCGGTCGCATCGAGAAGGGCGCCCGGCCGGGGCTCGTCGTGCTGTCGGCCGATCCGCTGCAGGATCCCGCGAACCTGCGCAGCGTGACGGCGGTGTGGTGGGGTGGTCGTCAGTGGCAGCCGTGAACGCGCGGCCGGGCCCGGAACGGCGACAGCGGCGGCGCGGCGGCGTCGGGTCCGTTCCGGTATCGTTGGCGGCATGAACAGTGCGCAGGGTGCCGTGCTCGGAGCCGTCGCGGGCGCTTGCCTCGCCGGGGTCGTGGCCTGGACGTGGCAGACGACCGAGATGCCCGTTGGGCCGCTCGCGGCACCGCCCGCGTCGGGCACCGGCGTTCCGGCCGCGGTGTCGCCAGCACCCGTGGCCACGGCCGCCGACCTCTCGCCGATCACGAACCGCCTCGACGAACTCGCCGAGGGCCTGCGGCGGCTCGAGGCGAAGCTGGACCGCGTGACCGCGTCGCCCGAACGCACGCCGGCGATCGACAACGCGAAGGTGATGCTCGATGCCGACACGCTGCAGCTCGCCATGGAAGAGGTCGAGCGCAAGAAGATCGAAGCGTTGTCCGACGACGCGCTGCGCAACCAGGCGTGGCAGCTCATGAAGGCCGGCGACGATCCCGCCGGTGCGGTGCAGCGGCTGCAGATGCTGCTCGAACGCGAGCTCACGCCCGAGCGCCGGGTCGAGATCACGACCGAACTCGGCATGATGCAGCGTTCGCTCGGTGGCAAGGAGGGGCTCGAGGCCTCGGCGCGCACGCTGCAGTCGGTGATCGATGCGCAGGGCATGCAGAGCCGGCTCGGCGTCGCCGCGGCGCATCAGTTGATCTGGACGCTGTCGAAGAGCGATCCGGCGCGCGCGCTCGCCGTCGCCGATGCGGCGACGCGCAGCGCGGGGGCCACGCCCGAGCAGCGCATCAATTCGCGCTGGGCCGCCGCGATCGTGTCGCAGCAGCTCGGCGACGTGGTGCGCGCGCGGGCGGATTACCAGGGTCTGCTGCGCGACCTCGCCGGTCAGCCGGACCAGCAGAAGCTCGTCGCCGACATCGAGCGGCGGCTGCGGGACCTGTAGCGGAGAGGCGTCCGGGCCCGGCGCGCCCGTGCCAACGCGGCGTTCGCGTCGGCGCACCACGTGGGGCATCGTGGTTGCGGTAGCATCGTGCGGGCCCGGCGTTGTCCAGTCCTCTCGCGGGGTTCGCTCGACACGCGGTTTCTTCACGCCAGATTCACGCCGATCGCCGGAAACGCCCCCATCCTCGACCAACACTGCATGGCCGACACACCCCTCGAAGCGCCGGTCGAGCCCGGCCCGCCGCCGCGCTCACGCTGGCACCTCGCGCTGATCCTGCTCGCCGCGCTGGTGCCCGCACTGCCGTGGCTCGTCGATCTGCCGCACTTCGGCGCATTGCAGTACAACGACTACTACGGCATCGTCGCGCAGGTGCTCGACGACGGCCACTTCAGCGCCGATCCGATGCGCTGGCTGTTGCTGAAGTCGAACGAGCACACGGTCACCATCCCGGCGCTGCTCTACGCCGCGAACTTCGCGCTGACGAACGGCGACAACCGCACGCTGTCGCTGCTGGCCATCGTCTTCGCGATTCTCTGCGCGCTGCTCGCGGGCTCGATGATCCGGCGCGGATGTGGCGCGGGCCCGTGGTTGCAGGCAGGTGCCACGTTCGTGGCGAGCGCGCTGTGGTTCACGCCCGCGGCCGCACACAGCTACGTGCTCGGCTTCAGCGGCACGATCTGGATCACGGCCAACCTCCTCACGGTCTGGGCCATGTGGCGGCTCGTGCGCGTGCGCCGCGACGATCGGGCGCGCGCCGTGCTGCCGGTCATCGTCATCGGTGCGCTCGGTGCGCTCACGTACACGACGAACCTCTCGCTCTGGCCCGCCCTGCTGCTGGGTGCTGTGTTGCTCGGGCTGGACCGGCGCAAGATCGCCCTGCTCGCGTTCGGCACGGCGCTCGTGTTCCTGATGCAGTGGCTGCTGCGCCACCATCCCGAGGGTCATCCTGCGCTCAACTCGTCCCTGGGGCCGGTCGTCGAGTTCACGGGGGCGTACCTCGCCTGGCCCTTCACGGGCGAGGTCGCGGTGGCGCGCTTCGCCGGGCTGTTCGGGATGGCGGTGGTGTTCGTGGCGCTCGTGTGGCTGTTGCTCGTGCGCGACCGCGGCCAGACGCGCGCTGCCGCGCCGTTCCTGATGCTGGCGATCTACGGTCTCGGCAACGCGATCGGCACCGCCGTCGGACGTTCGGCCTGGGGCATCCATGCGGCTCCGGCGTCGCGCTACGTGTCGCTCGCGATGTCGTTCTGGCTCGGCGTGCTCGGCCTCGGCGCGTGGCTCGCGCTGCGTGTGCTCGCCCGGCGGCGGGAAGGCGGCGATGCGTTGCGGCCCGTGCGCATCGGCGTCGTGCTCGCCGCGGCAACGCTGATGCTCAGCACATGGATCTTCGGGCAGCAGGAGCGCCTCGACTACGCCGAGCGCGCCGCGTGGAATCCGCTCGCCGCGCTCGCGCTGCGAGATCGCGTGTTGACCGACACGGAGGTGCTCGCGAAGGTCAACTCCGACCCCGGGCAGTTCCTCGCCGTGCCGTGGCTCGAGACGCTCGGCCACATCCCGTTCGACGGTCCGACGACGTTGCTGCGCGGCGCCCGGCCCGATCCCGAGCTGCTGCAACCGGCGCCCGACCCGCGCGTGGCCGGCCACCTCGACGCTCTGCAGCCGGTCGGCGAGGGCGTGGTGCGCGTCAAGGCGTGGGCCGCTGCCAGGGTCGGCGAGCTCGCCGAAGCGCTCGTGCTCGACGAGACGGGTGCGGTGCGCGGCGAACTCGTGTTCGGCTCGCCGCGTGAGGACGTGGCCGAGCAGTGGCAGGCCGGCTGGCGCTGGTCGGGCCTGCGCGGCTACGCCTTCGCTGGTACCGAGCCGGCGCGCCTGCGCATCTACACCCGGCTCGTCGGGGAGCGCACCTGGAGCCCGCTCGTGGGCGAACTGGTGCTCGCCGCGGGATCCCCTCGCTGAGGGCCCGTTGCCAGGGCCGCGAGGCGAGGCTCCGCCGGCGGCTCACATTCGGTTCACGGCCCGTTCACGCGCGTGCCCCAGATTACCGGGGTCATGCAGGGCGCACCCAACACGGCGTACTTCTATCTCGACGACGGTCATCCGGAGTCGCGCGACTACGACGACAACTACATCCCGCTCGCCGTCGAACGGCCCGGGGAGCTGCTGCGCCGGCTGCTCGGCCGGTCGCGAGCGAAGGCGCGGCCCGGGCCCGGCCTGCCGTTGCTGCCCGGTGGGGCGCCGGCGCGCGACGTCAAGGGTGTCGCGCGCGACCGTGGCCTGCGCGTGCCGGGCTCGACCTGGGCGGGCTCGCGCGCGTGACGCGGCGGAACGAAGCGAGTCCGAGCAGCAGGAGGCCGGAGCCGAACAGGAGCCAGAGGTCGGGCGCGGTGCAGGTCATGGTGCGTCTCGACCGGACGATGCCGTCGCTTCGCGATGTGGCGGGCAAGACCCGGTGAAAGCTCGCGTGCAGCTCGTGCGGCCGCACCGCCCCGCGCCCCCGGCCGCGGTGGTATCGTGAAGGCGCCCCACACGCGGATCACCATGCAACCTGTCACCTGCCTCGTCCGATCCCTGGCCTGCACGCTGCTCGCCAGCGGCGCCGCGACCCAGAACCCGCCCGCCGGCTTCACCTACCAGACGATGACGGACAACGCGATCGCGCGCGGTTCGTCGATGGCGTTCGCGCCCGACGGCCGCCTCTTCGTCTGCGAGCGCACGACCGGCAACATCCGCATCTTCGCGAACGGTGCGCTGTCGCCCGCCGTCTGGGCGACCGTCGCCGTGTACAACAGCGCGAGTTCGGAGCAGGGCCTGCTCGGCATCGCGATCGATCCGCGGTTCCGCCAGAACGGCTACGTCTACGTCTACTTCACGACGCCCGATCACACGCAGAACAGCATCGGCCGCCTGCAGGAGGTGGGTGGGGTCGGCACCAACTTCGTGGTGCTGACCCCCAACCTGGCGATCCCGACCGGCGGTGCGTCGATCCACAACGGCGGCCGCCTCGTGTTCGGACGCGACGGCAAGCTCTACGCGGGCACCGGCGACCGCGGCAGTTCGTCGCTCGCGCAACAGCTCACCAACTGGAACGGCAAGGTGCTGCGCTTCGACGTGCCGGGCCTGACGATCCCGGGCGACAACCCGTTCCCCGGGTCGCCGATCTTCTCGTACGGCCACCGCAACCAGTTCGGCCTGACGGTGCATCCCGTCACGGGGGACGTGTTCCAGACCGAGAACGGCAACAACACGACCGACGAGCTGAACCGCATCCAGAGCGGCGGCAACTACGGCTGGCCCACCTACGAAGGGCCGGAACCGTCGCCGAATCCGTCGACCGTCGATCCGCTCGCGTGGTACTCGCCGACGCCCGATCCGACCGGCACCTGCTTCTACTCGGGCACCAACTATCCGGCGAGCTACACCAATGCGTGGTTCTTCGTCGAGTACACGGCCGGCCGCGTGCGCAAACTCGACCTCGATGCGACGGCGACGAGCGTCGTCTCGCAGTCGATCTTCGACGACCTCGTGCAGGCCTACGACATCCAGATGGGACCCGACGGCAACCTCTGGGTGCTGCACAACGACACGACGGGCGTGCGCGGCGGCGACGAGATCGGCCGCTACGTGTACGTCGGCGAAGCGAACCCGTCGCTCAACGTGATGGCCGTGTCCAACCAGTCGATCGGCGCGTCGCTGACGTTCGGCTGCCACGGCACCAACGGCGACCTGTTCCTCGCCTGGGTGTCGACCTCGGTGTTCGCGCCGCCGGTGCCGACGCCGTTCGGCGACCAGTTCGTGCCGCTCGAGCTGATCGTCGGCTTCGCGCTGGCGACCGCCGACGACCGCGCCTACATCGCGTGGGACGTGCCCGACGATCCGATCCTCGACAACGTGACGCTCTACGCCCAGGGTGCGCGTCTCGACGCGGGCGGCGTGATCGCGGCGACCAACTTCGACAGCATCGTGCTGCACTGATGCGCGGGTGCGCCTGCCTGCTGGTGCTGCTGCTGGCCGGCGCCAGTTGCGCGGCGCCGGGGCCGCGGCCCGCCGCGCTCGTGCTGCGATGGCGCATCGAGCCCGACGGTGGCGGCGGCGAGCTGTTGCTGCGCGAGGACGGCGCGGGTGTGCTCGGCCGATGGTCGGACGAGCCGCGGGCTCGTTCGATGCAGTGCGACTGGCTCGACGCCTCGCCCGTGCGGCAGGCGCTCGTGGCCTCGGCCGCCGAGCGGCTGGGCGGGCAGCCGCGCTGGCTGCACGCGTCGGCCACTTCCGCCGGGCCGCGGGTGGCGTGGCAGCGCAACGGCCAGATCGTGCACGAGTCGTGCTGCGCCATGGCGCCGCCGCTGGCAGAGCTCGTGCTCGCGCTGGCGGCGACGAACGTGCAGCTCGGGCTCGTGCTGCCGCAGCTGCTCGACTCCGCGCCGGCGACGGCGCCGCGCTTCGCGTTCTCGCCCGGCGACGATCCGGACCGGCTCGCGGCGATCCTCGAGAAGGACGGCCCCGACGTGCCGTTGCGCCACCTCGCGGCGCGCATCGCCATCGAGGTGCGCGCGTTCGCGATCGTGCCGCGCCTGCGCCGTGCGTTCCTGCGCTCCCTGGCGGCGGACGGGCTCGGCGACTACTTCCTCGCCTCGGCGCTGCTGCGGCTCGGCGACCTCGTCGGCATCGCGCGCGTCGCCGACGAACGCGATTCCTCGCGACCCGATTGGGCGGCGGAGGCCGAGGGCGACCTCGCCGCCTGCCTGCCCGCCGAGGCGATCGAACCGCCGACCGGGCTGCTCGATTGGATGGCGGCGCACGGCGCGCGACTCGCGTTCCGGCAGGACACGGCGCGGTACACGATCCCGGGTGGGCCCGACGCCGGCTCGCACCCGTAGCGCGCCGCCCCGGGCGGCCGCACGCACGGTCCGGGTTGTCCCCAGTCCCCGGCTATTGCCCTTGGCGTGCAGCCGGCGGGCGCTAGCTTCCACACCAGCTCTCCCCCGAATCAGATCCCCTCCCGCCGATGACTTCGAAGCACCGCCACGGGCTCCCCCGGAGAAAACCCGAACTCCCCGCCAAGAACGAGATCGACACCGAACTGCCCGAGTTGGAACCGGTCGACGACGACCTCCCGGTCCTGCAACCCGTCGATGAAGACCTGCCGACGCTCGAGCCCGTCGGCGACGGTCCGATCCAGATCACGTGTGCGGCCAGTGACGAAGCCACCTTCGACACCGTGCTGACCGTGAAGGTGGCGCCCATGGACAAGCAGGCCGTGCTCGACGCCGTCGAGGCGCCGTTGCGGCGCGCGGCGTCGGCGGCCGCTTCGCAGCTGCGTCACCAGCGTGTGCTCGTGCACTTCACGGGCGATGCGATGATCGGCAGCGCCGTCAAGGATCTCGTCGCGCGCGTCATGCAGGTGCACAAGCCGCTCAAGGCATGCGTGCGCCGCGGCTTCGGCGACGAGAGCGTGCACGAGGGTGCGCTGCCCCAGGTCAAGGTGGCGACGACGGAGCAGGCGGGCACGAGGGTGGTCGAGATCGCGACGGGCGACCTCGAGGCCGTCGATCTGCCGATGGCGCTGCAGGCACATCTGGGTCAGCTCACGACCGCCGCGCGCGGCAAGAAGTTCGAGCTGCGTTTCACGGGTTCGGCCCGGCCCGACGCCGGCGTGCGCGACATGTTGACCAAGGTGCTGCAGGAGGCGGGAGCCGCGCGCGCCGCCGTTGGCGAGCGAGCGCTGTTCGACGTCGACTGGCACAGGCGCGTCAAGGTCGAGCGCATCGGTGGGGCGGCGACGGTGTCGGTGACTCCGGCCGACGACGAGGCGACCACGATCGAGGCGCTGTCGATGGTCCTGCCGCAGCACGCGGGCGACTTCGCGGGCGCCATCGTGCGGCTGCAGTTCGCGCGCGAGCCGCGTGCTGCCGAACTGGGCCAGTGCGTCGAATCGTGCCGTGCGGCGAAGCCGGCCCGCATCGAACTCGCGGGTGCGGGCGAACCGCAGGTCGTGTGGCCGGCCGTGCTGGCGGTGCTCGATGGTCGGGAGACCACGGTGCGCGTGCAGCCCAATGGGCGCAGCCGGGCCGCGGTGCTGGCGGCGTTCGGCCGCGAGGTCGGCGAACACTCCGCGACCACCAAGGGCAAGGCCGTCGTCGTGGATTGGCCTGCGGGCTTCGCGCTCGACGACGAGGTCGCGAACTGCCTCGCGCAGGCGATCCCGACGCTGGCGGCGAGGACGCTCGCCTGCACCGTCGGCGGCGAGGAACGCGAGCCGTTCGTGCCGGCCCCGGCATCGGTGTCGGTCAACAAAGGTGTGCACGTGCTGCGCATCGACAGCGAGGCCGGCAAGCCGCCCGAATTGCAGCGCGCCGTCGACCGCTGCCTGCGCGCGAACGGCAACGAGCTGCGCGGCGCCGCCGTGCGCGTGCAGATCGTGGGGGCCGGCGCGGTGTCGCGCACGATGATGCGCTCGGTGTGCGACTCGATCGAAGCGGCCGGCGCGATGCGGCTCGAGGTCGACGATCACGGCACCGTCGACGTCCTGCTGCCGCCGATGCTCGCGATCACGAGGTCCGGCGGTGACGCCGTGCGCATCACGGCCGTCGCCGGCGGTCGCGACGCGGCCCAGGAGGAGCTCGCACTGCAGCGCGAACTCGACGCGGCGCAGCTGCCGGCCGGTGCCCAGGTGTCGGTCGTCGCGTCCGCGACGTCGGCGGCGACCACCGAGGCGATCCTCGTGGCACTCGTGGCGCGCGGCGCCGCGCGCGTCGTGCTCGACGGCCCCGCCGCCGTGCAGGTCCACCCGCCGTTGTTCGCGGCGCCCGAGAAGAAGGGCGGCGCCGTGCGCGTGACCGCGCAGCCCGACGCGGACGAGTCGATGCTCGTGCGCCAGGTCGAGCGCGAGATGCCGGGCCTGCTGGCGAAGCTCGGCGCCGTTTCGACGGCGACGGTCACGATCGTCTGGCCGCGCGCCGATGCCGGCGGCGAGCCGTTCCAGAAGTGCCTGCAGGCGCTGCTGGCCAGGAAGCCGGCGAAGGTGATGCTCGATCGCGGCGACGCCGGGCCCGAGCAGGTTCATCCGGCGCCCGTGCCCGTGCCGAAGCCCGTGCAGGTGCCGACGCCGGTGCAGGTGCCCCGGCCCGCGGCTGCGGCCGCACGTGCGCCCGATGCCGCGGCGAGTGGCGCTGCCGCACCGACCGCTGCGCCGGCGCCGAAGGTCGATGCGTCGGGCCCTTCCCTGATCACGCTGCTCGGTCGCCGCGACGAAGCGGTGCCGCCGATCGTGCTGCTCGGCGTCGAGCACGGTGCGGACCCGATGCACATCGCGAAGGTCGAAGCGCAGCTGCAGGAACACCTGCCGCGCTTCCGCGGTCGCTGCGTGCTGCTCGTGATGCGGCGCGGCGATGCCGACGTCCCGGTGCGCAGCGACGGTCCGCTGCTGTCGGCGTTGCGCAACCTCGTGCCCACCACGGCCGCCGCGACGCTCGTCTTCCGCGGCCCCGACGCGCAGCAGCGACCCCACTTCCAGGTCCTGCATTCGACGCTGCGTGCGCTGCCCGCGGGTGGCGTCTTCGCCGATCCTCGCCAGCGCCGTTGAAACGGATCGCGGGCGGGGTCGTAGCATGCGGCCGCGCTCGCGGAGTTCCCGCGGCGCGATAGGCCGATCGATCTGAGGGGGTTGTGCCGCCACCGTGCGTGGCGCCCTCGAGAACGTGCCCGGCATCGGCAAGATCTCCATCGAGGTCGGCGACGACGACTTCACGGTCGAGTACGACAGCACCCGGATCCGGCCCGACGCGATGGTCAAGGCACTCGTGGCCGGCGGCGAGAAGGGCGCGAAGGTCAAGCCGTGACCGCGCGCCGCGCGCCTTGCCTCACGCCGGACTGAAGCCTTCCGGCAGCACGCGGCGTTTGCGTGTGCCCTTGGCCGCGTCGACGGCGTCGGCGAGCACCGACTCGAGCACGGCGATGTAATCGAGGTAACGCTTGCGCCCCGACTCGGTCAGCCGGCACAGCGTCTGCGGCCGCCGGCCGCGGTAGCCCTTGTGGATCTCGACGATGCCGGCCTCCTGCAGCACCGTCAGGTGCCGCGACAGGTTGCCGTCGGTGAGATTGCACAGGCCCTTGAGGTCTGTGAACAGCAGGCCGTCGACGCGCGCCGCGAGCGAGGTCAGGATGCCGAGGCGCGCCTTCTCGTGCAGCACGCGGTCGAGCCCGTCGTAGGCGTAGCGACCGCCGGCGATCGGCTTCTTGTCGGTCATGCGCAGAGCTCCTGTTGCATCTCGCTGCGCTCGTGGTGCCACCAGAGGATCGCCGCGAGCGAGAGTTGGCCGAATGCGAACGGCAGGCCCATGGCCCATGGATCCAGGGCCCGTTCGCCGAACCACAGGCAGCACGTGCCCGAGGCGAGGAACATGAGGCCGACCGCGATCGCGGGACCCGGCAGCAGGCGGTGCGCGGCGAGGTTGCCGAGGCCGAACAGCAGCTGCCAGAGTCCCGGCAGCAGCCAGAGTTCGTGCGGCAACCGATCGGCGACGAACCACGTGACGACGGCGCCGACGAGCAGGCTCGGCGCGAACTGCGTCGCGGCCAGCCGCGCGTTGGCGACGCTCAACGCGGACGGACAGCGCTGCGCGCGCCGCAGCACGACCACGGTCGCGACGATGCCGCTCAACACGGCGGAACCGACCCAGAGCGTCAGGTAGTCGCCCGGATCGAGCATCGGGTCGCCGAGCCACTGCGCCTGCGCGACGGCGGCCAGCAGCGCCAACAGGCCCGACAGCGCGACGGGCACCGAACGCAGGCTGCGGAGGTGCTCGGTCGCGGCGAGCTGGGTTCGGATCGTCGAGATCTGGTCGATCGCGTCTCGGAGTTCCATGTGGTTGTCGAGTCCGATTGCTTTGCATGGAAAAGTAGGTGCCGGCGCCCGGCTGTCAAGCGGGCCGCGAGCGCGGCCGCGGGAAGTTCGGTCGTGCGCACGCCGTCCATCGCGCGTGCCAGGCAAACTCCACCCGGGGCGTCGTGTCGTGTTCGCGCTGCTCGTCGCCGTCCCGCTCGGCTGCGCCCCGGGGCAGGAACCGCCGGCCGCGGCCGCGGCGCCCAAGCGGCGCATCAGCAGGCAGGCCTGCCAGGAGCACCTCGACGCGATGCGAGCGCGCATTCCGGCCGGCTTCGACGCGGTGCTCGAACCGCCGTTCGTCGTGATCGGCGACGGCGGCCGGCGCGCCGTCGCGACGAGCGCGACGCGCACCGTGCGCTGGGCCGTCGACATGCTGCGCCAGGACTTCTTCGAGCACGACCCGGACAAGGTGCTCGAGGTCTGGCTGTTCGACGGCAAGGACAGCTACCGGAAGCACACGCGCCAGCTGTTCGACGAGCAGCCGACGACGCCGTACGGCTTCTACTCGGCGCGGCACGGCGCGCTGATCATGGACATCGCGACGGGCGGCGGCACGCTCGTGCACGAGATCGTGCACCCGTTCGTCGAGGCGAACGTCGAACACTGCCCGGCGTGGATCAACGAGGGCCTGGGCTCGCTGTTCGAGCAGAGCGAGGAGCGCGACGGCAGGATCGCGGGTCTGCTCAACTGGCGCCTCGACGGCCTGCAGGGTGCGATCCGCGACGGCACCACGATCCCGATCGCCGAACTCGTCGCCACGACGCAGGCGCAGTTCTACGGCGAGGGTTCGGGGCGCAACTACGCGATGGCGCGCTACCTGCTGTACTGGTTGCAGGAGCACGGCAAGCTGCACGAATTCTGGCGCGATTGGCGCCGCACCCAGGCGGACGATCCGACGGCGGCCGCGGCGCTGCAGCGTGCGCTCGGCACCGAGGACCTCGCGGCGTTCCAGGTGCAGTGGGAGAAGTGGATCGCGGCCAGGCGGCGTTGATCCGGGGTGTGGGCACGACGAAGCTGCCCGCGGCACTGCAGCCGGACCGCACTGCCGCAGGAGCAGGAGCCCGCTCGGGAAGACAGGATCACTGGGCCCGCAAGCGCGTCACGAACGGGTCGTGCTCAGGGCCTGTCGTGCCGCGTTCGATGGCCGCACGCAGGTTCCGGAGGTCGGCGCGCAGCAAGGCCGGCACGTCGAGCCGCGCCGTTCGAACTCGTCGCGCGTCAGGCGGTCGCCGGCGCACAGAACGGGAACACGGGGGGATGTCACCATGAGGATTGCCATGCCCGTAGTGGAATGGTGAGGGCGACAATGTACCAGAATCCGGCACGATTCGTGGCGGCTCCATGACGACGGTGTGAAGAGTCAGGCCATTCGAGTTCGTCGACGCGCCGCCTTCGAACACGCGGTCGACGGCGAGCAGGACGCCGCTGAGGCCCAGCGCAGTGCTGCCGTTGCTGCCACTGGCGCCTCGGGCGCAGCCCCGGCAACACGGGCGATGCGGCTCCGGGTGCGGGCGAGCCTTACGCACTGCTTACCCCGCAGATGCCGACTGGACCGTCTGATGTCACCGACAACCGAGGTGACATGAGAACCACTGACCACCTGCCGATCCTGCTCTGCGCGGCAACGACCCTGGGCGCCCAGTCGCCGCTCGAACACTCCTACCAGTGGGTCGTGCCGAGTCGCGCGGTGCTGGCGCCGCCCGGTTGCCAGGCCGTGCGCGTCGTCAGCGCCGCGGCCAAGGTCAGCATCCACGATCGCGCCGCGACGACGACGCTGCAGATCGAACTGCACAATCCATCGGCAACCCGGCAAGAAGCGGTGCTGCTGCTGCCGGTGCCCGACGACGCCGCCGTCTCGAGCTTCGCGTTCGAGGGCGCGGCCGCCGAACCGACCGCGCGCATCCTGCCGCGCGACGAGGCCCGCCGGCTCTACGACCAGATCACGGCCCGCCTGCGCGACCCGGCGCTGCTCGAGTTCGTCGGCTGGCGCTGCCTGCGCAGCAGCGTCTTCCCGGTGCCGCCCGGCGGCCGTCAGATCCTGCGCGTCACCTACGACCACGTGCTCGACGTCGACGGCGAGCGCGTCGACTACGTGCTGCCGCGCAGCGAGGCGCTGGGCAGCGACGCGCCGTGGACGATCACCGTCGACCTGCAGGCGCGCGCCGCGATCGGCGTCTGCTACTCGCCGAGCCACGAGATCGTGATCCAACGCCGTTCGGCGAAGGACCTGTTCGTGCGCGTCGCCGACGGGAGCCGCACCGAACCGGGTGCGTTCCGGCTGTGCTACACGACCGCGGCCGATCCGCAGAAGCCGACGGCCGCGCTGTTCGCGTATCCCGATCCGACCGTCGGCGGCGGCTACTTCCTGCTGCTCGCGAGCGCGCCGCGGCCGGATCGCTCGGCCGTGCTGCGTCGCGAGGTCACGCTCGTGCTCGACCGTTCGGGCAGCATGGCCGGGCGCAAGCTCGAGCAGGCCAAGGCGGCGGCGCTGCAGATCCTCGAGGGACTCGGCGACGGCGAGGGCATCCAGCTCATCGACTACGGCAACGACGTCGCGACCGCGTTCGAGATACCCGTCGTCAAGGATGCGAACACGCTCGCCAAGGCGCGCGCGTTCCTCGACAACGTGCGACCGCACGGCGGGACCAACCTGCACGACGCGCTGCTCGAGGCGCTGCGCGCGCCGGTGCTGCCCGGCACGCTGCCGCTCGTGCTGTTCCTGACCGACGGCCTGCCGACGGTCGGCCCGACGCGCGAGGAGGACCTGCGCAAGCTCGTCGCGACCGGCAACGTGCACGGCCGCCGCGTGTTCTGCTTCGGCGTCGGCAACGACGTGAACGTGCCGCTGCTCGACCGCATCGCCGAGGCCACGCGCGCGGTGACCACCTACGTGTTGCCCGAGGAGGACGTCGAGGAGAAGGTCGCGCGCACGTTCGCGCGGCTCGATCACCCCGTGCTCGGCGAACCCGTGCTCAGCACCGTCGACGCCGAGGGCGCCGCCGTGGCGCGCACGGCCGAGATGCTGCCCGCGCGGCTGCCGGACCTCTTCGTCGGCGACCAGCTCGTCGTGCTCGGTCAGTATCGCGGCGACGACGACCTGCGATTCGATCTGAAGGGCAAGACGCCGGCGGGCGACAAGCGCTACTCGTTCGTGCTGTCCGTGCGCGGCGCGACGACGCGACACGCGTTCGTGCCGCGCCTCTGGGCGAGCCGGCAGATCGCGTTCCTCGTCGACGAACTGCGCCAACAGGGTGGTGACCTCGGCGCGCCGCTCGGTGCGCGCGCGGTGGATCCGTTCGCCAACCCGCGGCTGCGCGAGCTGCGCGACGAGATCCTGCGGCTCTCGACGCGCTTCGGCGTGCTCGGCGAGTACACGTCGTTCCTCGCCACCGAGGGCAGCGACCTCGGCAACTGGAGCGCGCTGACGTCGGCCTGCCAGACCGAGCTCAACGGCCGCGCCGTCAACACGCGCAGCGGCGCCGGCGCCGTCAACCAGGGCGTCAACCTGTGGGCGCAGAAGGGCCAGCAGTACGCCAACTACAAGAACGGCTACCTCGACGAGAACATGAATCGCGTCGAGACGACCGCGATCCAGCAGATCTGCGACCGCGCGTTCTACCGGCGCGGCGAGCGTTGGATCGACGGCATCAGCGTCGTCAACAAGCGCCTCGAACCCGACGAATGCGTCGTCTTCGGCAGCGCCCGCTTCGAGGCGCTGCGGCAGCAGCTCGAAGCCGAGGGACGCGGCGGCGTGTTGTCGCTGCGCGGCGAGCTGTTGCTCGAAGTGGACGGCAAGAACGTGCTGATCACCGCTCCGGCGGCGCCGGCACCAGGTGAACAGACCCAAGCAGCCAAGGAGACCATCCGATGATTCGCACTCTTCCGACGCTCGCGCTCGCGAGCCTTCTCGCCGCCCAGGGCCCCGCGCCGACCACGGTGTCGTCGCCGGCGCCGCAGCGGCCCATCGATCTGGCCATCTGCCTCGACATCAGCGGCAGCATGGACGGACTGCTCAACGCCGCGCGCCAGAACCTCTGGGCCGTCGTCAACGAACTCGCGACGCTGAAGCCCGTGCCGACGCTGCGCGTGGCGCTGCTGACCTACGGCTGCAGCGCCTACGACGCCGAGACGGGATGGGTGCGCGTCGACACGGGCTTCACGAGCGACCTCGACACGGTGTCCCAGAAGCTGTTCGAGCTGACGACGAACGGCGGCGACGAGTACGTGGCGCGCGTCGTGCACGCGGCCGTCGAACAGCTCGACTGGTCGAAGGATCCCAAGGCGCTCAAGCTGCTGTTCGTGGCCGGCAACGAGGCCGCGACGCAGGATCCGAAGCTCGACACGGCAAGCCAGAGCAAGGCCGCGATCGAGAAGGGCATCGTCGTCAACGCGATCTACTGCGGCAGTCCGACGCACGCGGACGCACCCGGTTGGCGCGAGGTCGCCAAGCTCGCCGACGGCACGTTCGCGACGATCGAGCAGGACAACGGCGTCGTCATCGCGACGCCGTTCGACGGGCAGCTCACCGAGCTGAGCGCCGCGTTGAACACCACCTACGTGCCCTACGGCAAGGAGGCCGGCGTCTGGGCGCAGAACCAGGAACGGCAGGACTCCAACGCGGCGAGGCTCAACAGCGTCGCCGCGGCGCAGCGCTGCCAGACCAAGGCGAGCTCGCTGTACAGCAACGCGGGCTGGGACCTCGTCGACGCCTGCAGCGACCCCAAGTTCAAGCTCGAGGACGTCAAGAAGGAGGACCTGCCCGAGAACCTGCGCGCGATGTCGCTCGACCAGCTGCGCGAGCACGTGACCGCGCAGCAGAAGAAGCGCGCCGAGCTCAAGGCCAAGGTCGAGGAGCTCGGCAAGCAGCGCGACGCCCATGTGCAGGCCGAGATGAAGAAGCTCGGCGACGCGGGCGCCAGGCTGTTCGAACACGCCGTGCTCGAATCCGTGCGGCAGCAGGCCGAGGCGAAGGGCTTCCAGCGCCAGGTCGAGCCGGCGCCGGCACCCGAGGCCCCGGCGGCGAAGGACGTCGACTCGCCGTTCGTGCCGGTCGTCAAGGAGGCCGTGCGCGGCTACGCGCAGTTCGTGCGCGTCACGGGTTCGGCGCGCGTGGCGCCGACGCTGTGCCGCGCGCCGACGTCGCCGCCGCCGCTGGCGCGCCTGTCGAAGGCCGGCAAGCACGGCGGCAAGGTCTACCTGCTGTATGCACGCTTCGCGGACGGCCTCGAGTACGTGAAGCCCGGTGAGCCCGCCAAGGTCGGGCAGACCCTGGTCAAGGAGGCGTGGGAGCGCGTCGATGGACCCGCCGCGGACGCGACCGAGGCGAGCCAGCGCTACGGGGCCGCGCTCGAGGTCGAGGAGAACGGCGCCAAGTCCCACGCCGGCGACGCGGCCGGGCTGTTCGTCATGCACAAGCTGGCCGCCGGCACGCCCGACACGGACGGGGGCTGGATCTACGCGACGATCGACCGCACCGGCGTCGTCACGGGGGCCGGCCGCATGGCCAGCTGCATCCGCTGCCACGAGTCGGCCACCGAGGACCGCCAGTTCGGGCTACGCTGAAGCCGTGACCGCCAAGAAGACCGTGCTCGTGGTCGAGGACGACCCCGCCATCCGGCGCGGGCTCGTCGATGCGTTGCAGTTCGCGGGCTACGCGGTGATCGCCTGCGCCGATGGCCAGGAGGGGCTCGACACCGCGCTGACGGCGCAGCTCGATCTCGCGATCCTCGACATCGTGCTGCCGCGCCGGGACGGCTTCGAGATCCTGCACGAGGTGCGCGGCGCCCGGCCCGCGCTGCCCGTGATCCTCGTCACGGCACGCGGCGCCGAGCAGGATCGTGTGCACGGCCTGCAGACGGGCGCCGACGACTACGTGGTCAAGCCGTTCTCGAGCAAGGAGCTGCTCGCGCGCGTCGCGGCGGTGCTGCGCCGCAGCGCCGAGCGGCCGTCCGACGTCGGCTGCATCGTGCTCGCCGGTCGGGCGATCGACTTCGACCGCCGCGAGGTCGCGCGCGCCGACGGCACGCGCGTGCTGCTGTCCGAGAAGGAAGGGGAGCTGCTGCGCTACCTCGTGCAGAACCGCGGTCGCGCCATCGCGCGCAAGGAGCTGCTCGAGCGCGTCTGGGGCCTGCCGTCCGGGGACACGTCGACGCGCGCCATCGACATGCACATCGTGCACCTGCGCGAGAAGCTCGCCGATCCGCCCGAGCGGCCCGAGGTCGTGCTGACCGTGCGCGGCAAGGGCTACATGCTCGCCTCGGGAGCGAGCCCGTGACGGCCTACCGCGTCCGGGCGTGGTCGTGGTTCGTGGGCACTGCGCTGCTGCTGCTCGCGGTCGTGTCCTGGCTGACGGTGACGCTGCACCACCTCGACCGCGACGAGGTGCAGGCGCGCCGGCAGGCCGACCTGCAGGAGCGGCTGCGCCTCGCGCTGTGGCGCATGGACAGCTGGTTGTCGCCGCAGCTCGCGCGCGAGGCGATGCGCCCGCCGACCGAGTACCGCGCCTTCGCGCCGCCGGGCGCGGCGTGGACGCGCGGGTTCAGCCGCCTGGCGGCCGACGAGGTGCTCGTGCCCTCGCCGTTGCTCGGGTCGGAATCGCCGGTCTTCTCGCTGCACTTCGAGCTCGGGCCCGCGGGCGAGATCGAGAGCCCGCAGGTGCCGACCGGCAACCAGCGCGACGTCGCCGAGGTCAACGGTGTCGACCCGGCGGTCATCGAGCGCGCCGGCCGGCGGCTGTTGGCCCTGCAGCCGCTGCTCGCGCGCACCGTGATCGAACAGAAGCTCGGCGGCGCCGAGTCGCTGCTGCCGATGATGGGCTGCAACATCATCTCGCCGGAGCTCGCGCCGCAGACGCAGCAGAGCGTCAGCGAGTACTCGAACCGCCAGATGAACGTGCGGCAGAACGTCGGCGCCTGGACGGCCGCGCCCGTGGCGAAGGATGCGTCACCGGCCGCCGAAGGGGCGGTCGGTCCGATGGTGCCGTTCTGGCTCGATGGCGGCGCAGCACCGTGCCTCGTCTTCGCGCGGCGCGTTCGTTCGCAGAACGAACTCGAGGGCGTCACGACCCGCGTGCAGGGCGTCGTCGTCGATTGGCCCCAGCTGCAGCAGGAACTGTTGCAGCTCGTGCAGGACCTGTTCCCGGCCGACTGCACGCAGATCGTGCGCTGTGAACAACCGACCGCGCCGCAGCAGGCGACGATGCTCGCGTCGCTGCCGGCGCGATTGCAGGCGGCCCCCGTCGCGGGCCTCGCGAGCGGCCTGCCGATGGTCACGATCCTCGGCATCACGTGGGGTGCCACGCTGCTGGCGCTGCTCGTGCTCGGCTTCACGTTGCGCACCGCGATCGGCTTCGGCGAACGGCGCGCGCGCTTCGCGTCGGCCGTCACGCACGAGCTGCGCACGCCGTTGACGACGTTCCGCATGTACAGCGAGATGCTCGCCGACGGCATGGTCACCGAGCCCGGCGCCCAACGCGAGTACCTGGCGACGCTGCAGCGCGAGTCGGACCGCCTGTCGCGCGTCGTCGAGAACGTGCTCGCCTGGTCGCGGCTCGAGGAAGGGCGCTTCGCGAGCCGGCGCGAACGCTGCGAGGTCTTTGCAATGATCGATCGCCTCGCGCCGACGCTGCAGCGACGACTCTTCGACGCCGAGATGCAGCTGTGTGTCACGATCGACGACGCGGCGCGCGAGGCCGTCGTCGTGACCGACGAGGACGCCGTCGGCCAGATCCTGTTCAACCTCGTCGACAACGCCGCCAAGTACGGCAAGGGCGGCGAGGCGGTCGTCGAACTGCGCGTCGGCGTGCGCGAGGGCGCCATGCACTGCACGGTTCGCGACCACGGCCCCGGCGTGCCGGCCGCCTTCCGGCACCGGATCTTCGCACCGTTCGACCGCGGCGCGGTGCCGACGGCCAGCAACGACGCGCCGGGCGTCGGTCTCGGGCTCGCGCTCGCGCGCGGCCTGGCGCGCGACCTCGGCGGCGAGCTGCGGCTCGACGACTCGGTGCACGACGGAGCCAGCTTCGTGCTCGAGCTGCCGCGCGCGTGAACGCCGCGAGGCCCGCGTTCAGCGCAGCTTCTCGAACTCGTCCCCGGGCGTCCACGTCGGCGCTTCGTCGGCGTTCGCCGTGCGCACGAGGCACTCGAGCAGCAGCTGCACGTCGGCGACCGCGCCGTCGAAGTTCCACCACTTCGCCATCTCGTCGGTCGGCTGGTGGTAGTGCACGGTCGTGTAGCTGTTCTTCATGCGGCGGCGATCCTCGGGGCGATCGAGGAAGTCCTGGCCGGCCTTGAAGTAGGCGGCCGGCACGCCGATGCGCGCGAAGTTGAAGTGGTCGCTGCGATAGAACAGGCCGAGGTCCGGGTTGCTGTCGGGTTCGATGCGACGGCCGCGCGCCGCCGCGACCGCCTGGGCCAGCTGCGTGAGGCTGTTCTTGCCGAAGCCGATGAACTCGAGGTCGTTGGTCTTGCCCCAGACGTCGAGGCCGTCGACGTTGTAGTTGGCGACGAGCTGCTTCCTGGGCACGGTCGGGTTCTCGGCGAAGTACTGGGAGCCGAGCAGGCCCGATTCCTCGGCCGTGACCGCGAGGAACAGGATGCTGCGCCGCGGCGCCTTGTCGAGCAGGCTGCAGGCGCGCGCCAGCGCGAGCAGCGCCGCACAACCCGACGCGTTGTCGACCGCGCCGTTGTAGATGTTGTCGTCGCGGCGCGGTTTGCCGATGCCGAGGTGGTCGAAGTGCGCCGACACGACCACGTACTCGGAGTGCAGCCTCTCGTCGCTGCCGGGCAGCACGCCGAGCACGTTGCCGGATTCGATCTCGCGCATCGGGTTCTCGATCGCGAGATCGAGCGTGACGCCGAGCGGCACCGGGGCCTGGCCCCCCTTCTCGGCCTTCTCGCGCAGCTCGTCGAGGTTGTGCCCGCCGAGCGCGCAGATGTTCCTGGCGGCCTCCTCGGTGCACCAGGCGCGGATGCCGAGCGTCGGCACGCCCTTCTGGAACGGCAGCCAGAAGTTCTCGCGGCCGTGGTTGGCCTGGATCACCTGGAACGGGTAGCCGGCCGATTCGTTCGTGTGGATGACGATCGCGCCGATCGCACCGCGCCGCGCCGCCTCTTCGTACTTGTAGCTCCAGCGGCCGTAGTAGAGACGCGTCTTGCCGGCGAACCGCGCGGGGTCGTCGGACGGGTCGTTGTTCATGACGAGCAGGACCTTGCCGCGCACGTCCGCGTCGCCGAAGTCGTCCCAGTGCTGTTCGGGCGCCGTGATGCCGTAGCCGACGAAGACCAGTTCGGCCGAACGCCACGCGGCGGTCGGCTCGGGGCTGCCGGCGACGGCCGTGAAGTCGTCGGGCGCCTGCAACGAGAGCGTGCCGGCGCTGCTCTTGGCCGACAACGTCTGCGTGACGATCGACGTGATGCCGAGGATCGGCACGGGCTGCTGCCAACCCCCGTCGGCGGCGCCGGGCCGCAGGCCGTACGACTCCATCTGCGTGGCCAGGTACTCGCGCGACAGCGCATCGCCGCGCGTGCCGACGCCGCGGCCCTCGAGCAGGTCGCTCGACAGGAATCGCACGTGCGCGGCGAGCACGTCCTTGGTGATGTGGCGTTCGACAGCGGCCGCGTCCTGGGCGGCGAGGCTCGTCGCGAGCATGGTGAGCAGGAACGGAGGGACGATCTTCATGGGTGGTGGGGTCGGTTCGGCGAGTCAGACGTGCAGCAGCACCGAGAGATCGCAGGGCGGCGTGAACTCCTCGGCGGCGACGTGGCGCCGGAACAGCCGCGCCCTGGTCGTTCCACGCAGCTCCATGCGTTCGCCTTCGACGCGCAGCATGCAACCCTCGCGCAGGCCGAGCACGGGGGTCTCGTGCTCCTCGAGGAACTGGCGGATGCGCTCTTCGCGCGTCTCGCCCATGTGCCTGCTGCCGGGCTCGGGGTCGAGATAGTGCGGGTTGATCTGGAACGGCACGAGCTGCAGCGCCGTGAACGACGGCGGCTGCACGATCGGCATGTCGTTGGTCGTGCGGATGGACGGCGCGGCGACGTTGGTGCCCGCACTGCTGCCGATGTATGGCATGCCGGCCACGGCGCGCTTGCTGATCGCGGGCAGCAGTCCGTGGTGGTAGAGCGAGGCGAGCAGGCGGAACGTGTTGCCGCCGCCGACGAAGACCGCGTCCGCCATCTCGACGGCCGCCGCAGGTCGGCTCTGCGTGTGCGCCGAGATCAGGTCGTGGCCCATGCCGGCGAACGCCGCGTGCGCCTTCTCGGCGTAGGCGTCGTGGTCGTGGAGCGCGTATGGCACGAACAGCACGGTCTTTCTCGCGCCCAGGAAGTCGCGGATCTCGGCGGCGCAGTGTTCGAGGTAGCCGCCGCCGTGCATCGTCGAGTTGCTGATCAGCAGCAAGCGCTGCCGGCTGCGCTGCGGGCCCGTGTCCGGCCCGGCCACGGCGGCGCGCACGGTCTCGACATCGACCCCCATGCGCAGCAGCACCTGGCCCGCGAGGCTCTCGGGCTCGCGCAGCAGACCGAGCAGCAGGTGTTGGCTGCCGAGGTGGTTGTGGCCCAGCTGCGTCGCCTCTTCGAGCGCACACTCGAGCACCGTCTTGGCCTCCGGCGTGAACGGCAGCTGGCTCGGCACCTCGCCGTCACCGGGGTCGACCACGGTGAGCAGCGCCTCGCGCAGCGGGGTCGTGCCGACGCCGAGCGACTCGAGCAACGACGCCGCCCAGCACGACGGCACGCTCAGGATGCCGAGCAGCATGTGCTCGGGCGCGATGAACCCGTGGCGCAGCCGCATCGCTTCCTGTCGGGCGAGCGACATGACCTTCTTGCCGTTGTCGGAGAAGCGATCGAACATGGGTCGGGTTGCTCGCCGCAGCATACGGCGGGGCCCGAGTGCTGGCGTCGGCGATTCCCCTGGCTCGCGCTCACCACAACCCGACGACGCTCGCGATGCGGCCGTCGGCGGCGAGGCGCACGACGTTGGTGCCCTTGCCGCACGGCTTGCCCGCGGCGTCGGCCGCGGTCCAGTCGACGAGCGCGGTGCCCTGGCAGTGCCGCGGCTCGCCGGCGCGCGTCATGACGATGCCCGGCATGAACATCTGGCTCATCCTGATGTGGTCCTGCAGGTCGCCGCGACCGCGCAGGCACGCGTACTTGTCGTGCAGCGCCACATCGTCGGTCGTGCACGTGGTGAGCAGCTGGCCGCGCCGGTCCTGGTCCGTTTCGGCCCAGGCGAGGTTCCATCGATCGAGCATCGCGCCGAGCTCGGCATGGTGCTCGTTCGCGACGACGTTGGCGAACAGCGCCAGCTGGAAGCGCCAGCCCGGGGCGTGGTGGTCGCGTTCCTGCTCGGTCGGCAGGTCGTGGTGCAAGCGCAGCAGCGTGCCGTCGGCGTGTTCCTCGAGCGTGACCGTCACGAGCGAACCGCCGATCGGGATCGGCTTCTGCGGGTCCGCGTAGCCGTAGGTGAACGCGACGAGCCCCGGCGGTTCGAAGCGTGTGATCGCACCGCCGGCGACGACCTGGTTGGGGTAGACGATGTGCACCTTGCCGCCGACCCTGCCGTCGATCGTCGAGCCCACGCCCCACCAGCGCGCGAAGCGCTCCGCGTCGGCGAAGTAGCGGAAGACGATCGCGCGCGGCGCGCGGATGACTAGGGAACGGTCGAGAGAGTGCGGCAGCGTGTTCATTGTCGTGGTCTGCGTCGGGGGGAGGATTCGGGGGCAGGCCCGCGCCGGGCGGCCTCGAGTTCGGCGGCGAGCTTGAGCTGGTAGAGCGCGTCGTCCCAGCTCGCTTCGAGCCAACGCCGGAACGGCCCCAGCGCGGTGCGCCGGGCGCGGTAGTGGCGTTCGCGGCCGCGCTTCTCGACCTCGACGAGGCCGGCATCGCGCAGCAGCTTGAGGTGCTGCGAGACGGCGCCGAACGTGACGTCGGGCAACGCGTCGCGGATCGCACCCGCGCAGCGCGGTTCGTCCCAGCACAGGCGCAGGATCTCGCGCCGGCGGGGGCTGTGCAGCAAGGTGAGCAGTTCGGTCACGAAGGTTCAGAGTAAACTAAAATATCGGCGGCGTCAACAACCGGACAGCGATGGGCGAGCAACCCGCGGCGTGACCTGCCAGCAAGCGCCGGTTGCCGCCGCCATCGCGGTTGCCTATCGTGCCGGCGCCGACGCGCGCCGCTCGATGGCCCACAACGAACCCCACGCCCGAGCCGGACCGCCGCGAGCGCAGCGCACGGGCCGGGCGCTGTTCGCCATCCTGCTGGTCGGCGCGCTGCTGCGCGGCCTCTACCTGCGTGAGATCGCGAGTTC
>DASUFY010000060.1:0-6139 GCA_036274315.1 Planctomycetota bacterium | reverse complement strand
GGCTCGATGACCCGGTCTGGAAGCTGGCCCGACCCAGCGACGTCTTCGTGCAGGTGGAACCGCGCGAGGGTGAGGCGCCGAGCGAGCGCACCGAGATCCGTGCGCTCTTCGACGCCGACTGCCTGTACCTCGCAGTCCGGTGCTTCGATCGCGACGCCGCCGCGATCATCGCCACGCAGATGCGTCGCGACGCCGACCTCGACACGGACGACCGCGTCCTGATCGTGCTCGACACGTTCGAGGACCATCGCAATGGATACCTCTTCGAGATGAACCCCGCGGGCGCGCGGGTCGATGCGCTGATCGGTTCGAACGGCCGCGACGTGAACCAGGCCTGGGATGCGATCTGGCAGGGACGCGCGTCGATCGATGGCGACGGCTGGTCGCTGGAGTTCGCGATTCCGTACAAGTCGCTGAGCTTCTCACCCGGGCTCACGAGCTGGGGCTTCAATGTCCAGCGCGTGATCAAGCGCCGGCTCGAGAACGACCGTTGGGCGAGCCCACGGCGCAACCTGAGCGTGCTCCAGGTGTCGGAGGCCGGCACGCTGGCGGGGCTCCGCGAGATCCGCCAGGGCATCGGCCTCGACGTCGTGCCGTTCTTCGTGGCACGGTGGAATGCGGAGGAGAGTGGCCACAGCGCGCTGACCGGGCAGCCCGGGTTCGACGCCTTCTACCACCTCACGCCGGGGCTCGGTGCGGCCCTGACCGTGAACACGGACTTCGCCGAGACCGAGGTCGATCAGCACCGCGTCAACCTCACGCGCTTTCCGCTGTTCTTCCCCGAGAAGCGCGACTTCTTCCTGCAGGACGCCGGCCTGTTCCAGTTCGCCGAACTCGAAGACGACTTGATCCCGTTCTTCAGCCGCCGCATCGGCCTCACGACGACGGGCGACGAGGTGCCGATCGAGGTCGGGGGCAAGCTCACGGGGCGGACCGGCGACTACGGCATCGGCCTGCTCGGCGCGCACACCGGCGCAACCGACCAGGTCGACCCGGCTGACCTGTTCGTCGCCCGCGTCTCGAGGAACTTCGGGGAACAGTCGTCGATCGGAACCATCTTCACCGCGGGAGATCCGAATGGACGCGACGAGAACGCCGTCGCCGGCGTCGATGTCAACCTGGGCACCAGCTCGTTCCTCGGCGATCGCAACCTCCGGGCCAGCATCTGGGCACTGGAGAGCTTCACCGAGCCCGGTGACGACGCCGCGTTCGGCGCTTCGCTGTCGTATCCCAACGACGTGTGGTCCTGGAAGGTGCAGGCGAAGGAGATCGGCAGCGGCTTCCACCCCGCGCTCGGCTTCGTTCCGCGCACCGGCGTACGCACCTACTCGGGTGAGGTCGGCTTCGAACCCATCATCAACCGCGCGGTCCGCCGCCTCGAGTTCGCGCTCGAGACGCTCGTGGTCACCGACCTCGGAAACCACGTCGAAACTGCCAGCGCACCGCTGCAGTTCCTGGGCATCGTCTGGGACGCCGGTGACGAGTTCCGGATGAAGGTCATCCCGAGCTACGAGAGCCTGGACCAACCCTTCGGGATCCATGACGGCGTGACCATCGCTGCGGGCGACTACGATTGGTTGCGCTGGCGCGTCGAGACGGAGTCGGCGCTGAAGCGACCCGTGTCCGGCGCCGTCGCGGTCGAAGCCGGCGACTTCTTCGACGGAACGCGAACCGACATCGCGGCCCAGTTGAGCTGGCGGCCGAGCCGCTACTTCACGGGTGGACTCGGCTACGAGCAGAACCTGGTCGACCTGCCGGGGGGCAGGTTCGTCGTCCACCAGGGCACGCTCCGATGCAACTTCGCACTGTCCCCGGACCTCTCCTGGTCGAACTTCGTGCAACTCGACAACGAGTCGGACACGCTCGGGTGGAACAGCCGCCTCCAGTGGATCGTGCGCCCGGGCACCGAACTGAACTGCGTCTTCGACGACACGGTCGCGCACGACAACGGCCGTCTGGTGACCGTCTCGCAGGGAGCCGCCGTCAAGCTCCAGTACACGATTCGATTCTGAGCCGACGAACCCGCGCGACGAGGTCGTCCTGAAGACGCAGGTACACTGAGCCACTCGGAGAACTCCGCATGCACACGATCAGCCTCGACCGCTGGCGACACGACCACGCGTTCGGCACCGAAGCGCCCACGATCGGCGAGCGGCGGACGCGGTGGGTGATCGCGCTGACGTTCGTGATGATGGTCGCCGAGATCGTCGCCGGCACCGTGTTCGGATCGATGGCGCTGCTGGCCGACGGTTGGCACATGGCATCGCACGCCGCGGCGCTGTCGGTCAGCGCATTCGCGTACTGGTTCGCGCGGCGGCACGCGCGCAGCGAACGCTTCAGCTTCGGAACCGGCAAGGTCGGGGCGCTCGGCGGCTTCGCCAGCGCCATCGCCCTGGCGCTGATGGCGCTGTTCGTGTTCGTCGAGTCGACGAAACGTGTCGTCGCCCCGGTTCCCATCCACTTCGACCAGGCGATCGGCGTCGCGGCGCTCGGACTGGTGGTCAACCTGGTCAGCGCCTTCCTGCTGCGCGACGAGCAGGACCACGATCCCGAACTGCACGGCCATCATCACGACCACAACCTGAAGGCGGCCTACCTGCACGTGCTGGCCGACGCGATGACGTCGGTGTTCGCGCTGATGGCGCTCGCGTGCGGCAAGCTCCTGGCCTGGACCTGGATGGACCCGGCCGTGGGCATCGTCGGCGCCGTCGTGATCGCGCGCTGGTCCCACGGGCTGATTCGCGACACCGGACGCGTGCTCCTCGACGCCGAGGCCGATCCGGCGGAACGCGACGCGATCCGCGCGACGATCGAGGCGGAGCACGACAACCGTGTCGTCGACCTGCACCTGTGGCGGGTCGGGCCGCGGCATCTCGCCGCGATCCTCGCGATCGTCACGCACCGGCCGCAGCAACCGGCACACTACCGGGCGATGTTGAACGGCCGTCCCGAGCTCGTCCACGTCACCATCGAGGTCATCGCATGTTCCGAAGCAGATCACCACGACGCAACGCAGGAGAAACCATGAACCCGAACCGCAGAGAAGTCCTCACGAGTCTGTCGCTCGGCGGCGCGGCCGCAGCCCTTCCCGGCTTCCGTCTGCAGGAGCCGCGAGCCAGGCCGAGCCCGCACGAAGTGAAGCCGCTGCCCTTCGACCCGGGCAAGCTGCACGGGCTGAGCGAGAAGCTGGTCGTGTCGCACCACGACAACAACTACGCGGGCGCCGTGCGCAACCTGAACAAGGTCGAGGCGGAGCTCGGCGGTGTGACGAAGGACACCCCCGGATTCGTCGTCGCCGGCCTCGCCGAGCGTGCGCTGACCTTCCGCAACTCGGCCATGCTGCACGAACTCTACTTCGGCAACCTGGGTGGCGACGGCAAGCTCGACGGCGACGTTGCCGCGGCGCTCGCCGCCGCGTTCGGCAGCATGGCACGCTTCGAGGAGCTGTTCCGCGCCACGGCGATGAGCCTCGCCGGTGGCAGCGGATGGGTCGTGCTCGGTCACGACAGCCACCGGGACGAGCTGGTCGTCAACTGGTCCGGCGCACACAGCCAGTGCCTCGGCGCCGCCATGCCGTTGCTCGTGCTCGACATGTACGAGCACTCCTACCACATGGACTACGGCGCGGCCGCCGCGAAGTACGTCGACGCGTTCTTCGCCAACATCCGCGGCGAGGAGGTCGATCGCCGGCACAGCGCGGCTCGCAAGGCGGTCGCGGCCATGCGCCGTTGACGGCTGCGCAGTGACTTGCGCACCGGGGCCGAAACTCCGCGGGGACGGAGGATCAGGCCATCGATCGGCAGGATCTCGTCTTGTTGGGGACACCCGCCGAGAACGACACTGGATCCGTCGAAAGCGCCGTCCGACGACGCGCGCCGACGAACGATCACAGACAGATCCCGACGACGAGGAGTCAGACGATGAAGAAGCGAATGCTCGGTACCAGCGGCCTCGAGGTGTCGGCCCTGGGGTTCGGCTGCATGGGGCTGAATTACGCGTACGGCCCTGGGCTGGCGAAGCAGGACGCGATCGACCTGATCCGCGCCGCGTTCGAGAAGGGAGTCACCTTCTTCGACACCGCGGAGGCCTACGGCCCCTTCACGAACGAGGAGCTGGTCGGCGAGGCGCTGGCGCCGGTGCGCGACCAGGTCGTCATCGCGACGAAGTTCGGTTTCAAGATCGGCGATCCCGGCGCGGGCATGGACAGCCGACCCGAGCGCATCCGCGAGGTGGCCGACGCTTCGCTGCGGCGGCTCCGCACCGACCGCATCGACCTGTTCTACCAGCACCGCGTCGATCCGAACGTGCCGATCGAGGACGTCGCCGGCACGGTCCGCGACCTGATCCGCGAGGGCAAGGTCGAGCACTTCGGCCTCTCGGAGGCAGGAGCGCAGTCGATCCGCAGGGCGCACGCAGTGCAACCGGTCGCGGCGCTGCAGAGCGAGTACTCGCTGTGGTGGCGCGCGCCCGAGGCCGAGGTGCTGCCGACGTGCGCGGAGCTCGGCATCGGCTTCGTTCCGTTCAGCCCGCTCGGCAAGGGCTTCCTGACCGGCAAGATCGATCCGAACGCGACCTTCGCCAAGGACGACTTCCGCAGCATCGTGCCGCGGTTCTCACCGGCGGCGTTGCAGGCCAACCAGGCGCTGGTCGATCTGCTCGGCAAGATCGCTGCCGACAAGAAGGCGAGCTCGGCGCAGGTCGCGCTGGCCTGGCTCCTGGCGCAGAGGCCTTGGATCGTACCGATCCCGGGCACGACGAAGCTGCACCGTCTCGAGGAGAACCTCGGCGCAGCGACGCTGGAGATGACGGCGGGCGACATGGAGCAGATCGGCGGGGCCCTGACCCACATCGAGGTGCACGGTGACCGCTATCCCCCGCACCTGGCGGCGCGTGTCAACAAGTGAGCGTGCCATGACCCTCACAGACGCTGCCCGGCACAACCACGACGAGCTGTTCCCCGATCACCGCTCGACACGCGAGCTGCTGACCTTCTCGATGCTCGCGGCGTTGGGTGGGTGCGAGCCCCCGCTCGCCGGGCACGTGGCCGCGAACCTGGCGGTCGGCAACCACCGTCAGACCTTGATCGACATCGCCACCGTGCTGCTGCCATTCATCGGCTACCCGCGCACGCTCACCGCGCTGCGCATCGTCGACGAGGGCACCTTCCCCATGACGTACCACCTCACGCCAGAACCCTCCAACCAGGAGCAAGAAGCATGAAAGCCGCCGTCTTCCACGGGACCCACGACATCCGCATCGACGATGTCCCCGATCCACGCATCGAGTCGCCCACCGACGCGATCGTGCGCATCACGCGCACCGCGATCTGCGGCTCGGACCTCTGGTTCTACCGAGGCCAGCAGGCATACGAGCCCGGCGCCCGGACCGGCCACGAGCCGATGGGCATCGTCGAAGAAGTCGGCTCGGAGGTCCGCCATGTCAGGCCCGGCGACCTCGTGCTCGCGCCGTTCGCCATCTCCGACGGGACCTGCGAGTTCTGCGAGGCCGGCATCCACACGTCGTGCACGAAGGGCGGATTCTGGGCCGGCATCACCGACGGCGCGCAAGGCGAAGCCGTGCGCGCGCCGCTGGCCGACGGCACGCTCGTGCGCGTGCCCGAGCACGTGCACGAGAACGACCGGCTGCTCGACGCGCTGTTCCCGCTGACCGACGTGATGGGCACCGGACACCATGCCGCCGTCTGCGCCGGCGTGGTTCGCGGTGCGACCTGCGTGGTCGTCGGCGACGGTGCGGTCGGGCTCTGTGCCGTGCTCGCCGCACGACGCCTCGGCGCGGAGCGCATCATCGCAATCGGCCATCACGCGGGCCGCCTCGAGAAGGCGCGGGCGTTCGGCGCCACCGACATCGTGACCGGACGCGACACCGACGCCGTCGAGCAGGTCCTCTCGATGACCCGCGGCGGCGCCCGCCACGTGCTCGAGTGCGTCGGCAGCACCTCGGCGATGCAGCTGGCGATCCAGATCGTGCGACCCGGCGGAGCGATCGGCTACGTCGGCGTGCCGCACGGCCCGGCCGAGGACGGGCTCGACATCATGACCATGTTCTTCAAGAACGCGGTCCTGCGTGGCGGCCCGGCGCCGGTGCGCGCCTACATGCAGGAGCTGATGGAGGACGTGCT
>DASUFY010000059.1:0-4658 GCA_036274315.1 Planctomycetota bacterium | reverse complement strand
TGCCTCCGGGCGGCACCTGCGCAGGAACTGCAGGAAGCGCAGCGTCAGCCCGGTGACGGCCGACACGCGCATGGCCTCGATCTGCAGTTCGTCGATCGACGCCAGGTCGAGCAGCAGGAACGGCAGGTGCATCTGCAGCGGACCCAGGAACTGGGCCAGCTCGGGACGGCAGCCGCTCAGGTCGACGAGTTCGTGCGGGCTGCGCGGCGAGCGCCACGGCCGTTCGCCGTGGTAGAGCACGAACGGCAGCACGGCCGGCAGTTGCGTTGCCTTGGGGTTGTCGAGGCGCCACTGCTCGAGGATGCGCACGACGTAGCAGGCCACCTGCCAGCTCGCGAAACGGGCGTCCTCCGACTTGTGTTCGCTGACCACGTAGAGCAGCACGGTGACGTCGCCCATGCGGGCCGAGAACAGCAGGTCGGTGCGCCTTTCCTTCAGCGCCTCGTCGACGAACGACCCGGGCACGCGGGCCAGCGTCGACCAGTCGATCTGGTCGGCCACGGCCGCGGGCAGGCAGGCGCGCAGCAGCTCGGCCATCTGCTCTGGTTCGCCGAAGACGAACTGGAACAGGCCGTCGTGCGAACGGATGGGTTCCATGCCGAGTGCAATGGGGCACGCGCATGCCCCGCGGTGGCACTCTGCTCGCGAATTCCCGGCTGGCGTCGGAATCCGCGAGACTCGGGTGGCGGATGGGCATTCCAGGGAGCATGAACACTTCGCTCGCCATGTCCCTCCTGCGCGCCATCGCTCTGGTCGGCGCGCTCGGCTCGCTCGCACCCGGCCAGGTGCCGCGCGGCCACACCGTGGTGTCGTCGTTCAACAATGGCGCGCGCTGCTCGATCCGACGACGACGGTTCTGCTCGGCCTCGGCTCGCGGCCGACGACGTTGCCGCTGCCGATCCCGGCCACCCAGGCACTCGCGGGCCAGCACTTCTTCCTGCAGACCGCGCACCTCGAACCGACTGGTTCGCCGCCTCGAACGGTCTCTGGCTGACGCCATTCTGAGCCTCCGCGTCCGAGGGGCGGCGCGGCCATGCCCGGCGCGGCGATGCGTGCTAACGTGCGGCCTCGCATGCGCGACCCACGCCCGAACGCCCTCGCCGCTGCCTGCCTGCTCGCCGCCGCCCCGCTCGCCCTGCCAGCACAAGCGGTGCACGTGGTCGGCCCCGGCGGCCTGCCGCAGATCCGCGACGCGCTCGCGATCGCCGCGCCGGGAGACCTCGTGCTGGTGCTGCCGGGCAGCTACGCGCCGTTCCAGGTCCACGTCGGCGTGACGATCGCGGCGGTGTTGCCCGGCACCGTCGACGTCACCATCGATCCGACGTTCCTCGGCCCCTGCAGTCCCTGCTACTACGCGGGGATCACGTCGCTGGCACCGCCGCCCGGTCAGACGCTGACCCTGGTCGACCTGGCGTTCACGTCCACGTGGGTCGTGTTCCAGGGCCAGTACGTCTATCCGTCGGTCGTGGTGTCGGGCGGGCGCGTGGTCTTCGAGGGCTGCACCATCGAGGTGACCAGCGCGTTCTTCCCGGCGCTGTCGGTGCAGCACGCGAGCGTGCACCTGCAGGACTGCACGGTCCGTGGGTTCGAGCAGCTGACCGGCATCACCGCGCTGAGCACGCTCGATGCGGACATCACGGCGGTCGGCACGACGATCACGCGCCACGCGACGATCGGCTCGTTGATCGGCTTCGGCGTCGGCATGACGAACTCGACGCTGCACGGCAGCCACCTGGCCTTGGACGGCGACACGACGGCCGCGCTGTCCACCAACAACTCGTCCGTGTGGTTGACCGATTCGATGCTGCGCGGCCCCGCGGGCGGCTGTGCGGTCGCCTACATCGGCACGCCACCGCAGCTCGATCGCTGCGTGCTGCTGCCGGCGCCGTGTGGGCCGTTCCTGCCCAACGCGCCGCTGCTCGGTGTGCAACGGCCGCACCCGCCGCGGGCCGGCCTGCCGTTCTCGCTGCTGTTCCACACGGTGCCGAACGGTTTCGTCGCCGTGTTCGCCAACACGGCGCTCGACACCGTGCTGCTCCCGGGCTTGTTCGACCAACCTCTCGGCATCGCGCCGGCCGGAGCGTTCGGCCTCGGCATCGTGCTCGCCGACGCCGCGGGTGTGGCGACCGCGACGTGGACGATTCCCGCGGGTACGACGGTCGGCCGACAGGTGTGGTTCCAGGGCGTCACCGGCCTCGTGTTGCCGCTGCAGACGAGCCCGCCGGTCGGTGGCGCGATCCGCTGAGCCAGGCCGCCGGCGGCGTCACGTACGAGACCGTTGTTCCGACGGACCCAACAGCCCGCCGAGCGACAACGCCAGCACCACACAGAGCAGGATACCGACTCCCGACGTCAGTCCGATGCAGAGCAGCGGCGGTTGCACGGACATCGCGAGCAGGCCGAAGCCGAGCACGGTCGTCAGGCTTGCGACGACGACGGACAGGTTCGTCGCATCGACGGCCGCCGCGTCGTGCTCGGGCGCGGCGAGGAAGATGCCGTAGTCGACACCCATGCTGAAGATCATGAGCAGCGCCACGAGCGACAGCAGGTTCATCGGCACCGAGGCCAGCGCCAGCACCGCGATGGTGCCCGCGGCGGCTAGCAGCGCGGGAACGCATGCGAGCAGCGTCGCGCGCAGCGCGCGCAGTCGCAGCACGACGAGCAGCACGACGGCAACGACGCCGTAGAGCAGCAGCGTCTGCATGCGCGCGCGGTAGGCGCCGAGCGCGTTCGTGAGCGCACCCTCGATGTCGATGAGCCGCGCGCCCTCGACTCTCGCGAGCCGAAGTCGCAGGGCCGGCTCGTCGCCGAGCTCGTGCAGGAAGCTCAGCATCGAGACGCCGCGTGGGCCGTCGACGTGGAACGGCCGCACGAGCGCGGCCAGCGGTGTGCCGAGCAGGTCCTCGATGGTCACGGGCGCGGGCGGTGCGGCGGCGAGTGCGGTCGCGAACGGCTCGAACGCCGTGGCCACGAAGCCGGCCGCCGTGAGCGCTGCGCGCAACCGCGGCCACAGCGTCGGGTCGCCGCGCACGGCGGCATCGACGGCGCGCTGCTGGGCAGCGCTCGGCACGAGCCCCGCCGCGTTGCCGAAGCCGCCGATCTCGCCGGCCCGTTCCGCGGCGCGCAGCGCCTCGGCGACGCGGTCGTTCGCCGCGAGCGCCGCCTGTTCGTCGCTGCCCGTCGCGACGACGACGCGCCGCTGCTCGAAGCGCGCCACGCGAGCGTGCACGGCGTCGTCCTCGGCCTTGAGTGCGGGATCGACGCGGTTCAGCGTCGCGAGGCTGTCGTCCCAGCGCGCCTGCGGCAGGCCGATCGCGATCAGCGCGAGCACGGCGACGATCGGTGCGGCGAGGCCGAGGCGGCGGCGGTCCTGCGTGGGCACCAGCCCACGCAGTGCCTTGACCAGCATGCGCGCGGCCGGCGTCGGTCGCATGCTGCCCGCGAAGCCGGGCAGGAACAGGTTGGTCGCCGCGAGCGTCGCCGCGATGCCGACGACCGCGAACAGCGCCAGCTCGCGCAGGCCCGGGAACGTCGCCACCATGAGTGCCAGGAAGCCGATCGCGGTCGTGCCGGCACCGAGCAGCAGGCTGTTCCACAGGCGCGCCAGCGTCTGCCGGGGGCCGCGCGCATCGGGCGCGAGGGCCTGGTGGCTGTAGAAGTGCACCGAGTAGTCGATGCTGACGCCGAGCAGCGAGGAGCCGAACGCGAGCGTCAGGCCGTGCACCTCGCCGTAGGCCAAGAGGCATGCGGTCGTGCCGGCGAGGAAGCCCGTGCCGAGCACGGGCAGGCACATGATCAGCGGCCGCACCGACAGGAACAGCAGCACGAACAACGTCACGAGCCCGGCGATCGAACCGATGGTCACGCGCTGGATGTCGGCGCGCATCGACGCCTCGGCGGCGATCGCGTGGCGATGCACGCCGCTCATCGACAGGCGCAGGTGCGCGCCGTGCGTCTGCTGCAGTGTGCCGAACGCGGCGTGCACACCTTCGAGCAGGGGCCGCTGCGCCGACGCGTCCGACGCGCTCGCGCGCGTCGTCAGGAACAGCACGGCGGCCGTGCCGTCGTCGGTGACGAAGCGATCGTCTTCGATGCCGAGTCCGTTGCCGCGTCCGCCGATGAGGCGATCGAACAGGGTCGGCACGATCAGGAACGGATCCCCGGGCGCGACGCGGCTCAGCAGCCCCGACATCGGCGAGGCCAGGCGCTGCTTCAGGTGCGCGACCGCGGCGGCGAGCCCCTCGTCCGTGAGGCGCGCGGTCGCCGCCTCGGGGGAATCGGCGAGGAACGCGAGGCGGCGCGGCTCGTAGGTGTTCCACAGCGCCTCATCGATGCCGGCGGGCGGCCCGCCGTCGAGGAACTCGATGCCGGGCGCGACGCGCGGCTCGGCGAGCAGATCGGCCTCGAAGGCGCGGCTGACCGCGGCTGCCTCGACGCGGTCCTTCACGTCGACGAGCAGGATCATCGTGCGGCTCAGTTCGCCGGTCGCGATGCTGCGCGCGAGGTCGACCTCGGCGTCGTTCTCGCCGCTCGGCAGGAAGTGCGTGATGTCCGTCGTGATGCGCAGGTTGGTCACGACGAACGCGAACAGGCCGGCCGCCATCGCGGCGCCGGCGAGCAGGCGCGGCCACTCGGCACGCGTCATCTTGCGTCGATCC
>DASUFY010000058.1:0-22917 GCA_036274315.1 Planctomycetota bacterium | reverse complement strand
CATCGAGGGCGACGACATCCTCGCGCGCATCCCCGAGCTGCAGAAGAATGGCCACCCGCTCGCCAACATGGACGACGGGCGCGAGCTGGCGCAGGTGCAGGACCGGCTGCTGAGCGCCAACGCCTACATCGGCGCGTTCGCCGTCGCCGAGTGCCTGAAGCAGGGCGCGCAGATCGTGATCGGTGGCCGCATCACCGACCCCGCTCTCGTCGGCGGCCCGATGATCCACGAGTTCGGCTGGGGCGCCACGGACTACGACAAGCTCGCCGCGAGCACGATGGCAGGTCACATCGCCGAGTGCGGCGCGCAGTGCACGGGCGGCAACTACACGGGCTGGCGCGAGGTCGAGGACTTCGTGCGCATCGGCTACCCCGTCATCGAGGCGGCGCCCGACGGCACGTTCGTCGTCACGAAGCACGAAGGTACGGGCGGCCTCGTGACGCGCAACACCGTGGTCTCGCAGCTGCTCTACGAGATGGGCGATCCCAGGCGCTACCTCGGCCCCGACTGCACCGCGGACTTCACGAGCGCCCGGATCGAGCAGGTCGGCAGGGACCGCGTGCGCCTGTCGGGCATCAAGGGCGGCCCGCCGACCGACACCTACAAGGTCTCGCTGAGCTACCAGAACGGCTTCAAGGCCGTGAGCCAGCTCACGGTCAGCGGCCCCGACGCGCTCGCCAAGGCGCGGCTGTGCGCCGACATCGTCTGGGGCCGGCTCGCGCTCGACGGCTGCACGTTCACGGACGAGGAGAAGCTCGTCGAGTACGTCGGCGCCGGCGTCTGCCACGCCGGCATCACCGAGGCGAAGGACCCGCCCGAGGTCGTGCTGCGGCTCGGCGTGAAGTGCCAGGATCAGGTCAAGGTCGATCGCTTCGGCATGGAGGTCGTGCCGCTCGTGACGAGCGGGCCGCCCGGGGTGACGGGTTTCGCCGGCGGCCGCGCCAAGGCGACCGACATCGTCGGCTACTGGCCGGCGCTGCTCGACAAGAACCAGGTCCGGACGCGCGTGCGCGTGGAGGTGTCGTGATGGCGAAGGTCAAGCTCGGAACGTTCGCGTTCGCGCGCAGCGGCGACAAGGGCGACGGCAGCAACGTCGGTGTGTTCGTGACCAATGCGAAGGACTACGAACTCATCCGGCAGCAGGTCACCGTCGCGCGCGTCAAGCAGCACTTCCACGCCATCTGCAGGGGCGAGGTCACGCGCTACGAGGCGCCCAACATGCTGGCCCTCAACTTCCTGCTGCGCGACAGCCTCGGCGGCGGCGGCAGCGAGAGCCTCAAGACCGACGCGCAGGGCAAGACGCACGGTCTCGCCCTGCTCGAGATCGAAGTCGAGCGGTGAAGCCGGTCCGTCCCGCCGCGACGCCGCCGACGTCGCCGGACCGTGCCTTCGGGAACGCCGCGGCGTACGATCGCAGACCATGACCGACGTGCTCCACCGGCTGCGCGACCGGGCCCGGCGCCGGCGTGCGCGCATCGTGTTGCCCGAGACGAAGGACCCACGCACCGCCGCCGCGCGCGAGCTGCTCGAGAAGGACCAGCTGTGCGAGGTCGTCTGGGTCGCGGATCCACGCGAGGACGCGCGCCTCGTCGACGTGGCGGCCCTCATCTACCGCCGGCGCAAGCACAAGGGGCTGACGGAGATCGACGCGATGACGCTGGCCGTGCAGCCCGTGATGTTCGGCGCCGGGCTGGTCGCGCTCGGTCAAGCCGACGCCGGCGTCACGGGCGCCAGCCACGCCACGGCCGACGTCATCCGCGCCGGGCTGTATTGCATAGGCACCGCCGCGTCGACGCCGCTCGTGTCGTCGATGTTCCTCATGGCGCGCGGCGCCGAAGTGTTGTCGTTCGCCGACTGTGGGGTCGTGCCGGACCCCGAACCCGAACAGCTCGTGCACATCGCCCACGCGACGGCCCAGAACCACCAACGCTTCACGGGCGCCACGGCGCGCGTCGCGTTCCTGTCGTTCAGCACACATGGCAGCGCCGAACACACGAAGGTGAAGAAGATGCAGGCGGCCGCGAAGCTGTTCCGCGCCGCCCATCGCGACATCACCAGCGACGGCGAACTGCAGTTCGACGCCGCCTACGTGCCCGAGGTCGCCGCACGCAAGGCGCCGAACAGCGCGCTCGGCGGCCGCGCCAACGTCTTCGTCTTCCCCGACCTCGACGCGGGCAACCTCGCCTACAAGATCGCCGAACGCCTCGGCGGCTTCCAGGCGTTCGGCCCGCTCCTGCAGGGGCTCGCCCGGCCGTGGCTCGATCTGTCGCGCGGCTGCACGGCCGACGACATCGCCGGCGTCGCGACGATCGCCAGCGCGATGCTCGACTGAGAGCCGCGGCCCGCGCGTCACTGCAGGTCGAAGTAGAACGCCGCCGACGTCGTGTTCTCGCTGGCTCCGGAGCGGCGGAACACGATCATCTGCAGGCCCGGGTTCCGGCCGTCGGCCAGCGGCTCCACCTTCCACGTCAACGATGCCTGGCCTGCCGCGTCGAAGACGCCCGCGTGCACGAACGCCGCGACCTCGATGCCGTTCGTGAGTTCGATGTCGGCGACGCCGCCGTACGGATGGCCTTCCCAGGCCGGGCTCGGCAGCCCCTTGCAGATCCAGAACGCAGCTCCGGGCGGGCCGGAGGCCTCCAGCCGCACCGACTCGCCCCGCTGCGCGTGCACGTGGAACGGCGCCGCGCCCTCGCCGATGCCGTCGACGAGCAACGTGGCCTCGGCCGAGTTGCGCTGGCAGATGTTGGTCCACGCGGGTCGCACGAGTGCTGCGATCACGCTCCAGTTCGCGAACGCGAGCGCGCACATCACGATCACGAGCGCGGTCCTTCTGCGCGCCGCCCACTGCCCCGCCGCCGCGATCACGCCGCCGGCGACGAGGAGCGACAGGCTCCCTGACATCGCGATCATGAGGTCGGCATCGCGCGGCCAGCCGAGGTCGAACCCGTACAGCGAGACGAACGCCACGTAGGCGAGTGCCGTTCCGACGAGCACGAGGTCGTCGGGCGGCTGCGAGCGGCGGCGGCGCCAGGTCGCGAGCACGACCAGCGCAAACGGCAGGCACAACGGACACGCGAAGGCGAGCACGTGCGCGATCAGCGCCAGGTGATCGGGCGCGAGCAGGGTCCCTGGGCCGAACCAGGAGCCGCTCGCGTCGGTCCACAGCACGAGCCACCGGTTGTCGGCACCGCCGGCGATGCTGCCGACGACGGGCCGGAACGGACTCGACCTGGCGACACCGATCGTGCAGGCGATGAGCGCCGCGGCCACGATCGCCGCCCCGGCCGCGTTCTGCAGCGAACGCCGCACGCCCGTGCGCAGCCCGACGAGCATCGCCGCGCCGAGGCCGGCGACCCAGAGGCCTGCATACTGCAGGTGCGTGAGCGCCGCGAGCGTGAGCTGTGCCACGCCGACGAACAGGGTCTTCGATCGCAGGTGCGGGACCGCGCGCACCACGTCGCGCGACCAGACGGTCAGGTTCGCGAGGCCCAGCGTGACCAGCGGGATGCCGAGCTGGGTGTGTTCGACGTAGCGGTGGAAGAACAGCGTGCAGACGCCCGAGGCAGCCCAGAAGAGGGCCGCGAGCAGGCGCACGTACGCGGCGCCCGCGGGCTCGCGCGCGAACAGTCGGTCGGTCGCGCGGATCCAGACGTACGTGGCGACGAACCCCACGGCCGGCGAGATCCACTCGATCGCCGCGGCGCCGAGCAGCTCGTGCGTGAAGCCGTAGACGAGGCTCGACACCGGCTCGGCATAGCTGATCGTGCCTTCGCTGGTCGCGTGTCGCCACCAGTAGCCGTCGCCCATGGTCAGCACACGAAACGAACTCCAGACACCGAGCAGGCTCGCGCTCGCGAACAGCGCCGATGCGCGCGGCCAGCGTCGTGAACCCGACGCCGCCGAGGTGACGAACAGGCCCACGAGCAGGACCATGCGCAGGTAGGGCCACACCACCCACTCGCACCAGTTGGCCAGCAGTCCGGTCAGCGGACCGACGATGCCCATCACGACGACGATCGCGGCCAGGAGCAGGAGCAGGGCCGTCCGACAGTGATGCGCCAGCACGCACAGATGAGAGAGCGGGCCGGCTCGCTCGGCAACAGCGGGCTCATGCAGGCCCTGCGGCCCATGGCGCCGGCGCCAGCGGCGAGACACGTCGTCGCGATCGACCGACGCTGCCGCGGCCCGTCGGCTCGTCGGGGCACGGGGTCCTTCCCCAGGCTCGGCGGTGATACGCTGCTGTCGAGACCGGCGTGACCAAAGACCCACTGCATCTGGCCAGACTCGCCGCGAACGGCGACCCCGGCGCGCTCGATGACCTGCTCGCGCAGCACCTGCCGGCCGTGCGCGCGTTCGTTCGCGCCCACATGAGTCCGAGGCTGCGCGCGCGCGAGTCGGCCTCGGACCTCGTGCAGTCGGTCTGCCGCGAACTGCTCACGCACAAGGAGCGCTTCCGGCATCCCGGAGAACACGGCTTCGAGGCGTGGTTGTTCACGACCGCGCGCCGCAAGGTGGCCAATCGCGCGCGCGACCTCGACCGGCAGAAGCGGGACGCCCAGCGCGAACTCGGCGACCTCAGCGAGACCGCCATCAACACGCTCGGCGCTGCCTACGCGCGCATCTCGAGTCCGAGCGGCCGGGCGCTGCGGCAGGAGGACATCGAACGGCTCGAAGCGGCCATCGACCAGCTGCCCGACGAACAGCGCGAGGTCATCACGCTGGCCCACCTGGTCGGCCTGTCGCGCGCCGAGATCGGGGCACGGATGGGCAAGACCGAAGAGGCCGTGCGCGCGCTGCTGCACCGCGCGAAGGCACGGCTCGCGATCCTGCTCGGCAACCCCACCGACTGAGCGGTCCGCGCCGCGCCCGGGCCGTCTCCGGCCGACCCGAAACCGGCCGCCCCTGCCCGCTTGCCACGGCTCGGCCGCCGTTCGCAGTTCTCGTTGGCCGCGCGCGCGGGTTTCGGCGCCTCTTGGACACGGCTCCGCCCGGAGCACCGATCCCCCATTCCAGCCGGCGCCAACTTCCCACAACCCACACGCTGACTTCGATGCGCTTCACCCACCTAGCCCTTCCCATGGCTCTCGGCGTCACTGCCGGCCTGTCGGCCCAGCAGATCGTGACCGAGGTCGAACCCAACGACCTGCCCGCGCAGGCCCAGCCGATCACCCCCGGACAGCAGATCGTCGCGAGCTTCTCGACGACGACCGATGAGGACTGGTTCTCGTTCACGCTCACGTCGCCGGGCCAGGCCCACCTGCGCTCGATCAACTCGGGCACGCTGTCTCTGAGCCTCACGCGCGACACGCGCATCGCGCTCTACGACGCGAGCGGCACGACGCGCCTGGCCTGGAACGACGGCGCATCCGGCACGCGCGCCGACTGCGGCGTCACGCTGCCGGCCGGTTCGTACCTGTACCGCGTCGGGATCAAGACCGCGATCACGTCGGCCGTGAACTACGACCTCGACTTCTTCGTGCTGCCAAGCCGCCCCATCGACGTCGTCGAAAGCCCGGAGCCGAACGATCCGAACGTGCCAGGTGGTGTGCCGACGCCGATGTCGCTCGGCAACACGATCGAGGGCAGTCTCAGCGCGCCCACCGACGTCGACTTCTGGTCGTTCACGCTGCCCAACCCGGGCATCGTGCAGGCCGTCTCGTTCGACGACGGCGGCGTGCCCCAGCTCGACAACATGGCGCTGCGGTTCTACCAGCAGGTCGCCCCCGGCGCGTGGACCGCGCTCGGCACGGGCAACGCCACCAACTCGGCGAGCCATCGCGTCAGCAACCTGCAGCACCCTGGCATCCTCGCGGCCGGCACCTACGCCATCGCGGTGCAGGCCGGCACGGCGGCCGCCGGCACCCCGCCGTGGGACTACGTGCAGACGGGCCGATACAGCCTGCGCACGTGCTTCATCGACATGCACGGCGCGGCCGCGCTGCCCGAAGCCCCCGAGCCCAACAGTGACCCGGCGACCGCAACGTTCATGGTGCTCGGTCTCGACGCCACCGGTTCGGCGCAGGCGGGCAACGATCCCGACTGGTACTCGTTCACGATCACGGCGCCGACGACCGTCGGTGCGATGGCCGAGGGAACAGGTGCCTCCCCGTTGCCCGGCTCGACGCTGCGCATCTGGGACGCCAACGGCAACACCTACGGCAGCGCCTCCGGCAACGCGACGACGCACGGCCGCCTCATCACGACTCTGATCGTGCCCGGCACCTACTACCTCGAGATCGCCGCGTCCCAGTTCGCGATGACCGGCGACTACATCCTGCACACGGGTGAATGCAGCCCGGTCTACGTGCAGAGCTCGACGCGCGTCGAACCGGCGTCGACGAACGCCTGCATCGGTTCGGGCGGCAACCGCCCGCTGATCGGCTACCTGCCCGGCGAGACGCCGATCTTCAACTCGACGTTCGTGACGCGCATCGAGCGCACGATCCCGACCTCGTTCGCGGCGGTCGCGCTCGGCTTGTCCAACACGACCGCGCTCGGCGGTTCGCTGCCGCTGCCGGCCCTCCTCGACGTCGGTGGCCTCGATCCGATGGGCAACCCGACGCCTTGCATGCTCCGCGTCGATCCCGTCGTGCTGCTGCTCGTGCTGACCGACGCCTCGGGCACCGGCGAGTTCGCCTGGAAGTTCCCGTTCTCGGCGCCCAACATCGGCACCAAGATCTACGAGCAGGCCCTGTGCTTCGACCCGACGCTGAACAGCCTCGGCCTGTCGGTGTCGAACGACGCGTCGTTCGTGGTCGGCGACCTACCGTTCTGATCGAGGCCGCGCCTGCGGCGCGGACTCGACCAAGTCCTGGCCGCGGGCCTGCGGCCCGCCGCTGCGGTCCTGATCTTCGGCGCGCGCTTCGGCGCGGACTCGACCAAGTCCTGGCCGCGGGCCTGCGGCCCGCCGCTGCGGTCCTGATCTTCGGCGCGCGGCGCGGGCAGGGAAACGTGCCGGTTGCGGTGGCTCCGAGGTGGGCTTGAATGGGCGCCTCGGAGTTGCCCCATGAAGTGTGGTCCCATCGCCGTGTGTGCGCTGCTGCTGTGCGGCGGCTGTCTCGAGTTCGACGCGCAGGACATCACGGTCCGCTACGACGCGAAGGCGGATCGCATCGACGCGCTGCTGGTCTACCGCGGGCTGTTCGCCGAGAGCGGCAACGGCTCGGGTGACAAGCCCCTCGACAAGGCGATCAAGGACCTCGCCGACGCCCGGCAGACCGGTGAGTTCGTGTTCTGGAACAACTGGCCGCTCCGCGTCGACCTGACCAACGAACGGCCCGCGCCCGTCATGGCGTTGATGGCCCACATCGACGTCGAGAACGGCGGCCTGTTCACGGACCCGCACGGGGTCCTGTGCGCCTACCAGTTCGTGCGCGTGCGCGAGGCCCGGGCGTTCCTGCAGAAGGTCAACCTGCTGTTCGAGGTCGGCCTGCAGGCCAGGCTCGCCAGCGGGTGGAACGCGTATGGACCGGCGCACACGTTCGACGACGACACCAAGGACATGGTGCGCGAGTTCCTGCGTTCGGGCGAGAAGCTGCTGACGCTCGAGCCGGGCCGACTCGAAGTGCGCCTGCCGTGCTCGGCCAAGGACCACGCCTGGCTCAAGGGCCAGCTCGAACAGCACTTCGTCCTCAACGCACCGAGGGAGATGCTGCGCCGCGCGGCCACGGCCGCGCGCCGCAGCGGTGGGGGCGACGTGACCGACACGAGCGTCGCCGAGGGTGCGGTGGACCTGCGCGGCGGCGAGCTCAGGGACGCCGTGCGGCAGTGCCCCAGCGTCCGCTTCTTCTGGGACAACGACTGGTCGCTGCAGCGCGATCCCGAACTGACGACGGTGGGCCTCGGCGTGCGCGGTGCCGCGGAGCTGTGCGTGCACAAGGCCAGCGAAGGGCTCTACCACGACAGCCTGCTGAAGGCGCTGCGCGAGAAGGGCGAGACGATCGAAGACGGTCTGCCCGAGCAGGAACTGGCGCGCCGCTTCGAGGCGTTCCGCGGCCGCGACGCCGTGCTGCCGCCGAAGCTCGCCGAGAGGCGCGGCGCCGGCGCGCCACCGGCGGCGAAGCAGGGCGACAAGTAGGCAGGTCGGAAATCCGACGCTCAGCCGACGCGGTCGCGCAGGCGCAGCTGCCCGCACGCCGCCAGGGCGTCCGGACCCGACGAATCGCGGATCGTCGCGAGAATGCCGCGGTTCTTGACCGCGTGCACCATCTCGACGATGCGCTGGCGCGGTGGCGCCGTGAACGGCAGGCCTTCGACGGGGTTGTAGACGATGAAGTTGACGAAGCCGCGCACGCCGGCCAGCAGCGTGCACAGCTGGTCCATGTCGGCGTCGCTGTCGTTGATGCCGGCCAGCACGGTCCACTCGATCTGCACCGGCGTGCCGACGTCGAGCGCGTAGGCGTGCGCGGCCGCGACGATGTCGGCGATCGGGTCCTTGTGCGCGTTCGGCAGCAGCGCCGCCCGGCGTTCGTCACAGGCCACGTGCAGCGACAGCGCGAGGCAGGGCCGCACGGCGTAGCCGCGCATGCGTTCGATCGCCTTCACGCCGCCGATCGTCGAGAACGTCTGCCGCCGCGGCGAGATCAGCACCTCGTCCTTGATGCGCGCGACGGCGGTCATGACCGCGTCGAGGTTGTGCGACGGCTCGCCCATGCCCATGAACACGATGCGATCGATCGGCATGACGCGCCGCGCGTGCACGATCTGCTCGACGATCTCGTCGCTCGAGAGATTGCGTTCGACGCCGAACAGGCCCGAGGCGCAGAAGCGGCAGCCGACCGCACAACCGACCTGCGTCGACACGCAGCAGGCGCCGACCGGCATGGCCACGGTCTCGACCTTCCTGCCGTCGTGCAGCGAGAGCAGCAGCTTGACGGTGCCGTCCTGCGCGCGCACCTGTTCGACGACGTCCGTGACGAGGCCCGCGGCGAGCCACTGCTGAAGCGCCTCGAGTTCCGCGGGCGACAGGCGCAGTCCCTGCTTGTCGAACTCGAACATGGTCGGCTGCCGGCCCGACGCGACGAGCCGCCGCGCCACCAGCGCCTTGGCCGGCGGCAACGCCTGCGCCAACCCGGACAGACCCGACCCCGGCAGACCCGATCGATCGAACGGCAACGCACTCATTCGTCGCCGTCGCCTTCACCGTTCCACGCCGACAGCACGAGCCGCACCTTGCCGGTGACGCCGGGCGCCGTCTTGCTGTCGAACGCGACCTCGATCTCGACCTTGCCGCCGGCGAGTTCCTTGGGGTCGACCTTCTTGGTGGCGGGGCGCACCGACTGTCCCTGCCACGCGTACTTGACGCCCCACGTGCCGTCCTTGGCGGGCGGCACGATCTCGAAGACGAGCGCGTCGCGGAACAGGTAGCCGCCTTCGTAGTGCTTGTCGAACCACAGCGTGCGCGAGACCTCGTAGTCGGGCGCGCGCACGCCGAGCGTCATCGCGTAGGCCAGCGACTTGCGCCGTTTGTTGACGCGCGCGCGGTTGGCCAGGAACACGGTCGACAGGTAGTGCGTGCCGTTCGCCTTCGGGTCGTGTTTCCAATCGGCGTGCGACATGCAGGCCACCGAGTCCTCCTCGGCCGTGCGCCGCGTCAGATACCACATCTTGCCGCGCGGCGACGCCAGAAGCTCGATCTGGTAGAGCGCGTTCACCTTGCCCGCGGCATCGTCTTCGGCGAGTTCCTTGGGCACCCGGATCTCGTCGATGTCGAGGTGGATGTCGACGCGCACGTCGCCGAACAGGAACCGCGTCAGGTTCTGGTACGACTCCTCGCTGTTGACGATGCCGAACACGCCCGAATGCGAGCGGTAGGTGAACGCCTTGGCACACGCGTCGCCGGGCTTGCCGTCGTCGCGCAGCCCCTTGAGCGTCGCGTTCTCGATGCGCACGAGGCCGTCGCTGCCGTGCCCCACGAACGTGCGCGAGAGCCCCATGCCGGCCTCGTAGTCGAGGCGGTTGGTGCCGACCATGCAGAAGACGCGCGACGACGGGAAGCGGCTCTCGGGCAACCAGCTGACGGCCTTGGTCTCCGCGTACGCCTTCTCGATCGCGAGGTACTTGGCCATGCGGTCGCGGTTGAAGTTCGAGATGTCGCCGGCAGTGAGCCAGCCCGGCACGTTGAGGCCGCCGACATCGATGCCGTTGTGCGGCGTCGCATACGTGAAGAGCTTGTCGACGAAGCGCGCCGCGTGGTCGGGATCGAGCTTGGCGTTCTGCAGGAAGGCGCGGCAGACCAGGCCGCCCATCGAGTGCGCGACGAGGTAGCAGCGGAAGTCGTCGGGCGCGATCCCGTTGTCCTCGTTGGCGCAGACGAGTGCGCGCACCTCGAGGATCAGCTTGCCGAGTTTCGTCGCGAACGTCTCGATCGGCGGCGTCTCGGACGTGCCGAGCAGCGACGAGGCCTCGTCGTAGTAGCGGTAGACGATGATCGATCGGTTGCCGAGCTTGTTCTCGGGGTTCTCCTTCCACTCGGGATCGACGAGGTCGTAGCCGTCCTCGTAGACGTCCCTGTAGTCGAAGTCGGATGCCAGCCGGATCACGGGTGACTCGAACACGAACTTGCGCGGCGGCCGCGCCCGCTCCGGCACGGCGCGGAACACGGTCGAGCCGAGATTGAAGCCGCAGAAGGGATCGGCGGTGGTCTCGTCGATCTCGGCGCGGCTCATCGCGAAGCCGCGCACGTAGATGATCGGATGGAAGGGCGCGTCGTTCTCGGCCATCGTTCACCAACCCTTGGTCGAGCGCAGCGTCGTGATGTGGGCCACGTGGTGGGTTCCGTGCCACGCATACGTGGCCAGCAGGTCGTCGAGCGTCATCTTGCCGTTCTCGCTGTGCACGCAGGTCCGCGCGAAGGCCTCGTCGGGCAGCGACCGCAGGCAGTGCACCCAACGCTCGTGGATCGACTGGATCAGCAGCAGCGACGGACCGATCGGCCCCTTCGCGTCGGCGAGTTCGGCCCAGCGCGTCTCGTCGTAGGCCTTGATGGGCGGGTTCGCCTCCGTGATCGTGAGCTTGTGGCGCACGTAGGCGTTGACGTGGCTGTCGGCGATGTGGTGCACGACCTGGCGCAGCGTCCAGCCGCCGGTGCGATACGGGGTGTCGAGCTGATCCTGCTGCAGGCCGCGCACCGCCTGGTAGAGATCGTTGGGGATGGTCGCGACGCGCGCGATCGCTTCTGCTCGCGCCAACGGGGGCAACGAACCGGTCAGTACGATCTTGCCGATGGGATACCGTGGGTCGCTCACTCGAGTTCCTGGGGCGCGGGTTTGGGTTCGACGACCACGAGCACGGCACCTTGTTCGACGGTGCCGTCCTTCTCGGCCGACACGGACTGCACGACGCCGGCGATGCCGGCGATCAGCTTGTGTTCCATCTTCATCGCCGACAGCACGACGAGGGTCTGGTCGGCCTGCACTTCGTCGCCGGCCTGGCACAGCACGTCGAGCACGGTGCCCGTCATCGGCGCGCGGATCGTGCCGTCGGCGCCGCCCCCGCCGCCGCCCCGGCGCGCGGCCGGCGACGCGAGCGTGTGCGTGCGGCCGTCCACGCGGACCATGTACGCCTTGCCCGACGGCGCGCCGTGGGCGACGAGCGAACGCGCGCCCGGCTCGTCGACCGGGGCGAGCCGCACACCACCGTCGCCGAGCGCCTGCGCCAGGTACTCGCGCGTCGAGGCGCCGACGCGCACGCGCCAGCGCTCGCAGGAGCCCTCGACACCGAGCCGTTCGGCGCTCACCGCGATCGGTTCGCCGTCGCGCAGATACTCCCTGCTCACCTTCATCGTGCCCCCTCGAAGAGCCGGAACGTCGCGAGGTCCTGCCAGACGGCCGTCGAGCCGACCGCGCCGGGCGCGCTGCCGCCGTCGGCCGGGCCGCCGCGCGGCGCGATCGCCTGGCACAACACCGCCGCCGCCAGCGCGAGGTCGTCGGCACCGGTCGCCGGACCCGCCGCGAGTTCGGGCCGCCGATCGAGCATGTCGGTGCTGAGCCGGGCCGTGCGGAACGCGTCGTCGTCGACGATGCGGCGCAGGAAGTCGACGTTGCTCGGAATGCCGAGGTAGGCGGTGTCGCGCAGCGCCTGGCTCAGGCGCGCACACGCCGTCGCACGATCGGGCGCCCAGACGATCAGCTTGGCCAGCAGCGAGTCGTAGTACGGCGGCACGTGCCAACCGGTGTAGACGCCGCTGTCGACGCGGATGCCGGGCCCCTCGGGTTCGCGCACGAGGCGCAGCAGGCCCGCGGCCGGGATGTAACCCTGCTCGGGCGCCTCGGCGCAGATGCGCGCCTCGATCGCGTGGCCGCGCGGCCGCAGGTCCTTGCCCGCGAGCAGCTGCTCGAGCCGGCCGCCGGCGGCGACGTGCAGCTGCAGGTGCACGAGGTCGACACCGGTCACGAACTCGGTCACGGGATGCTCGACCTGCAGGCGCGTGTTGACCTCGAGGAAGTAGAAGCGGCCCGCGTCGTCGAGCAGGAACTCGGCCGTGCCGGCGTTGTCGTAGCCGACGCGCCGCGCGAGCGCGACGGCGGCCTCACCCATCTTCGTGCGCAGCGCCTCGTCGACGACCGCGGACGGCGCTTCCTCGAGCACCTTCTGGTGGCGGCGTTGCACCGAACACTCGCGTTCGTGCAGCGACACGACGTGCCCGTGCCGGTCGCCGATGAGCTGGATCTCGATGTGCCGCGCGGGAAACACGGCGCGTTCGAGGATCATGCGGTCGTCGCCGAACGACGACTTCGCCTCGCGCCGTCCGGCCGCGAGCGCTGCCGCGAGGTCCTTCGCGTCGCGCACGAGCCGCATGCCGCGGCCGCCGCCGCCAGCACTTGCCTTGACCATGACCGGCATGCCGATCTTCCGCGCGACCTCGATCAGGCCCGCGTCGCCGGGGTCCTGCTCCGTGCCGGGGATCACGGGCACGCCGGCCGCGATCGCCTCCTCGCGCGCGGCCTTCTTGCCGCCGAGCCGCTCCATCGCCTCGGGCCTGGGCCCGACGAACACGAGCCCCGCGTCGCACACGGCGCGCGCGAACGTGCTGTTCTCGCTGAGGAACCCGTAGCCGGGGTGGATCGCTTCGGCGCCGGTCGCCTTCGCCGCGGCCAGCACCTTGCCGATGTCGAGGTAGCTCTCGGTCGCGGTGTTGCCGCCGAGCGGCACGGCGTGGTCGGCCTGCAGCACGTGCGCACAGCGCGCATCGGCGTCGCTGTGCACGGCGACCGACTCGATGCCGAGCTCGCGCAGACCGCGCCCGATGCGCACCGCGATCTCGCCGCGGTTGGCGATCAGCACGCGGCGGAAGGGAGGGTTCGTCGCCATTCTGGGCCAGGAACCATAGCGGGCGCATCGGCGCCCCACCAAACCTGGCTGGCCCCGGCGCTAGAACTGCTTGAACTCGCCGCCGTTCTCGCTCGCCAGCTTCTGCAGGAACGCGGCGTTGAGGTCCTTGCCGATCGCGATCGTGTGGATCGTCACGCGGTGCAGCGCGTTCCATTCGCGCACGCCGACGAGGATCGTGTCCGTCGAATCGAGGCTGCCGTCGGGCTTGGTCGGCGAACCGTCGGTGAGCAGGAAGATCGTGTCCAGATCGACGGCGTAGGCCCGGTCGTTCTTGCCGCGGCCGACGAGTTGGAAGCACTGCTCCAGGCTGTCGTGGATGTTGGTGCTCGACGCGGGCTTCAGCGTCTGCACGAACGCCTGGGCGCGCGCCACGGTCTCCTTCGCGGCGAGCTGCATCTTCGGCTCCCAGAAGTGCGGCAGGTCGTTGTACCAGAGGATCGCGAACTTCTGGCGCGGGTTCAGCAGGCCGAGCGCGCGGATCAACTCGGCCTTGCAGCCATCGAGGCGCGACGTCTCGACCTCCTGTCCCTCGGCGTCCTTCATCTTGACGGGCTTGTTCATCGAGCCCGAGCAGTCGATGACGTAGAGCAGCGAGCTGCTCTGATCCTGCGGGATGCCGAAGTAGTAGAACTTGTCGGTCTCCTTGCGGTGGCTCGGCACGCCCTGGCCGAGCTTCGCGCCGCTCGCGGCGAAGCCCGGGCCCTCGGTCTGCCACCAGGTCTGCCACGCACCGACGTTGAGGCCGAACTGCTGGCCGGTCAGCACCTCGAGCGCCGACGCGACGCGCAGGCGCGACTGCGCGGTGCTGCGCGACAACAGCTCGATCATCGGACCGATGCCGTCGACCACGGCGATCCTGGCCAGCGCCAACGCCGCGCGTTCGGCCACGGCCTCCTCCTTGCTCTGCAGCAGGTCGATGACGGGCGTGGAATGCGCGGCGGCCTGGGCGCCGGCCAGCGCCATCGCGTCGAGCAGCACGATCTGTTCGGCGGGATCCTTGGCGTGCGACAGTGCGGCGGCGAGTTCCTCGAGCACGTCGGCAGCCGCACCGCCGACCGCACGCGCCGCCGCGAGGCGCAGAGGCATCGCGTGCTTCTTGTTGCCGCACACGTGCTGCAGCAACCACAGCACGCTGTCGCGCCGCCGCAGGTCGGCGATGCGATCGCCGACGCGGAGCTGCAGTGCGCGCAGCGCGTCCCCGCGCTCGCGCAGCTTGCCGACGAGATCCTTGAGCTGGTTGAAGCGATCGAACTGCGGCTTCGGGAAGGTCCGGTTCTCGGACGCCTCCTGCCCCTTCATGATCGTCGCCATCTCCTCGCTGTGGCCGTTGCGCTCGGTGTCGAGCAGCGTCAGCTCGGCGTCGAGGTCGAGCCAACCGTCGACGAGCGTGGCCACGGTCTTGCCCGAGTCGAGACCGACGGTCGCCTCGAGCGCCGCGACCTTGGCCTCCACGCTGGAGCCCGGCTTGCTCTTGTTGAACGAGAACGCCTTGTCGAACGCGGCGAGCACCCTGGCCTCGTCCTGGCAGGGCGGGGCGGCGGCGAACAGCGTCGCTGCACACGCGACACAGAGGGCAACGGATCGGGACATCGGAGAGGCGAGGGGGCGAACGCAGTGTGGCGCGCGGAGGGCGCTGCGCAAGCCCGCCGGGCCGCATTGCGGAGATGCCTTGCCAGGGACCGCAGACCGCCGCGGGCCGGGGCCTGACGCGCGGCGCGGCCTTCGACTATGCTGCGCGCGCGGAATCGAAGCGGAGGGGCCCGAATTCCCTGTCCGGATGCGGCCGGTAGCGTCGCTCAACCAACCACCCCGTGCCTCAGGAGGCCCCGATGATCGTTCGTTCGCTCACCGTCCCGTTGTGTCTGACCGTGTCCGCCGTGGCACAGTTGTCTCCGACCGTGGCGCTGTGGCCGCTCGACGCAACGAGCGGCACGACGGTCACCGACGTCGGCCCGTACGGCAACCACGGCACGCTCGTCAACTTCGGCGCCGCGCCGTGGGTCGTGGGGCAGTTCGGCAACGCGCTGCAGTTCGACGGCGTCGACGACTACGTCGCGATCACGTCGAGCTTCGACCTGCCGATCTACCGGCTCCGCGCCGCCCCGTTCAGCGTCGCGTTCTGGATCAACGCACCCGCGCAGTCCGATCGCCGCGTCTACTCGGAACAGGACTCCGCGCCTGCCGGCCTCGGCCCGTTGTTCACGCTGGGCTCCGGCAGCACCGCGGCGGGCGCGACCAACCGGCTGCGTGTGTACATCCGCACCGATGCGGCCATCCTCGCCGTCGACGGACTCAGCAACGGCACGGTCTTCGACAGCACCTGGCACCACGTCGTCTACGTCGACGACGTCGGCCGCGTGCGCATCTACATCGACGGCGCGCTCGACTCGAGCTTCGACTACTCGCGTTGGTCCTACGGTCCCGCCGGCACGCTGGCCGGCAGCTATCAGGAGATCGACAGCGTCACGCTGGGCGCCGTGGTCCGCAACGGCTCGATCTCGGCACCGCTGCTCGGCACGATCGACGAGCTGCAGGTCTACCGCGCGGCGCTGGACCTCAGCGACGCGCAGGCGATCTTCGGCGGTGCCGGGCCCAACCTCGTGGTCGGCTCGCTCGGCGCGTTCGGCCAGGGCTGCGGTCCGGGCCCGCTCGACATGATCGCCACGGGCAGCGCGAGCTTCGGTCAGACGATCTGGCTGCAGGCCGCGCGCGGCACGCCGAACGGCGCGCTGCTGCTCGGCCTCAGCAGCGGACTCGTCTCGCCGTTGGAGCTGACAGTGCTCGGCTATCCGGGCTGCACGCTCTACCTGCCGAGCCTCGACCTCGTCGTCGCCGGCATCGTCGGCCCGGCCGGCAGCGCGCCGCCGGTCGGCGTGCCCGTGCCCAACCAGGCCCAGCTCAACGGTGCGTTCTTCACGGCGCAGTGGATCAACGTGCTGCCGGCGACGTTCGAGTTGAGTCCTGCCGCGGTCATGCAGCTCGGGCGGTAGCTGGCTCGACGGTCGAAGCCATGCGGTGCCGCCAACCGTGACGGCGGCGGCCGCACCGTGGCCCGCTACTTGACCATGCCAACCCTGCGTTCATGCTCGCATGCATGCGAATGACGCTCCACATCGACGAGGACCTGATGGCGGCAGCCCAGCGCGCCGCGGGCACGAAGTCCAAGACCAAGGTCATCGTGCTCGCGTTGGAGTTGCTGATCCAAGCAGCCGCACGCCGGCGGGTCGCCGGGTTGCACGGGGCCATTGCCGAGGCGAAAGCGCCATCGCGGCAGCGCACCGGCGGCGCGTGACGGCCCGGCAGCGGCGACTACGATCGAATCAGACCGGTCACGAACCGACCTGGATCTGCAGCCCGTTGCTGGCCGCCATGAAGCCGAACAGCGGCCCGACCGGATCGACGACGCCCCACTGGAAGAACAGGTTCTCGCCGAGGATCGTCGGGTCGACCGGGATCGGCAACGGCGCGCTCGCAACACCCGCGGCGTCGGTCAGCGGCGTCGCCCACGGGATCAGCGGGAAGTCGAGCAGCAGATGGCACGCGCCGAGGCTGATGTTGCTCGAGCCCGACGACGCGACCTGCAGCGCGATCGTGAACGGCAGCGCCTGGGCGACCGTGATCGCGAAGCCCGCGTTGCCGAGCGTCGGCAACCCCGCGGCACCGATCGACGGCACGCCCGCGGAGCCGAGGCAGCCGGCGCCGTAGGGCAGCACGAACGCGACGCTGCCGTTCACGGCATCGTAGACCCATGGTTCGTTGCCGTTGACGCCGTCGTCGCAGGCGAAGAACGAGCGCGCTCCGCTCGCGAAGAACCCGGCGAAGTGCACGGCGCCGCGGCCCGGGCCGCCGAACGTCGAGATCGTGTGCGTGTTCGCGGCCGTGCCGTCCGACAGCCACAGCTGCAGGCCCTGCGCGAGATCGCTGGCGCCGAACATCACCTGCGTGCCGCCCAGTGCCGCGTGCAGCGTGCCGCTCACGGGTCCGCTCATCTGGCCGGGGCCGATGTCGAGCACGCGGTGCGAGCTGGCGAGCGTGCCGTTCGTCACCCACAGTTCGGTGCCGGTGCCCGAGAGGTCGTCGAGCAGGAAGAACAGGCCCGCCTGCGTCCAGACGAGATCGGTGTACGGCACGATGCGGTTGAACGCCCAGCTCGTCACGACCTGCGTGCCCGCCGGCGTGCCGTCGGAGAAGCGGATCTCGCGCTGGCCGCCGACGCTGGCCGTGAAGTAGATGTCGTTGCCGGCCGCCGTGAGCTGGTCGGGGAACGAGCTGATGATCCCGGGCAAGCTGTCTGCGACGAGCGTCGTTCCCGCGGCCGTGCCATCCGAGCGCCAGACCTCGTTGCCCGAAGCCGGCGAGGTCGCCGTGAAGTAGACGAAGTTGCCGGCCGCCACGAGATGGGCCGGACTCGAGTTGGCGGCGAGCGGTGCCAGATCGATCACCAGGTGCGTGCCTGCGGCCGTGCCGTCGGTGACCCAGAGTTCGACGCCGTGCACGCCGTCGTTGGCCGAGAAGAAGGTCAGGTTGCCGACGGTCGTGAAGTTCTCGGCCAGCAGCGCGATGCTGTCGCCGCCGCCCGGGTTGACGTCGAGCAGCTCGAAGGTGCCCGCGACCGCGCCGTCGCTGACCCAGGGCTCGCGCCCGTTCGCGGAGTCGCCCGAGAAGACGACGCGACTGCCGAGCGCCGTCGTGCCGCGTGGGTACACGGCCGGTGTCGCATTGGTCAGCTGCGTCGTGCCCGCGGTGGTGCCGTCCGACACGAACAGCTCCTCGCCGTGCCCGAACAGGTTCGCGACGAAGAAGACGTCGTTGCCGCGCGTCGCCTCGTAGTGCGGGTTGGAGCCGAAGGATCCCGGCTGCACGTCGAACAGGACCGAGGTGCCGAGCGGCGTGCCATCGGTCACGTGTGGTTCGGTGCCGAGCGAGTTGGTGCCCGCGGCGAAGTAGACGAGGCCGCCGACGTCGGCGAAGCCGTACGGGTTCGAGTTGCTGACGGGCTGCGCGATGTCGGCCAGCAGCAACGTGCCGCCGATCGTGCCGTCGGTGACGTGCGGTTCGTCGCCGGCGCCGGCCGTGAAGCCCGAGTAGAGCACGCGACCGCCGAACTGTGTGATCGCGCGCGCGAGCGTCGAACCGTTGCCCGGCACGAGGTCGGCGAGCAGCTGCGTGCCCGCCGGCGTGCCGTTGGTGTGGAACAGCTCGTTGCCGACGCCGGCCGCGGCGGCGCTGAACCACAGCTCGCTGCCCACCGGTGCGAAGGCGGTCGGCGTCGACGACGCGGTGCCGGGATTGAGGTCGGCGAGCTGGGACGTGCCGGCGGCGGTGCCATCCGTTCGCCACGGCTCCCGGCCGTCGGCACCGGTGGCCGCGAACACGAGCGCGCCGGCGTGCGCGGTGAACAGCTGCGGATCGCTGCCGCCGCTGCCCGGCAACAGGTCGGCGAGCATCGTCGTGCCCGCGACGGTGCCGTCGGTGACGTACGGCTCGCGCCCGATGCCGGCGCCATCGGCCGAGAACACGGCGACGGCACCGACCGGCTTGAACTCGCGCGGCAGCGAACCGAGCGCACCCGGTTGCAGTTCGGCCAGCTGGAACGTGCCGGCCGGCGTGCCGTCGCTGACGAACGGCTCCATGCCGCCGCCGACGTTGGCGCCGAACAACAGCCGCGTGCCGAACGCGGCCAGCTCCGTGAAGCTGGTCGAGCCGGTGCCCGGCACGAGGTCGGCGCACGGCAGCGTGCCCCCCGCCGTGCCGTCGCTGCGCCACAGTTCGACGCCGGTGGCCCCATCGTTGGCCGAGAAGAACACCTGGCTGCCGACGACGGTGAGCCCCGCCGGCGAGGAGCCATTGGCGCCGGGCCGGATGTCGGCGACGAGCGTCGTGCCCGCGGCCGTGCCGTCGCTGCGCCACAGTTCGTCGCCGTTGGTCCCGTCGTTGGCGCTGAAGTAGACGAAGCCGCCCATCGCGACGAGTGCGCTCGGCGCGCTGCCGGTCGCGCCGGGCAGGATGTCCTTCACGAGCCAGGTGCCCGCGAGCGTGCCGTCGGTCTTCCACAGCTCGCGGCCGAGGCCGGGCACCTCCGCCGTGAACAGCATCGTCGCGCCGAGCACGGTCAGGTCGCGCGGGTTGCTGTGGCCATCGGGCATCAGGTCGACGAGCAGGTCGGTGCCGGCCGGCGTGCCGTCCGTGGTCCACAGCTCGGCACCGTGCGGCCCCCTGGCCGTGAACACGACCCCGCCGTTGAGCAGCACGAAGCGATCGATGGCGGAACCGACCTGACCACCCGTGGCGGTGACGAGGTTGGCGACGAGGCTCTGGGCCGGAGCCACGGCGGCGAGCGCCAGGGGCAGGAACAACGCGGAACGGGGCATGCTCATGGTGCGGGGGGAGGCGCTCGAGGGAGGTCGCCCTGCAAGTCAACACGAGATCCGCGGCGCCGGGCCGTCAGGAATCCCGGCCAGAGTGCGGCGCGTGCCCTCGTGCGGCAAGGCCCGCCCCGTAGCATCGCACCGTGCAAACGCCCCCGCCCCACCTGGTACCGCGCGAACCCGAGATCGAGTTCCTGGCCCGCATGGCGCGGCGGGCCCTGACCGGGCTGCGGTGTCTGCTGTTCGTCGCCGGCCTCGCCATGATCGCGGGTGCGATCTGGGTCACGCTGCATCCGCAGGACGTGATGTCCGAGGACGAGCCGATCCTGCCGCTGGCGCAGCGCATCGCCCACAACCTCGTCTTCGTCTGCGTCGGGCTGCCGCTGCTGTTGCCGGTGCGCTGGCTGTTCGCGCGCGGCCGCTGGCCGGCGCTCGGCGGGCTGGCGGTGCTGTGGTTCGGCCCCATGCTGCTCGAGGGCGACCACGCGTACGGCTGGCTGATCCGCTTCTTCGCGAGCTTCGTCGCGTTCGCGTGCCTGCTCGTCTGGCGCACGCTGTCGTCGCTGTCGATGGTGCCGCCGGGGCCGCACTGAGCCCGGCCGTCCGATCGCGAGCCGTGCGAGGTAGATTGTGGGCCGACGCACGCGAGATCACCCATGCGACCCACAGCAGCATCGATCGCCATCGTTCTCCTTCTCGCCACCGGTTCGTGCGACAACTCGCCGCCGCCCGTCGTGCAGACAGGACTCGATCCGGCGACGACCCAACCACTGCTCGAACGCCTCGACCGCCTCGTCGGCGCGCTCGAGGCGCTGTCGTCGATGCCCGGCCCGGTCACGGCGCCGACGACTGCGCCGAGCGAACGGGTGGCGGTGGCCGGCGAGACGAACGACCTCGTCGCCCGCATCGAGAACCTCGAGCGCGGATTGACGGCGCTGCAGGCACGTCGCCCCGCCGCCGGTTCCTGGTCCGGCAGGCGTGGCGCGGTGCCGCCGCCGATGGCTGCACCTGCGGTGGCGCAGTTCAGCGCGCAACTCCGGTCCGAGGACGCGGCCGTGCAGCGCGAGGCGCGCCGCTCCCTGTTCCTGTTGACCGAGCAGGAAGTGCTCGATCGCTTCGGCATGCCGAGCGATGTCGGCGAGACCCAGACCGGCAGCATCTACTGGGGCTACGAGACCGCCGAGAGCAACTTCAGCGTCACGTTCGTCAACGGCCTCGCCACCGTGATCCAGGGCTGATCACCGGGCTGTTCGCGCGAAGCCGTGCGAGCCCGCGAGTCGACGCCGAATGCGTGCGCCTCGGCTACAACGCGCCGAACGTCAGCGTCGCGTCCACGTCAGTGCGTACACCGGCCCGCTCGTGCCCGTGCCCAGGCACTCATCGACCCGGCGTCGGGTCGTAGATCGCGACGTGGTTGGCGGCGATGCCACCGATGATCATGAACCAGCCGCCGAGAACGACGACCTCGGGCAGCGGCCCAGCGCCGTCCGGATCCCACGGCACGTTCACGTAGATCCGTTCGTTGGCGCCCGGCACGCCGTCCCCGGGCAACCACTGCAGTCCGCACTGCGCGAACGCCGTCGCCGTGACGAGCCCCGTGGCCAGGCACGAGCGCACGAGCTGGACCGCGAGAAGTCCCCGGTGGTTGGTCGCCATTTCGGCCATTCCATGAGAATGGCTGGAGCAGGTGCGCCGCGGCGCGAAGGGCCGCCGCCCGCGGACCGTCGTGACGGCGTCTTCTTCCGCGTCGCACGGGAATACGCACGCACGCGGACTGTCCGAGGCTGCCCCGTCACCGACCGTTACCGGAGTGGCCGTCCATGACCGATGCTCTTCACGTGGTTGCCCGCCTCACCCCGTCTTCGATCCGTGCTGGAGTCCTCGGCCTTCTGGCCGCCGGGATCTCGCCAGCGCACGACTGCCTGCGCAGCCAGGCCCCCATCGAGCGAGGCCAGGAGCAGGAGCGCCGTTCCGCGAAGCCACGCATGGTCGTCGACGAGGCCACCGACACCATGAGCTTCTCGATGGCCGGCGGCAAGGACATGGCGCTGACCGAGTTCCTCGAGTGGGGACAGGCCGTGACCGGCAAACGGTTCACCTTCAGCCCCGAGGAACTGTCCGCTGGCGATGGCGACGACCGGATCGCCCTGCTCGGCACGTTGCGCATCCAGCGCGAGCGACTCGCCGAGGACTTCTTCTCCTTCTTCCGAACCATGCTCTACACCAAGTGGCTGACGATCGTGCCACGCGGTGAAGGCGACCACCAGACACTCGAAATCGTCAACATCAACGTCCGTGCCCGCCAGGCCGCACCGCCGCAGAACACCGGGGCCGCGCACCCGCACATGGCCGTCGATAAGGCCAACGACACCATCCGCTTCTCCATGGACGGGAGCAAGGGCATGGACCTGATTGAGTTCGTCGAGTGGGCGCAGGAGGTGACCGGCAAGCGGTTCACCTTCAACCGCAAGGAACTGCGGGGAACAGGCGTTGGCGACAACACCATCAGCTTCCGCGGCACGTTCCAGATGGGGCGCAAGCGCTTCGCCGCGGACTTCTTCTCCTTCTTCCAGACCATGCTCCACATCAAGGGCTTCGCGGTTGTGCGGCGCGGCGAGGGCGACCTGGAGACGTTCGAGATCGTCAAAGCCACCGCCAATGCGGAGCCGCTTGAGAACACCGAGGGCCCGCCGGTGCATATGGTCGTCGACGAGGCCCACGACACCGTGAGCTTCTCGATGGACGGGAGCAAGGGCATGGACCTGATCGAGTTCATCGAGTGGGCGCAGAAGGTGACCGGCAAGCGGTTCACCTTCAGCCGGAAGAATCTGCTGCGAGACGTCGCGGGTGGCCCCTCCGTGACTGTGCTCGGCACGTTCCGAATCGAGCGAACGCACTTCGTCGAGGACTTCTTCATGTTCTTCGAGACGGTGCTCCTGACGAAGGGCCTCGCGGTCACGCCGCGCGGCGAAGGCGAGCTGCAGGTGTTCCACATCGTGCCGATGGCTGACGCTCGCTAGCGCACCCAGGCGCCGGCACGTGATGCGGAGCCGGCAAGGTGTGCGCTCGATGAGGCCCAGTTACCGGCCCCGCTCGACGTGATAGGAGCGGGTGCCGCAACTCTCCCAGGGTCGCCTGCGGCGCTCACCCTCAAAGGAGCCCACATGCGTTCCCGATGCGCGTTGTCCCCCGACCCCCGTGGTTGGCTGTTCGC
>DASUFY010000057.1:0-22753 GCA_036274315.1 Planctomycetota bacterium | reverse complement strand
AGTACGTATTGTTCAGCCCGTTCTTGTCACGTGCCATCAATGGCTCTATTGTCAGTTACACGGATCCTGTCTATCAGACATACAACGTGCTCAATCCTGCAACCGGTGCCTGGGCGGCGGTGACGCAGCCTCGGCTGGCTGCCTTGTCATCGTTCTATGGCGTTGGCGGTGTCTACTTCGATGCACCTGCGCCGTCCGACCCAGACTACACCATCCGGCCAACCAACCTGCCCGGTCCGGGAGAATACCAGATCAAAGGCGTCGTCGACAGCCTGGCGTGGATTCGCGACACCTTGAAGACCCAAGATCCGAACTTCCTTACGATCACTGAAAATGCGCCGGAAGCCTTCATGAAGGACATGGACATGCTCGGTGGTGACGGGCAAATCCCATACCTGCTCCCGGTGATCTTCGACTACAGAAGCAACAACTATCATCTGGACAAGTACCTCGGTGGGCTCACCGACTTGCAGTCTGTGATGTTCAATCCGACCGTCTATCATCACAGTGTGCCTACATTGGGCATCGGGGGTTTCGCCCCCAACACCGTCGGCGGCCTGGGCTCAGCCTACTGGGACCTGCTTCACTTCCACGGCGCCCGTGCCGCACTCGAAGGCGGCGGGATTCCCGCGATGTACGAGATCGGACCCTACTTCGGCGAGCAAGGATTGGCCAATCACGAACTGGCCATGGGTTCGAGCAGCAATCCGGACTACCTGCTGTTCAGTGTTCAGGGTCCTCGCTACGCCGACGTGACCAAAGAGCTGCTCGACTATCGCAAGGGCAGTGCCTACCTGATCGATGGCGAATGGTGGCCGCGGCCGGACTACAATGCGATGTCGGTGTCGACGCAAATCGTTGTCGGTGGCAACGTGCTCACGAGCTACATGCGACCCGACGTGGTCAGTGCAACCTGGCGTTCCACGCAACCGGGCATGACGAACTGGTTCGGGCTCTACTTCTTCACGTCCGAGAGTTCGAGCCGAACCGTGAACGTCACCTTCGACGCGCGCCAGCACGGCTTTCCAGCGGGGCGCATCGTGGTGCTGTATCGCACCACGCCGGGAAATCGGACCCCGCTTAGCTTCGGGATCAACCTGGTGTCGTTCAGCCAACTCTTGACGCGCGATCGGATCTCGCACTTCGAGGTGCAGGTCTTGTAGTCGAGCCGCGGCGCGCATGAAGAGGACTCGTCCGCCGAGTCACGCGGGAGCCCGTGCTATTGGGCGCTCCACCACAGGAACTCGACGTTCGCGCGATGTGCGGGGTCAGTTCCTCAAGGGTTGCACAGAAGTCGCTCGCTGACGGGCGCCACCCGAGCGGCCGGCCTTCAGGTGTCCTCGACCGTGCCCAGGCGGTGCCAGGTCGCCGGCGGAACGAACGCGGCCCTCGCCCCAGTGGAACATGCGGCCTACCCGGGCCAGCATGCTCTTCAGCAGCGTGCCGATGCCGTCGATCGTCGATCAGGAGCCCGATGGTTGGCTCTCTTCGTCCGGTAGCGACACCGGCGACTCCGACGCGCAGACTCCCGTCGCATGCCGGCGGTCAGGTCGGCGGGAGACGCGTCGCCGAGGCACTGGATCAGGAAGTGGTGGGCGCGCTCGATCGAGAGGGGCTCGCCGGTCGGCTTGCCGCGTGCGCTGGTAGTACTGCTGGCGTCCGCACGAGGCCGCAATGCTCGGGAACCGTAGGCCGTGCTTGCTCACCGCCGACGCGCGTTCCTTGCCGCCGGCGATCCACGCCGCCAGCAGCCCTTGGCAGCCGCAGGAGCCCCGTTGGCCAGGAGGCTCCGTGATCTCAACTCTCGATCTCAGCGTGCTTTGAAAGTGGTGGGCGTTACAGGAGTCGAACCTGTGACCCTCAGCTTGTCGAGCTGATGCTCTAGCCAACTGAGCTAAACGCCCTCGTTGCGAGGCGACAGATCATGGCAACGCACCACCGAGAAGCAAGCCAAAACCCCGGGCCGACGAAGCGGGCGCACCCGTGCGATCCCGCGGTAAGCTCCTGTTCGACGACCCCCTCGCCGGGCACTCGTCGCTCGCCACCGGCCCACCCCACGCGTCGGTTCCGCCACAGCCATCGCCACCGCCACGCCCCCGATGGATTCGCCACCCGTGCTGCCGCTCGTCGTCGCGCTGCCGCGGCCTGCTCGCGCCAGCAGCACGCGCGTGCATCTGGGGGCGAGCGAGCTCGTGCTCGAAGCGACGCGCGGCGGCCACTCGCTGATGTGGTCCGACGGGCGCGAGGCGCGGCGCTTCTCGCTCGGGCTCGCGAACGACGGCGAACTGGCCCTCGAGCTGCGCGCGCCGAAGTGGCCGCTGCGCGTCGTCGTGCGCGAAGTGCTCGCACTCGCACCGCGGGGACGGATCCGCGGCTACGTGCAGGTGCCGCTCGTGCCGACCGTGACGTGGAACGCCGCGGGCGAGACGCGCGTGCTGATCGAACTGCCGCCGCGCGATCTCGGCGTCGAGTGGGACGAGCACGAAGGTTCGTTGTGCCGGTGCACGTCGCCCTGGCACGCGCGCGTGCCGATGCGTTCGGGCGAGCCGCGCGCCGTCGTGCCGCTGCACGTGCGCAATGCCACCGCCGAGGTCGCGTGCCCGTCGCACGTGCCGCTGCGCGTCGTCGACGAGGAACTCGTCGAACTGCGCGGCAGCATCGTCGGCCGGCCGCGGCGCCTCGTCTGGACGCAGGGCGGGTTCGAGGATCTGCCGGCGCGGACCGGCGCGGAGATCGCGCAGTGAACGTCCGCCATGCGATCTGGGCAGGTGCGTGCCTGCTGTTCTTCGCCGGCTGCGGCGATGTCGGGCCTGCGAACGACGAGGTGGCCGCCGAACTGCGCGCGCTGCGCGCCGTGCTCGTGCAGCAGTCGGGCCAGGGGCACGCCGGACTCGCACCCGACCGCGGCGAGATCACGAGCGTGATGCAGCCGCTGCGCGAGGCGCTCGACGGCATCGTGCTGGCGCAGCGCGAACAGCAGGCGCGGCAGCTCGAGCTGACGCAGGAACTGCAACGGTGGTCGCAGCTCGTCGTCGAGGGCGCGAGCGGCGCGCGGCGCGAGCAGGGCGAGTCGCTCGTGCAGCGGCTGCAGCAGCTCGAGGCGGCGATGCACGAACAGGACGCGCGGCATCGCGAGGCCGAGACGCTGCTGCAGGGAGCGCTCGATCGCACCGCCGATCGTCTCGACGACTTCCTGCGGCGCCTCGGCGAGGTCGCACCACCGTCGGGCCCCGCGCGGGCGTCCGATGCCGCTCCGGCCAAGGTCCCCGAGGGTGCCGCGCCTCCGCCAGTACCTGGCGCGGGAACGCCGGGCGCCGGCAACGGCGGCGAGGCAGGGCCCGTGCATCCCGGTGGCCAGGCGCGGTTGCGCTGGCCGAACCCGATCTGGTGGTGGGCGCTGGCCGCCGCAGCCAGTGCGTGCCTCGGCGTGCTGTTCTTCCGCCGGCTGCGCCGTCTGCCGCGTGCAAGCGGCGAAGCGCCGCCTGAGGTCGAAGCGGTCGAGCAGCTCGCCGGCGCGGCCGGTGGCGACGCCGAGGAGATCTGGGCGGCCGCCGCGCTGCTCGGCGAGGCCGTCGGACGCCTGCGGCAGTCGGCTGCCGAACCCGGCGTCGCCGCCGATGCGGCCGCACTCGTCGCCGCGGCGGGGGGCGCGCAGGGCGAGGACATGGACGGACTCGACGTGTTCGTGCTCGGGGACGCGGTGCCCGATCCGGAGCCGGCCGCAGCACCGGCTCCCGAGCTACCCGAGGTGCGCCGCGACGAGGCCGCGCAGGCCGTTGCGCCAGCACGCGCGCACCGGCCGACCAGCGTCGTGCTGCGCCTGGCCGCGACCGATGCCGGCGCCGTGCAGGCCGCCGTGCTGCAGGTGCTGCGCGACGACCCCCGGGTGCTGCGGCGACCCGAACCGACGGTGCGCGCCGCGCGCGGCATGCTCGAACTGCACTTCGACGTGCTGCCGGACCTGCCGTCCGGTGAGCGCAGCCATCTGGAACAGCGCCTGCGCGACGCGGTCGCCTGACCGGCGGTCCGTGCGCGCGCCAACGATTGCTCGCAGCCGGAACAGCGCGTCGCTATCGTCCGCTGCCCCTTCTCGTCGGAGCAACAGGAACGAATTCGCATGATCATCGGCGTCCCCAAGGAGATCAAAGCCCAGGAAAACCGTGTCGGTGCCGTGCCCGCGATGGTGCTCGATCTGGCGAGCGCCGGCCACACGGTGCTCGTGCAACAGGGTGCGGGGCTCGGCGCCGGCATCCCGGACGAGGCGTTCACGAAGGTCGGCGCCAGGATGGTCGCCGGCGCGGCCGAGGTCTACGGCCAGGCCGACATGATCGTCAAGGTGAAGGAGCCGCTGCCCGCCGAGTACCCGCTGATCAAGAAGGGCCAGGTGCTGTTCACGTACTTCCACTTCGCGGCGGCGCGCGAGCTGACCGAAGCGATGCTGAAGTCGGGAGCGCACTGCTTCGCCTACGAGACGCTCGTGCACCGCGGTTCGCTGCCGCTGTTGACGCCGATGAGCGAGGTCGCGGGCCGCATGGCCGTGCAGGTCGGCGCCGTCTGTCTCGAGAAGCACCACGGCGGCCGCGGCATCCTGCTCGGCGGCGTGCCCGGCGTCGAACCCGCGACCGTGTTGATCCTCGGTGGGGGAGTCGTCGGCACGAACGCCGCCAAGATGGCCGCCGGGCTCGGTGCCGACGTGCGCCTCATGGACCTCGACCTCGACCGCCTGCGCTACCTCAGCGACGTGATGCCGGCGAACGTGACGCTGCTGCACAGCTCGCCGATCGCGATCCAGGAGCAGATCGTGCACGCGGACCTCGTCATCGGCGCCGTGCTCGTGCAGGGCGCGCGCGCGCCGCGGCTGATCCGCAAGGTCGACCTCAAGACCATGAAGGACGGCGCCGTCGTCGTCGACGTCGCGGTCGACCAGGGCGGGTGCATCGAGACGTGCCGGCCGACGACGCACGCGGACCCGACCTACGTCGTCGACGGCGTGGTGCACTACTGCGTCGCCAACATGCCCGGCGCGGTGCCGCGCACCTCGACGTTCGGCCTGACGAACGCGACGAGCCCGTGGGCCAAGAAGCTCGCCGCCATGGGGGCGGCGCAGGCGGCCAAGGATCCCGCGCTCGGCACCGCCGCCAACATCCTCGGCGGTGTCTGCACCCACGAGGGGGTCGCCGCCGCCTTCGACCTGCCGTTCCGCGCGCCGGGAACGGTGCTGTGATCGGAGGGCCGTCGCTCGGCCTGTTCGACGCCGTGGTGCTCGGGCTCGTCGAGGGCATCACCGAGTTCCTGCCGATCTCGAGCACGGGCCACCTGATCGTCGCACAGCGCCTGCTCGGTCTCGGCGAGGGCGGCGCCAACAACGTCTTCGCGATCGGCATCCAGATGGGGGCGATCACGGCGATCCTCGTGTTGTACTGGCGCCGCCTCGTCGAGGCGTTGCGCACCGTGCTGCGGCCGACCGCCGCGGCGCCGAACCTGCTGTGGCAGATCGCGATCGCGGCGCTGCCCGCGGTGCTGCTCGGTCTGTGCTGCGACGACTGGATCGACGCGCACCTGTTCTCGCCTGGGGTCGTGGCCGCGACGATGGTGATCGGTGGCGCGCTGCTGCTCGCGCTCGAGCGCTTCGTCGCGGGTCGGCCGGCCGGCGTGTCGGAGCTGGCCGCCATGCCGTACCGGGCCGCGCTCGGCATCGGGTTGTTCCAGTGCCTGGCGCTCGTGCCGGGCACGAGCCGCTCGGCCGCGACGATCGCCGGCGCGCTGCTGCTCGGTCTGTCGCGCACGGCCGCCGCCGAGTTCTCGTTCCTCGTCGGCCTGCCGATCCTGTACGGTGCCTCGCTGTACAAGCTCGTCAAGCACCGCGACCTGCTCACGGGCGAGGTCGTCGCACCGTTCGTGGTCGGCACCGCGGTCGCGTTCGTGAGCGCGCTCGCCGTCGTCGTGCCGTTCGTGCGCTACCTGCGCCGGCACACGTTCCTGCCGTTCGCCTGGTACCGCATCGCCGCCGGGCTCGTGTTGGCCTGGCTATGCTGGCAGCAGTACGTGCGGTGAGCGGCCCGCGCGCCGCTCAGCGGCGGCGGTAGCCGAGACGGCGCAGCACGAGCAGCACCTCGCTCCAGCTCGGGAACGGACGCCCGTTCTGCTTCTTGAAGCGGTCGATCGCCTCGATGAACTCGAGCACGTCGCCGTCGACCTCGGCGAGCTGGGGCGCCGCCCGCTCCGGTTCGGTGATGGGCTCGGCGGACTTCGTCGCCGGTTGGCGCACAGCGGTGACCTTGCCGGGGACCCGCTTGCCGCGCGTCCGCGCTGTGGACTTCACCTTCTTCTTCTTGGTGGCGCTGGCCATGCCGGCTTCATCGGCAGCGCGCGAACATCGCCTTGATGGCGCCGCCGAAGGGCGGTTGCAGCAGCCCCTGGTCGGTCACGAAGTTGGTCACGAGGCGGCCCGGCGTGACGTCGAAGGCCGGGTTGCGTGCCTGGACATCGGGCGCGGCGTGCCGGTGGCCGTGCACGGCCAGGACCTCCGTGCCATCGCGTTCTTCGATCGGGATCGCCGAGCCGTCGGGCAGCCGCTCGTCGAACGTCGAGGCCGGCGCGGCCACGTAGAACGGGACCCGGTGGGCCGCGCAGGCCAGCGCCAGGCCATAGGTGCCGACCTTGTTGGCGAAGTCGCCGTTGCCGGCGATGCGATCGGCGCCGACGAGCACGAGCTGCACCTCGCCGCGCGCGATGAGTCCCGGTGCGGCCGCGTCGACCAACAGCTCGACGGGGATGCCCGCCGTGGCCAGCTCGAGGGCCGTGAGCCGCGCGCCCTGCAGCAGCGGGCGCGTCTCGTCGGCGAGCACGCGGAAGCGCACGCCATCGCGCCAGGCCGCGAACAGCACCGCGAGTGCCGTGCCGTCGCCGGCCGTGGCGAGCCGACCGGTGTTGCAGTGCGTCAACACGGTCGCGCCCGCGGTCACCAGGCGCTTGCCGCACTCGCCGATGCGTTCGCTGCTCTGCACGTCCTCGGCGTGGATGCGCCGCGCCTCGGCCAGCAGCGCCGCGAGCGTCGGCCGCTCGCGCGCCGCGGCGAGGCAGCGCTCGATGGCCCACGCGAGGTTCACCGCGGTCGGCCGCACGGCCACGAGGCGCGCACCGACCTCCCTCGCCACCGCGACGAACGCACCGGGGGCGGGCCGGACCTGCCGCACGCCGAGCACGAGGCCGTAGCCGGCGGCCACGCCGATCGCCGGCGCGCCGCGCACGCACAGCCGCGCGATGGCGTCGATGACCTGCTCCGCGGTCTGCAGGCGCAGCACGACGCGTTGGTGCGGCAACACGGTCTGGTCGAGCAGCTCGAGGTGCCCCTGCTCGTCACCGCACCAGGCGATGGTGGGCGGCAGGGGAGCTGCGGTGGGTGCGGTCATGGCCTTCGGCCTCGGCGGTCGCGAAGTCAGCAGCCGAAGCGCGCCCGGACCTCGCGGTCCTTGGCGAGCGTCTTCTCGCGTTCGGCCTGGCGCGAGTGCGCGAGCCGTTCGGCGATCCTGGCGTCGCTGAGCGCCAGGATGCGCGCGGCGAACAGTGCCGCGTTCTTGCCGGCCGCCTTGCCGATGCCGGTCGCCGCGACCGGGATCCCGGGTGGCATCATCACCGTCGACAACAATGCGTCCTCGCCGTGCAGCGGGCCGCTGTCGACGGGCACGCCGAGCACGGGCAGCTGCGAGTGTGCCGCGAGCGCACCCGCGAGATGCGCCGCCATGCCGGCCACGCCGACCAGGACCTTGATGCCGTTCGCCTCGGCCGTGCGCGCGAACGTGCAGGCTTCGTCGGGCGTGCGGTGCGCGCTGAGGATGCGCACGTGGAAGCCGATCTCGAGCTCGGTCAGCGCGCGGAACGCGTCGTCGAGCATGGGCAGGTCCGAGTCCGAACCGAGCAGGAAGGCGATGGGGCGTTCCGTCGTCATGATGTCGTGGCGATCGTGGGCGGTCAGGCGGTGAGGCGCCGCTGGATGTCGGCGTAGGTGGCGGCCGTCTTGGCGACCACCTCGGGCGGCAGCGGCGGTGGTGGGGGCGTCTTGTTCCAACCCGTCGACTGCAGCCAGTCGCGCAGGTACTGCTTGTCGTACGAGGTCGGGTTGCCGCCGGGTCGCACCTCGTTGGCGGGCCAGAAGCGGCTCGAGTCGGGCGTCAGGCACTCGTCGATGAGCATGAGCTCGCCGTCGTGCAGGCCGAACTCGAACTTCGTGTCGGCGATGACGATGCCGCGGCCCTTCGCGTACTCGCGGCCGCGCCGGTACAGCGCCAGCGCCGCGTCGCGCGCCGCCTCGGCCGTGGCCTCGCCGACCATCTCGACGACGCGCGAGAACGAGATCGGTTCGTCGTGGCCGGTCTCGGCCTTCGTCGACGGCGTCAGGATGGGTGGGTCGAGTTCGCTCGCGTGCTGCAGGCCCGGCGCGAGCGCGACGCCGCTGACGGCGCCGTCGCGCTGGTAGTCCTTCCAGCCCGAGCCCGTCAGGTAGCCGCGCACGACCCACTCGACGGGCAGCGGTTGGCAGCGCCGGCAGCGCATCGTGCGGCCGCGCAGCGCTGGCCTGTACTCGGCCGGCACGTCGGGCCAGCTGTCGACGTCGGTCGACAGCAGGTGGTTGCTGCACACGTCGCGCAGCAGCTCGAACCAGAAGCGTGAGGTCTCGGTCAGCACCCGTCCCTTGCCGGGGATGCCTTCGGCCATGACGACGTCGAAGGCCGAGATCCGGTCCGAGGCGACGAGCAACAGGTCCGAGCCGAGCGCGAAGATCTCGCGCACCTTGCCGCGGCCGAGGCGGCGGCAGAACGGCAGGTCGATGCCGAGCAATGGGGTTTGCATCACGCGCGGATTATGCGAAGCCGCGCGGGCCAGGGAAGCGTGAGCGCCGAGAATCCAACCCGTCTCACGCGGGCCGGCGCGGCCTCACTGCGCCTTCTCGCGCACGCCGATGCCGAGGTTGAGCTCGGGGATGTTGTTGCTGCGCGTCTCGACCCAGTCGTCGACGAAGACCAGGGTCTGGTAGTTGCGGTCGATGGCCGCGAACCAGGTCTCGTTCGTGCCGCTGATCGAGATCGTCAGCAGGCCCTCGGGGCTCAGCGTGTACGAACCCACGTACGAGAAGTCCATGCCCTGGTTGCCGACCGCGTCGAGCCGGAAACCGAACTGCGAGGTCAGCGTGACCGTGCCGACGAACGCATCGGAACCCGGGTTCGACGGGTTGACGAACAGCGTGTGGCCACCGACGAGGAAGGTGCCCGGCACGCGCACCGATTCGACGGGCGCCGCCAGCGCGTCGAACTTGCGCACGAGGAAGACGATGCCGGCCTCACCATCGCTCTCGTCGGAATCGAGCCCGAAGACGATGTTGCCCGAAGTCTCGTTGCCCGACGCGGCGGCGACGATCACGCGCGAGTCGGTGTCGTAGTCGAGGGTCAGGTTGCAGGTGCCGTCGCCCGTCGTGCCGTTGTTGGTCGTCAGCAGGTTCTGGATCGAGCCGCCGAACGTGAGTGCCGCCGGACCGCCCATCGAACCGCTCTGCTGACCCGCGCCGCTGACTCCACGCACGGTGCCCGGATCGCCGGTCGCGATGCTCACGCCACCGTGCGCGGCGCGACCGACGTTGGACGGCGCCAGGATCGTCTCGTCGAAGATCGTGTGCAGCGAGAACAGGTGCCAGCCGCCCGCGAGTTCGACCTGGCCCGCCACGATGCGGGTGCCGTAGTAGAGCCCGATCGACTGGCTGTTCGGCGTCGAGACGCGGTCCGTGAAGAAGAAGTCGCCTTCGGTCGAGACCAGGCCGTAGCCGCCGCGGAACACGACCGAGGGTTCGGCACTGCCGCCGGTCACGAACACGGAGAACGCGCCGCGGGCGTCGATCGCGTAGCGGTCCGGCGTCGACGTGCCGGTCGGACGCGAGATCGTGTAGGTACTGTCCAGGAACAGGTTGAGCCCGCCGCTGTCGGAGAACACGAGATTGCCGCCGATCGGGAACGTGCCGAACCCGGGCAGGCTGCGGAAGCCGAACAGGTGGTGGCTCGCCGCGATCGGCATCACGCTCTGCGGGGTGTCCTGCTTGCCACCGTCGGCGCAGGCGGCCGGCAGCAGCAGGAGCGGCAGGGCGAACAGGACGGGATTCGGGCGAAGGTGGTGCAAGGCATCGCAGTCTAGCAGGGAAGTCGCGATGGTCACAGCGCGCGCGGTGCCGGCCGCAGAAAGTGCGGCCGCCCGACTCGTGCAGGCCCGCCGGCGGCCCGGTATAGGTTGCGCGCGATGCGGCGCATGCATGTGGGTGGGTGGCTCGGCGGTGCGGTGGCACTGGCCGGTTGCGTGGCGCAACCGCACCTCGACGGCCCGCTGCCGGTGCGCAACCAGCATCCGGCCCAGCTCACGGTGCTGCACCTGCCGCCGGCGAGCACCACGCCGCTCGGCGCGGGCGCGCTGACGACGCGCGTCGATGCGGCCTACTCGAACATGTACCTGTTCGGCTCGGGACCGACCGGCAGCGGCTACCGCATGGACGGCGAGTACCTGCGCGTCGGCCCGCACCTGGCCGTCGGGCTCGGCTCGGGCTTCCAGGCCGACGTCGAACTGCCGTTCGCGCACACTTCCGGCGGCTTCCTCGACGACTTCGTCATCGGCTACCACAACGCGTTCGGCCTGCCCGACCAGGGCCGCAACACGAACCCGCGCGACGACTTCGACGTCGCCGCGACGAAGAACGGGATCCCGGCCTGGCACGTCGACAGCGCGGCGCTCGAACTGCTCGACGTGCCGATCGGGCTGACCTGGCAGTGCTGCACGGTCGAACCAGGGCGGCTCGGCGTGGCGCTGCGCGCCGGCATCGAGTTCCCGACCGGCAACGAACATCGCGGCTACGGCAACGGCGAGATCGACACGAGCCTCGGGCTGCTGCTCGAGTACCACGTCTGGGACGTCGGTTGGTACGGACACGTGCAGCACACGTTCGCCGGCACGCCCGAATCGGCGCGCGTCGCCGGCCTGCACTTCGCGGACGTGACGTCGGCCGGGCTCGCGGCCGAACTGCCGCTCGGCGACACGCTGAACGGGTTCGTGCAGGTCGAGTGGGAGACCTCGACGCTGCGCGAACTCGCGATCCCGGTCGCCGAACGCGACCAGCTGCTGCTCTGGCTCGGCGGCCGCCTGCGCGTCGACGAGCAGTGGGGCGTCGAACTCGGCTTCGGCGAGGACCTCATCGGCAACGTGTCGCCGGACTTCACGGCCTGGCTCGGCATCGCCTGGCTGCCGGGCCAGCGCACGGTCGGGCCCTAGCGCTCCCCCGCCAGGCTTTACATAACATATCTTATCGGAACATGACGAAGCCGGCAGGAAGGGGTGGCCCGTGCGGCCGCTGACGCTGCGCGAGGCGCTGGCGATCGCCTGCCTCGCCGGCCGCGCGCCGCTCGCGCTGCAGCTCGGCTTCGTGCTGGCCCAGGGCCTGCTGCCGCTGCTCGGGTTGTTCGCCATGCAGTGGCTCGTCGACGCGGTCGCCGACGGGCTCGCCGGCCGCGCGGCCGGTGCTGCGGCGATGTCGCGCGTCACGGGCGCCGTCGTGCTCGCCGCCGCGGTCGCGCTGGTCGGCAACCTGCTGCGCAGCGCCGCCACGTTCGCGGGCGAAGTGCACGGCCGCCGGCTCGCCGACGCGGGCTCGGCGCGGCTGCAGGAACACGCGGCGCGGCTCGACCTCGCCGAGTACGACCGGGCCGCGTTCCACGACCTGTTGCTGCGGGCCGGCAACGAAGCCGGCGTGCGGCCCGTGCGCCTCGTGCAGGACCTGGCCGCGTTCGGCACCGCGCTCGTCTCGCTCGCGGCGATGGGCACCGTGCTGGCCCGCGTCGAACCGTGGCTGCCGCTGCTGGTCGGCGCGGCGGCGGCGCCGATCGCCTGGGCGCGCACGCGGCACGCGCGGCTGCGGTTCGCGTGGCAGGAAGCGCACACCGGCGAACAGCGCGACGTCGGCTACCTCGGCGCCGTGTTGACCGGCCGCGCCACGGCCAAGGACGTGCGCGCCCTGCGGCTCGAGGCGACGTTCGGCGGCCGCCTCGAAGCGTTGCGCGCGGTGCTGCGCCGTTCGCTGGCGCGGCTCGCCGCGGGCCGGGCGCGCGACGAGCTGCTCGTGCACACGCTCGCGAGCCTCGGCCTGTTCGGCGCCTACCTGTACCTCGGCCACACGGCACTCGCGGGTGGCATGACGATCGGCGGCCTCGTGCTGCACGCGCAGGCCGTGCAGCGCGCCCAGAACGGCGTGCGCGACGGCCTCGGCGCCGTCGCCGCCATCCGCGAGGACCGGCTGTTCCTGGCGCCGTTCGCGGCGCTGCTCGCGCGCGCGCCGGCCATCGTCGCGCTGCCGCCCGCGCTCGAGCCACCGGCGGGGGCGCTCGCGATCGCGGCGCGGGCGGTCGGCTTCGCCTACCCCGACACCGATTGCTCCGTGCTGCACGAGCTCGCGTTCGAGCTCGCGCCCGGCGAACGCGTGGCGTTCGTCGGCGCCAACGGCTCGGGCAAGTCGACGCTCGTCAAACTGCTGTGCCGCCTCTACGACCCCACCACCGGCGCGCTGCACGCGGCTGGCACGGACCTGCGGCACTTCGAGCCGCGGCGCTGGCGCGAACGCGTCGCCGTGCTGCTGCAGGACCAGAACGCGTTCGAACTGTCGCTGCGCGACAACCTCCGTCTCGGTCACGCGCACGCCGTCGACGACGACACGCTGTGGCGCGCGCTCGAGGTCGCGGGCCTCGCCGAGCGCGTGCGCGCGCTGCCGGCCGCACTCGACACGCCGCTGTCGCGCCGCCAGCGCGGCGGCGTCGAACTCAGCGGCGGCGAACTGCGCCGGCTCGTGCTCGCGCGCGCGCTCGCACAACCGGCGGGCCTGCTGCTGCTCGACGAGCCGTTCGCGCTGCTCGACGGCATCGGCGCCGAAGCGCTCGCGCGCGAGCTCGCGAACCGTTCCCGCGAGCAGACCGTGGTCGTCGTCGACCACCGTGTCGCCGCCGTGCGCTGGGTAGATCGGGCATTCGTGCTGGCCGGGGGCCGGGTGCTGGCGAGCGGTGCGCCCGCCGTACTCGCCCGCGACGAGCCGCGCTTCGCCGAGCTGTTCCCCGATTGGTGAAGCGAACCCACGCGGGCGGCACCCGGACGCAGCGACGGGTTTCCCGCGCGCGGCGAGCGCCGCGGCGGTATGGTCCGGGCAGCGCGGCGCCGAGCTGCGCGCCACCTCGACTCTCGGAGCGCCCGTTTGCTCGACAAAGCCTGCGTGACGGTTCCGTCCCTGCTGCTCGCCGGCCTGTGCCTCTTGTCGGTGCGGCCGTCGGCACAACAACCGGCGACCCCGCCCGCGCCGCCCGCACCCGTGCAGGCGCCGGCCGCACCGCAGGATCCGCCGGCGACGACACCGCCACCGACCGGCCAGGAACCGCGCGCGCGCCGCGGCCGCCGCGGCGGCGCCGCAGGTGGGGCCGAGCAGGATCCGGAGGGCAATGAACAGGAGCCCCAGACGCCCGCCGACACCAAGCCGAAGGCGCCGCGACGCGGCATCCCGGTCGACGACCTGCTCGTGCACACGCATTGCGTGCGCTGCCACGCGCTCGACGAGAAGAACTGCATGACGCGCATCTCGTACGAGCGCAAGTCGCCCGAGGGTTGGGCGGAGTCGATCAAGCGCATGGGGCGCCTGTACGGGTTGCAGCTCTCCCCCACCGACGCCAAGCAGCTCGTGCGCTCGCTGGCGAACTCGCACGGCCTGGCGCGCAGCGAGGCCGAGCGCGCGCTGTACTACAGCGAACGCCGCGTGCACTGGTCCGAGGAGCAGCACGACCAGGACTTCAAGCGCGCCTGTGCGCAGTGCCACACGCTCGGCCGCGTGCTGCTGCAGCAGCGTGATGCCGAGGAGTGGCAGCTGCTGCGCGCCACGCACGTCGCGATGTTCCCGCTGTCGCGCGGCCAGATGGGCGGCGGCCCGCCCGAAGAACCGCGGCGGCGCGGCGGCGGCCAGGCGCCGGCGCCGGCCGCGCCGGTGCCGGCGGAGGGCGGCACGGGACGCGGGCGCCCGGGGGACGGCCCGCCGGGTGGTTCGACGCAGAGTGTCGGCGACCGCGTGCTGCAGAAGCTCACCGCCGACCAACCGTTGTTCTCGCCGGCCTGGGAGAGCTGGACCAAGAACCGCCGCGAGGTGCCGCTCGCCGGCACGTGGACCGTGTTCGGCCACGAGACCGGGCGCGGCGACCTCGTCGGCACGGCCGAACTGCGCCGCAGCGACGCCGACGAGTACGAGGTGTCGTGGCGGCTCGCGTTCGCCGACGGCACGACCGTGCAGCGCGCGGGCCGCGGCTTCCTCTACGCGGGCTACTCGTGGCGCGGCCGCAGCCAGGACCCCGGGCCCGGCGGCGCGTCGTGGCGCGAGGTGCTGCTGCTCGACGACAGCTGGCAGGACTTCCACGGCCGGCTGTTCACAGGCGACTACGACGAGATCGGCGTCGACGTGACGCTGGCGCGCGACCAGCGCCGACCGCGCGTGCTGGCGCTCGGCAACGCGGCCATCGCCGTGCCGAGCACCGGCCACCGGCTCGACGTCTACGGCGAGGTGTTCCCGACCGCGCCCACGGCCGCGGACTTCTTCGTCGGCGCGGGCCTCACGGTGACCGCGGTCGAACGGCGCTCCGACCGGCACGTGGTGCTCGTGCTCGACGCCGCACCGGGTGCCGAACTCGGACCGCGCACCGTCGCCTACGGCTCGGAGCCGGGTTCCGCCTGGCTGCAGCTCTACGACACCGTCGACTACGTGCGCATCCGGCCGCTGCAGGGCTTCGCGCGCGTCGGCGGCGTCAGGATGCCCAAGCAGCTCGAACGCTTCGAGGCGTTCGCGGTGCACCGCGGGCCCGACGAGAAGCCGTTCACCGACGACGACGTCGACCTGTTCCAGGTGCGGCCGCGCTGGGGCCTCGCCGAGTTCCGCGTGCGCGAGGACGACGACGACCTCGCCTTCGTCGGCAGCATCGATGCGACGACCGGCGTGTTCACGCCGGCCAACGACGGCCCGAACCCCTCGCGCCAGTGGCAGGCCAACAACGTCGGCGACGTGTTCGTCACGGCCGAAGTCGAACTCGACGTCGCGGTGCGGCCGCCGAAGCCGAAGCCGGAGCAGAGCCCGCCCGACAAGCCCGGCGAGAAGCCCGGCGAGAAGCCCGCCGCCGCGGCAGCGCAGCCCGCGCCCGCCCCGGCCGCCGGACCGCCCGGCCGCGAGCACAAGACGTTCCTCGCGCGCAGCCACCTGATCGTCAGCGTGCCGCTGTTCGTGCGCTGGCAGGTGCTCGACTGGGAGGACCGCTGATGCAGCTGCAGACGGTGTTGCACCACCGCTTCACGGGCGACCGCGGCGCCGAGTTCGTCTACGTGGCGACGTCGGCCGCGATCCTCGGCCTCGATCCGTTGGCCTCGGAGGTCGTCGCTGCGTTCGCCGCACCGGGCGGCGCCGATGCGACCGCCTGGCTCGAGAATCACGAGCAACGCGGCGACGCCGAGACCACGCTGCACGACCTCATCGACCTCGGCGTGATCCGCCCGGTCGGCGAACCCGCGCCGCCGCGCGCGCAGCTGCCGCCGATGCCGTTCCCGATCGCGACGCTCGTGCTCAACGTCACGAACAAGTGCAACCTGACCTGCACCTACTGCTACGAGTACGGCGCCGACCGGCTGACCACGGGCAACGGCAGCGCGGGCACCGGCAAGGCGCGCATGGACGACGACACGGCGCGCCAGTCGATCGACTTCCTGATGCGCAACAGCGGCGACCGGCCGCAGGTGTCGATCACGTTCTTCGGCGGCGAGACGCTGCTCAACTTCCCGGCCATCCGCGCCGCCACCGAGTACGCGGAAGAGCGCGGCCGGCTGCACAAGAAGCGCGTGCACTTCTCGCTGACGACCAACGCGACGCTGCTCAGCGACGAGGTCGTCGACTTCCTGACGACGCATCGCTTCGGCATCACGGTGTCGATCGACGGCAACCAAGAGGAGCAGGACCGCCACCGCACGTTCCGTGGCGGCGTCGGCTCGTTCGAGACGATCGCGCCGCGCATCCGGCACCTCGTCGCGGCCAACAAGCAGAAGAAGGGCCGTTCGATCGGCGCGCGCGTGACGCTGACGGCCGGCGCTTCGGCCGTGGCCGACACCTACCGCTTCCTGACCGAGGAGCTCGGCTTCGACGAGGTCGGCTTCGCGCCCGTGACCGCGGGACTCGGCCGCGACTACGCGCTCGGCGAGGCCGGCTACGAGCGCCTGCTGCGCGAGTTCGGCGAGCTGGCCGAGGACTACGTCGCGGCCGCCACGCGCGGCGAAGCGCACGGTTTCGCCAACCTCGGCGACCTGCTGCGCGAGCTGCACCAGGGCGTCAACAAGGCGCATCCGTGCGGCGCGGGCCTCGGCCTGCTCGGCGTCTCGACCGAAGGCGAACTGGGCCTCTGCCACCGCTTCGTCGAGTCGAAGAGCCACGCCGTCGGTCACGTCGCGACCGGCATCGACGAGGCCGTGCGCACCGCGTTCCTGCAGAAGGCGCACGTCGACCAGAAGACCGACTGCACGCAGTGCTTCGCGCGGCCGCTGTGCGCCGGCGGCTGCTACCACGAAGCGCACGTGCGCTACGGCGACGCGACGAAGGCCAACCTGCACTACTGCGAGTGGATCCGCGGCTTCGTCGACCTCGGTCTGCGCAGCTACGGCCGCATCCTGACCTCCAACCCGAAGTTCTTCGCGAGGTTCGAATCATGACGGACCCAGTCGACCCGAACGTCCCGGCGAAGGCGCCGCGGCGGCCGCGCGTGTTTCCCTGCAACCAGAAGGCGCGTCAGCTCGCCGCACTCGTGCTCGCGCAGCGCGGCGGTGCGCGGGCGCTGTCGCAGGATCCGCCGCCGACGCAGTATCCGTACGGCTGCACGACGATCTTCGCGCCGGGCTGGGAGGTCGACTCGAGCAACGGCACGCACGGCCTGTGCCAGCCGATCGAGCGCGACCTCTACGACTGCTACCACACCTGCTACTGGCCGGCGCAGGTGCCCGACGGCGTGACCAACGCCCCCACGTGGACCCAGTCGTGCGGCGCGCCGATGCAGGACTGGAAGTCGATCGACCTGGTCTTCCCCTAGGTGAGAACGGACCGCCCATGCTGATCCCCCACCTGCTCCGCCGATTGCACGGCGCGCTGCTTCCCGTGCTCGCGGTCGCCGCGCTGGGCGCGCCAGCTCGCAACCAGGTCCCGACTCCCCCACCGCCGCCGGTGCCCGAGCCGCAGCCGCAGCCCGAGACCCCGACGCAGGAACCGGCCCAGGAACCCGAACAACCGGCCGCGCCCGAGCGCGGCGGCCGGCGCCGCGGCCAGGGTCCGCAGGGTGCCCGCCAGAACCAGGACCTGCCCGAGTTCACGCCGGTCGCCGCACCGCCGCTCGCGGGCCTGCAGGGCAAGCAGTTCTTCTGGTTCACGATGTACCCCGACTTCGTCGTCAAGTACGACCCGCAGACGGACACCGTCGTGCAGAAGGTGAAGCTCGAGAAGGGCATGTTCTGGAACACGACGCTGACGCACGATCGCAAGCGCCTGCTGGTCGTGACCGAACAGCAGCACACGATCGAGGTCGTCGACCTCGGCACGGGCACGTTGCTCGGCAGCCACCCGTTCGTCGAGGAGAACTTCGTGCTGCGCATCCGCGACGTGCGCGAGCTGCCCGGCGGCGTCTTCTGGTTCGTGCGCACCGACCGCGTCAAGAAGGAGATCGACCGCTACTCGTTCGAACCGAGCCAGTGGCTGCTCTACGACAGCAACAACAAGAAGGTCGTACGCAAGTCGCCGCGCCTGCCCGACGCGCTCGACCGCGACACGCAGCTCTCGGCGGACGGCACGCACTGGATCGGCCAGGACGACGACGGCAACCTGCAGTTCCTCGACGCGCGCAAGCTGACCGAGTTCGCGAGCATCGACCTGCGCACGCCGCGCTACTTCGGCGCCGGCCCGCTGCGGCTCACGGGCACCGACCTGCTCGACGGCCGCGATCCCAAACGCGCGCGCATGCTGTTCACGAGCACCGATCCGGTCGAGAAGACGCGCACGAGCTGGGGCGTGGTCGAACTCGACCTCGAGAACAAACGCATCGTCGACGTGCAGGAATGGGGCCCGCAGGTCAGCGCCTGGGGTCTGCGCGTCGCGCCGAAGAAGCTCGTCGCGGCGGCGATGTCGGGCAGCTTCGGCGGCGGCCGTGGCAACAGCGACAACCGGACCCGGCTGCTGCTCTACGACCTGCGCACCGGCCAGAAGATCGCCGAGGCCTACGAGGAGTTCCGGCCGCGCCGTTCGCTCGTCGCGATCTCGCCCGACGCCGACAAGATCTACATCGGCACCGCTGGCTCGGACTTCGAGGTGTTCGACGCGCAGCTCAAGCGGCAGAAGACCGTCGAACTCGAGGGGGAGATCGTCGGTCGCATCCACGTCGTCGACGGATGAGCCCCGATCCGGCCCGCCCGCTGCGGGCCGTCGTCATCGACAGCGGCATCGACGCGATGCACCCGGGCGTGCGCGGCCGCGGCACCGTGGTCGCGGGACCGTCGTTCTCGGCCGCGGGGCCCGACGATCCGCACGGCGGGGCGCGCGACCACCTGGGCCACGGCACGGCCGTGGCGGCCGTGATCCTGCACTGCGTGCAGCCCGTCGAACTCGTGGCGCTGCGCATCTTCGATCGCGACGCAACCTGCGCGTTCGACGCGGTGCTGCACGCGCTGCGCCACGCGGTCGAGCTCGGACCACACGTGATCAACCTGAGCCTCGGCACGACGTCGCTGCGGCATCGCGCCGCACTGCACGAGGTGCTCACGCTGGCGAAGAACCGCGGCGTGCGCATCACGGCACCGGCGAGCTACGGCGGGCTCGCGTGCGACCCGGGCAGCCTGCCGGGCGTCGAGGCCGTCGTCGGCGACCCCAACGTGCTGCCGATGCTGCCCGAGCTGCGCCCCCACGGCGGCCGGCTGCTGTGGTTCGCGTCGCCGCTGCCGCCGCCCGATGCCGACGGCGTGCGGCGGCTGCTCGCGCGCGGCGACAGCCTCGCCGTGGCGGCGGTCACGGGCTGCCTGCTGCGCCAGCTGCGGCGGTGAGCCAACCGCGCCGGTGCAGTTCGAGCATCGCCTCGTGCACGGCCCGCGGCGGCAGCACGAACAGGCGCGCGTCGCGACCGGCGGCGGTCACGGCGTCGGCCAGGGCTCGCGGCACGGCGAACGTCGCGAGCAGCGGCAACACGGGCACGTAGCCGACGTGCGACAGCGTCTCGCCCGTCGCCGTGTCGCAGGCACCCTCGGCCTCGACGAAGCCGTCGCCATGGCGCACGAGGATGCTGCCGTCCTGAACGCTGGCCGCGCGCACGAGCGGCGTGCCCGGCGCCAGCGCCGGCCGCGGCGCGGACGGCGGCTGCCGCCGGCGCCAGAACGGTTCGGCGGTGAAGCGCCGCTCGAGCTGCACGAACGCCGCGGATGCGGCGCGGTGCGCGTTGAACAGTCCCTGCTCCCAGCGCGCGTGCAGCAGCCGCAGCCGCGGCCACCAATCGGGGCGGTCCAGCGCCGTGTCGAGCACGGCCGCCGCCTGCTCGGCCGCGGCGAGCGCCTTCTCGACGCCCTGGCTCGCCAGCGGATCGATCGTGGCCGCCGCGTCGCCGAGCAACAGCACGTCGGCCGCGGTCGTGCGCAGCCGCGCCGTCGCGTCGTTCGCGTGGCGCAGTCGGCGGTCGCGCAGACGCTGCGCCGGCCCGCGCGCGTGCGCGAACGCGCGCGCGAGCAGCACCTCGCGGCCCACCTCGTGCAGCTGCGCGCCGTCGAGCAGCACCGCGGCACTCGCGCCGCCCGCCGCGGGTGCATGCGTCCAGATCCAGCCCTCGGGCACCGCCTCGACGACCGCGGTGCCGCGGTCGCCGGCCGCGGGCTCGCCGACGAACGTGAACGCGAACGTGCGCGGTCCGGCCGCCGCCTCGTGCGCCCCGACCGTCGCCGGCAGCGGCCCGCGCCCGGTCGCGATCACCACGTGCGCCGGTCGCAGCAGCTCGGCGCCAGCACCGGCGAGGTCCAGTTCCGCCTCGCCCCCACCGGGCCGGAGGCGCACGCGGCCCGGGCAACCCACGCGCGCGCCGCGCGCCGCCGCCGCCGTGCGCAGCGCCTCGTCGAACGGTCCGCGCTGCAGCCAGAGCCCGGCCTCGCCGGGTGCCTGCCAGACGAGCTCATCGCCGCCCCAGATGGCGCCGTGCCGCATCGAATCCACTTGCGCGCAGTCGCGCACGAGCCTTCCGAGCCCCGCGCGCTCGAGCATCGGCAGCGACGAAGCGAGCAGCGTCTCGTGCGGACCGCTGTGGTGCGCGCGGCCGCGGTCGACGAGCGCGACGTCGCGGGCGCGCTGCGCCAACAGCAGCGCGAGCGCACTGCCGGCCGGACCGCCACCGACGACCAGCACCTCACACGCCTTCGGGGACACGGCAGCGCACGATAGACCGGCGGCGCGCGGTGGCCAGCGCGGCCCTCGGCGATCCCGCGGCCGGCCGCGTGCCTGCTCAGGCCTTCGTCTTGGCTTTCGCCGCCGTCGCCGCCGGCCTGGCGTTCTGCGTCAACCGCGCCAGCTGCTCGGCGAGCGCCACCTGCAGGCTCGTGAAGCCCGCGTAGTGCACCGTGCGCGCCGGCACGTTGCTCGAGCGCGCCAGCTCGAGCGCCGGCTCGGTGGTCTCGTGCCGGTTCCAGTGCAGCAGCAGCAGCACGTCGACGCCCGAGCGCAGCCGTTCGCCGATCGTGTTGACGACCTTCTGCGGCGAGGTGTAGTTCGTCTCCAACCACTCGGCCGCGAAGCCCCACTCGCCGGCGAGCTTCTCGAGCCGCGGATGGTGCCGCCGCTGCCGTTCGTTGCCGCCGACGACGAGCACGCGCGGCGCCCGCCCCAGCGACTTCGCCAGCGCCTGCACCGCATCGCGCCCGTTGTCGCCGCCGCCGGTGCTCTGGTCGTTGAGCTCGAGCAGCTTCTCGATCGCGGCGAGGTCCTCCTGCGCCAGCTCGGGGAACGTGCAGGCGACCTCCTGCAGGAGGCCCTGCGCCTGCTGCAGCGACTCGACGTCCTTGTGGGCGCGCAGCGACCGCGCGATCGCCACCTGCAGCTGCGCGCGGTCGAAGTCGCGACCTTCCATCTCCTCGTACACGGCCGCCAGCTCGACCTTGATCTCGAGATGGTCGAGCGCCTGGCCGACCACCTCTTCGTTGCGCAGCAGCTTCTCGAGCGCGTCGAACTTGCCGCGCTGCTGCAGCAGGTCGCGCATCTCGCCGAAGCAGGCGCGCGCCTCGTTGCGTTCGCCGAGCATGTTGTGCGCCGTCAGCACGACGCGCAGCGCATCGATGCGCTGGTCGAGGTCGACCGCCACCTCGAGCACGCGGCGCGCCGCGCGCAGCGCCGGCGTCGCCTCGCCGAGCGACAGGTACTCGAGCGCGACGAACAGCAGCTGGTCCGGCGACGAGCCGCGCCCGACGTCGACGGCGTCGAGGAAGCGCAGCGACGCGCGGCGGTCGAGCTTCTTGAGCGCCTCGTGCACCGAGTAGAAGCTCTCGAGGTCGGGTTTGACCGTCGCGAGGGCCTGCTCCATCAGGCGCACGGCCCGCGTGGCCTCGGCCGGGTCGCCGGCGATCAACAGCGCCGCCGCCTGGAAGAAGCGCGCGCGGTCGCGCAGCTGCACGTCGCGGCCCTCGAGGCGGCGCAGGCCCGCGGTCGCCCGATCGAAGCCGCGCGCCGCGGCCGCCACGTCGCCGGTCTCGTAGGCCAGCAGGCTGCGCAGGTAGACGGCCTCGGGGCAGGCCTGGTCGGGTTCTTCGGCGACGTGACGCAGGCGCGCCAGCGCCGCGTCGCGTTCGACGCGCTGCTGCCGCGGTTCGCAGCTGACGGTGTCGTGCAGGCGCAGCTCGGCGAGCGCGGCGACCAGCGCGGCCGCACTCGCGAGCGAGGGGTTGCCCTTGGCGAGCGCCTCGGCCCGTTCGGACGCATCGATCGCCATGGCCCATTCGCTGGCCGCGAGCAGTCGTTCGGCCAGCGCGCGGTGGTAGCGCGCCTGCACGTCGTTGGGCAGGCGGTCGAAGCCGGCCATGCCGAGGATCTTGCCGAGGATCGACGCGGTGCTCTCCTGGTCGTCCGTGTCGACACGCACCTCGAGCCGGCCCAGCAGGTCCGTCACCGCGGCGTCGACGATCGTGTCGAGCTCGCCGGCCTCGGGCTCGGCGGCCAGGTACTGGATGGCGCGCACCGCGATCTTGAGATCGCCCGACCAGAACAGCGAACGCACGACGAGCGGCAGCACGCTGGCAGCGACCTCGGGGTCGACGAGCAGATCGAGCAGCGCCTGCGGGTCCTGCAGCGTCTCCGCGATGTGCTCGCGGTCGCCCTTGCGGTCGTACGCGCGCAAGAGGCCGAACAGTTCCCAGCGCCGCGCCGAAGCGTCGATGTTCGTCTCTTCGAACTCGGCGCCGAGCAGTGCGCGCGTGTAGCCGCGCAGGTAGCTGCAGCCGGGGCCGCTCGCCAGCTGGACGTATTCACGGACCTGCTGACAGACGGTGTCGGGCTTCTGTTCGCCCTTCTCCGCCAGATGGACCTGTTGCAGCAGCAGACGATCGAGCGCGGTCTCCCAACCCATCGGCGATGTGCCTCCATCGCCGCTATCGGCCCCCGCCAGCCCCCGGCTGGCCG
>DASUFY010000056.1:0-5001 GCA_036274315.1 Planctomycetota bacterium | reverse complement strand
GCGAACGCGCCGATGTAGGCGTTGGCGCTCAGCAGCCGGTCCTGCACCTGCGCCAGCTCGCGCCCGTCGTCCATGTTGGCGAGCGGGTGGCCATTCTTCTGCAGCTCGGGGATGCGCGCGAGGATGTCGTCGCCCTCGATGATGCCGACCTTGAGGCCGCGCACGCCCTGCTTCGTCGCGAGCGCGAGCACGGCCTCGAGGCAGGCCTGCGGATTGACGCCGCCGGCGTTGGCGATCACCTTGATGCCCTTGTCGTGGATGTCGGGCAGCGTGCGCTCGAGCATCTTGACGAAGTCGGTGGCGTAGCCGGCCTTCGGGTTCCGGCCCTTGAGCTTCTGCATGATGCTCATCGTCACCTCGGCCAGGTAGTCGAGGGCGAGGTAGTCGAGCGGCCCTTCGCGCACGAGGCGCACGGGGCCGAGCATCGAGTCGCCCCAGAAGCCTTGGCCGTAGCCGATGAGAACCTTGTCGCGCATGCGGAGTCCCGGGTTGGAAGGGCGAGCACGATAGCCCGGGGGCGCTGCCGGCGGGAACGGTCTGCCCGGAACTCGGGGTCCGACTTGATCCCGTGCTCGGCGCCAACGACCATGCCGCCCCCACTGCCGAGCCCTCCATGCGTGCCACCCTGCTGTCGTTCGTGTTCGTGTTCGCTGCGTGTTCCGGCGAGGCGGCGGCTCCGCCTGCCGCGGCCGAGTCGGCGCCGGCGGTCGCCGGCGACGCGGACTGCAACCTCTCGACCCCGCTCGTGCCCGGCATTCCGGGCAGCCCGGGCCACCTGATCAAGTCGCCGCGCAACCCGAACGGCGACAGCGAACTGGCGGTGCTGATGCGCAAGTTCGTCGACGACCTGCGCGACGCGCGCACGCTGCTCGAAGCGAAACAACCCGTCGCCAAGCTCTACCCCACGCACCGCAAGATGCGCTGCGCCTGGCCGACCAAGCCCGAGGAACGCAACGAGAAGTTCGATGGCCTCGCGCAGGGCTACCTCGCCGCGGTGCGCGCCTACGACACGTCGCCGCAGCAGGCGTCCTACAACGCCGTCATCGCGGGCTGCATCTCGTGCCATTCGGCGTCGTGCGGCGGCCCGCTCGAGTTCATCGATGGCATGAGGTGGCAGTGACGATCCGGCGCGGGTGCCAGGCATCCGCGGCTGCCTTGCCGGCGAACGTGAGCTCATGACGTCCGCGACCACGCCGCCAAACGGGCTCGAGCCGGACTTCGCGGACCCCGAGCAGCGTCCGCTCGACTTCCCGTTCCTGGCGCTGACCGCCGTGTTCCTGGCGTCGCTGATCGTCTGCAACCTGATCGCGAGCAAATTCCTCACTGTCGATCTCGGCTTCCGCTCCTTCACGTTGTCGGCGGGCGCTCTGCCATATCCGGTCACGTTCCTCGCCACCGATCTGCTGTCGGAGATCTACGGCAAGCGGCGCGCCAACCTCGTCGTGTGGTCTGGCTTCGTCGCGCTCGTGTTCGTGCTCGTCGCACTCTGGCTCGGCCACATCTTCCCCGCGATCCCGCAGAGTCGCATCGACGACGCCACCTACACGAGCGTCTTCAGCAACGCGCCGCGCGTCATCCTCGCGTCGATGACGGCCTACCTGGTGGCCCAGTTCGTCGACGTGCGGTTGTTCCACTTCTGGCGCGAACTCACGAACGGACGTCACCTGTGGCTGCGCAACAACGCGTCGACGATCCTGTCGCAGTTGCTCGACTCCCTGCTCGTCGTGCTCGTGTTGTTCTGGGGCTCGATGGCCGTCGGTGACATGGCCGCACTGGTCTGGGATCTGTGGCTGTTCAAGCTGATCGTCGCGCTCGCCGACACGCCGTTCTTCTACTGGGGCACGTGGTGGCTGCAGCGCTGGCGGCCGCGCGCGCTGTAGCCGCCTCCGGAAAAACGTACACATCGTCGGCGTTTTTCCGGTAAAATCGCCGACGATGTTTACTCGCCGCCTCGAGCCGCCGGCCAGCTCGTTCTTCCTGCTGGGCGCCCGTGGCACCGGCAAGACGACGTGGATCGAGCAGCACTTTGCTGACGCCACTCGCTACGACCTGCTGCTCGCGGCCGAGAGTCTGCGCCTGTCGCGCGAGCCGGGTCTGTTCCGCGCGGAGTGTGAAGCACTCGACGACGGCGCGTGGGTGGTCGTCGACGAGGTCCAGCGAGTGCCGGCTCTGCTCGACGAGGTGCAGCACCTGATGATGAAGAAGCGGCAGCGCTTCGTGCTGTCCGGGTCGAGTGCTCGCAAGCTGAAGCGCAGCGGCGCCAACCTGCTGGCCGGTCGCGCCGAGCTGCGGCACATGTTTCCGCTCGTGTCGGCCGAGATCGGCGATCGCCGCGAACTCGACGCGGTGCTCGCCGAGGGCATGCTGCCACTCGCCGTCACACGCAACCGGACGAGTGCGTTCCTGCGTTCCTATTGCGAAGTGTACCTGCGCGAGGAAGTGCAGGCCGAAGCGCTCGTGCGACAGATCGGACCGTTCCATCGCTTCCTCGAGGTCGCCGCGCGCATGAACGGCCAGACCGTCAACGTCACGGGCATCGCGCGCGACGCCGGCATCGCGCGGCAGACCGCGCAGGAGTTCTTCCAGATCCTCGTCGACACGCTGCTCGCGACGTGGCTGCCGGCGTGGAAACTGAAGCGCGCCGTCAAGCAGGTCGCGCACGCGAAGCTGTTCCTGTTCGACACCGGCGTCGTGCGCCAGCTCGCGGGCACCGCGCACCTGCACGTGCATCCCGAGGAGCGCGGGTTCCTGCTCGAGACCTTCCTGCTGCACGAACTGCGCGCGTTCCTGCACTACAGCGATCTCGAGTACCCGATCGCCTACTGGAAGACGCACGACGGCAGCGAGGTGGACTTCGTGATCGATACGAAGGGCGGGCCCGTGGCCATCGAGGTCAAGTCGGCCGCGCGCTGGGACGCGAGGTTCCACCAGAGCCTGCTGCAGTTCCGCGACCTGCAACCCAAGGCGCAGGTGACACTGCTCGGCGTCTACACTGGGCCGCGCGCGCTCGTCATGGACGGCGTGCGCGTGCTGCCGTGGCGCGAGTTCCTCGAGCGGCTGTGGCAGGGCTCGCTGTTGACCTGAAGCTGCCACGAATCCGTAGGGCGTTGAATACCCTGGACCGCGCCACGGGATGAACGTGCGTGTCGCGCCTTGCCGCCGCTGCCCAGACCCGGTTGCCTCAGCCCCGGATGCTCCAGACCCGGATGCCACAGACTCTTGACCTCGAAGCGCTCGTGCGCGGGCACCAGACGCACGTCTGGCGCTACTTGCGTTGCCTCGGCGCGAGCCCGGAGCTGGCCGAGGATCTGCTGCAGGACACGTTCCTCGTCGCGTTCCGCAGACTCGAGCACGATCGCGGTGACGCCGCCGCGGCGACGTTCCTGCGCAGCACCGCGCGGCATCTGTACCTGCGGCGATGCCGCGACCAGCACCGGCGCGAGGAACTGCTCGCCGGACTGGCCGAGCAGCTGTGGCAGCGCGACTGTGCGGCCGACGACGGCCAACAGTGGCTCGAGGCGCTGCGGTCGTGCGTGCAGGCGCTCGACGGGCGGCCGCGGCAGGCGGTGCAGTGGTTCTACGGCGAGGGGCGCGATCGCGCGTCCGTCGCCGCGGCGATGGGCATGAAGGAGAACGGCTTGAAGACGCTGCTGCAGCGCGTGCGCGCGACGTTGCGCGAGTGCGTCGAGCGGCGGCTCGGAGGTGCACGATGAGCGGCGATCGCGATCGCGACGAAGTGTTCGAGCGGCGTTTGGATTGGGCGCTGCGCGAAGTGGCCGGCGGGCAGAAGGCACCCGACGTGACGGCGCGTGTGCTCGCGCGGCACGCGGCCGGCGACGACGGCGAGCGCGTTGGGTTGGTCGTGGTGCCGCCGCGGCGCTCGTGGCTGCTGGCGGCGGTGTTCCTGCTCGGGCTCGGCGTCGTGTTCGGTGTGTTCCTGTTCGAGCGTGCGGTGCAGGATCGCAGTGCGGCCCTGCCGCAGGAGCCCGTCGCGATGGTCGCCGTTTCGTCGCTCGCCGAGATCGAAGCACTGCCCGCCGGCGCGAACGCGGTCGAGCTGCGCAACCTCGACGACGCCGCGGTCGCCGTACTCGCGCGGCGCTGCCCGGACCTCGGGCACCTGCGCGTGTTCGCGAGCACCCAGGACCCGCCCGTCGGCTTCCCGTCGGTGTCGATCACCGACGCGGCGTTCGCGGCGATCGGCAGCCTGTCGCGGCTGCGTTCGCTCGAACTGATCGAGCCGTACGGCGTGCGCGGCACGCAGCTCGCGGCGCTCGAGGCGCTGCCGCTGCTCGAGCGGCTGGCGATCAGTTCGGTCGATCTCGACGAGCAGTGTCTGCAGGTGTTGCCGCGGCTGCCGTCGCTGCGTGAACTGAGCCTCGATTCGAGTTCGTCGCTCGGCGAAGCTGCCATGTCCGCCGTGGCGACGTGCGGCGGCCTGAGCCGGCTGTCGTTGCGCCACGACTCGATCTGGGGCACCGACGCGTTGCTGCTGTTGCGCCGGCTGCAGTCGTTGACCGAACTCGACCTGACGGCGATGCAACTGGTGACGGGCCGCCCGGATCCGTCGAACCGGAACCGGCGCGCGCGCGGTGCCATGCTCGGCGACCGTGAGAAGGTCGTGGTGGACCGTGCGACCCCGACGCCCCCGGAATCCGGAGGGCTGAAGGTCGACTCACTCGGTGCCTGGCCGCGGCTGCAGCGCATCACGCTCGCGTACAGTCCCGACCTGCCGGCCGCGGTCGGCGAGCACCTGCGCGAGAACTGCCCGAACCTGCGCGAGGTCGACCTGTCGCACTGCCCGCTCGTCGACGACACCACGGTTGCTTCGCTGCTGGGCCTGCGCTCGCTGCGCCGCTTGAACGTCGGCTCCTGTGACAAGGTCAGCAGGTTCTGCGTACCGCTGCTCGCAGCCGCACAGCAGCTGCGCGAGGTCGACCTCAGCGGCGAGTACTGGGTCACGCTCGAACAGGCCGAACAGCTGTTGGCCGGCGGCAAGCG
>DASUFY010000055.1:0-3833 GCA_036274315.1 Planctomycetota bacterium | reverse complement strand
GTCGTGGTCAGCCTGTCGCAGATCCCGGCGACCCCGCTCGCCGGCATCGGCATGCCCGGCTGCAACGCCTACGTCAGCCCCGACCTGCTGTCGACGGTGACCGGCACCGCGGGCAGCGCGACCTGGACCGTCGCCATGCCCGCCACGATCGGCCTGATGGGCACCGCCATCTACAGCCAGGGCCTCTCGCTCGACCCGGTCAACCCGGCCTGGCTCGTCGCCTCGAACGCGCACAAGGGCACGCTCGGCAACTGAGACGAGCTCTGCGATCGACTGTCGATCCGAACCGCCGCCGGCCCCTCGAGGCCGGCGGCTCGCTTTGGAACTGACTTCCTGAGTGTTGTCGGGCGGGAACGGGCTGCCGAGCGGGTGGTGTGCCGGCGCCAGGACCAAGGGCGACGAGGCCCGCACGCGAAAGCCTCGCCGGCGAGCGCCCGCTGCCGCGGGTTTGCTTGGGAATCCGGGCAGAACGCACCGCCTCGGTTCCACCTTTGCCCCGCGAACACCAACACTCAGGAAGTCAGTTCCCTGATGGGGCGTGGCGGTGCCCGACGGATGGGCCGGTAACCAAACGCTGGCCGTTCCCGGCCGGCGGCAACGAACCTGAGGTGCAATGATGCGAACCGTCGACTCCGTGGCCTGCGCCGTCCTCTTCCTCCACTTGGGCGCCGATCTGCTGCCTGCGCAGTGGGGGCCCCTTTCCACGAGCGTCGCTCCCGCCCCGCGCTCGTCGCCGCTGCTCGCGTTCGACCTGGTCGGCAACCGCACCCTGATGTTCGGCGGCAACTACACGAACGAGTTCTGGAGCCTCAGTGACGGGACCTGGACCAGGCTGACCCCCGCCGTGCTGCCGGGTCCACGCGCGCGCGCGAGTCTCGCCGCCAATCTGTACACGGGCGAGATCCTGTTGTACGGCGGCGAGTCCGGTTCGGGCAGCTCTGCGCTCGACGAGACCTGGTTGTGGAACGGTGCGAATTGGCAGCAACTCGCGCCGAGCAACACGCCGGGTGGACTGTCTCGCCACGCCATGACGTTCGACGTGGGGCGTCAGGTCATCGTGCTGTACGGCGGCCGCGACCACAACGCGCCCGCGGGCCAGGCACTCGATGGCACGTGGGAGTTCTCGCAGGGAAACTGGACCCACTGCGCGCCGGCCCAGTCGCCGCCGCTGCTCGTGGACGTGGCCTTGTCCTTCCACCAGGGTCTCAACCAGGTCATGTTGTTCGGCGGCCAGACGGCGGGCGCCACGGGCGCCGCGTCCGACCAGACCTGGGTCTACGACGGCACCAACTGGACCCAGATCAACACGACCGGTGAGCGCCCGCCCGCGCGCTCCGGCGCCCAGCTCGTGCCGGTTCTCGGCCGCAACTGCTGTCTGTTGTTCGGCGGCCGCGATCCCATCACGCAGCAGATCTTCAACGACACCTGGGAGCACGACGGCACCAAGTGGACGAAGCTCGACAACGTCTACGGCGGCATCTACCCGCCGCGGGCCGACGTCGGACTCTGCCACGACCTCGTGCGCGACCGGATCGTCGCGTTCGGCGGCAAGACCGCGAACAACGAGCTGCGCGACGACACGTGGGAGTACGGTGCGCAGTGGCAACGGTTCGGCACGGGATGCGCAGGCAGCGCCGGAACGCCCGTGTTGACGGGACGTGCTGCAGCCAGGCTCGGCACGACCTGCACCGCGGACATCAGCAACGTGCCGGCGGGCATTCCGTTTGCGTTCATGGCCATCGGCGTGAGCCGCACCCAGTGGGCGGGCGGCAGCCTGCCGGCCCAGTTGACGCCGTTCGGCATGCCGAACTGCCGCACCTACACGAGCGCCGACCTGCTGGCCTATGCGCCCGCGACGGCGGGCACGGCGACCTGGAGCTATCAGGTGCCGCTGGTGCCGGGCCTGGTCGGAACACCGTTCTACCTGCAGGGTGTGACATTCGATCCGGGCGCCAACGTGGCGGGCCTCGCCGTGTCGAACGCTGCGACGTTGGTGATCGGCTACTAGGCACGAGTGGGGGCCCGGGCCGCCTGCGCCGGCCCGCCCGGGCATGCCGACTCTGTTCGCCGGTCGGCCGCCGCGTATCCTTGCGCTCATGGCGGAACCCATTAGCACTGCAGCTGCCATCACCGCCCTGCTCAAGGACCCCGGTAGCCAGCACGTCGCCGCGTCCCGACTGCTGCCTCTGGTCTATGACGAGCTGCGGCAGCTCGCGCGGGCCCGGGTTGCCAAGCTGGCGCGCGGCCACACGCTGCGCGCCACCGAACTCGTTCACGAGGCCTGGATGCGCGTCGTCGCCGGTGGCGATCCGGGTTGGCACGGTCGTGCACACTTCTTCGGCGCCGCCGCAAACGCCATGCGCAACATCCTCGTCGAACAGGCGCGGCGTCGTTCGAGCATGAAGCGCGACGCCAGTCGCAAGGCAGATCTGCCGACCGACGTGTTCGATCTGGATCCCGAACTGCCGTGCGAAGACGTGCTGACGGTGCACGAAGCGCTGCTCGAACTCGAGAAGGATCACGAACGGCCGGCGCGGGTCGTGACGCTGCGTTTCTTCGGCGGCTTGAGCATGCCCGAGATCGCCAAGATGCTCGCCATCTCGTTGCCGACGGCGGAGCGCGACTGGCGCTTCGCGCGGTCCTGGTTGCAGGACCGCCTCGGCACGCCCTGAAGGAACTGACTTCTCGAGTGTTGGTGATCGCGGGGCACATGTGGAACGGCGCCGATGCGTTCCGCCTGGATTTCCGCAGAAACCTACGCCACCGACCGCTCGCCGCGGAAGCTGGTCGGGTGCGGGCTGCGTGGCCCCCAGTCCTGCCGCCAGCGCACCACTTCGCTCGGCAGCAGCTGCCGCGGCAGCAGGCCCAGATGGACGGCCGGCGTCTCGCGGCGCTCGTCGCGGTTGAAGCGGCGCCGCACGTAGTTGCGATAGACCGTGAAGATCGCCATCTGCCGGCGCAGCCAGCCCGCCTTCTTGCTCACGAGCCACGACCTGCGCCGCAGCCGGCCGCAGTTGTCGCGCGTCATCGCCAGCGTCGTGTTGATCGGAAACAGCGGGTTGTGCGTCGTTCGCAACGCAGTGCCCGCGGTCGTCGTGTGCAACACGCGCTCGTCGAACACCTGTCGGGCGATCGTCGCGTAGCTCGCCTTCTCGTCCGTGCGCAGCTCGAGCTCGCCGTCGATGCGCCGGCGCAATGCCTCGAGCACCTCGCGAACGCACTCGCTGCTCTCGTCCTTGCGGCGGCCATGCTGGCGTTCGTCGTGCTCCTGGCGCGCCCGCCGCGCCGTGCCGGCCGGCGCCAGGCGCCGGATCGAGCCGACCGACGTCGCCACGACGAACCAGGTCTGCTTGTCGATCAACACCGGCATCGTCAGCGGCCGGATCGACGCGCCCTCGTAGGTCTCCTCCTCGTCCATGACGTAGGTGCGCCGCTCCGGCAGCCTCGGCGACAGGTTCTCGTGCAGCAGCGCGCACGTCGTCGCGAGCTTGCGCATCTTCTTCTGCACCGAGCGCAGGCCGAGGCCGAGCAGCCGCGCGCTCTGCCGCAGACCGACGCCGCTCGCGAGCAGCTCGAACAGGCGGTCGTTGCGGTCGTAGCGACGGTCGCGCCAGTCGTGACGGAACGTCTGCCGCGAGAAGGTCTTGCCGCAGGTGCGGCAGCGGAAGCGCTGGATCGGTTCCGTCCGGCAGTGCGGTCGGTAGTAGCCGTGGCGGATGCAGAACCCGGGCTTCGGTTGCTCGTGCTGCGCGCAGCCCGGGTTGGCGCAGCGGGGCGGATCGAACGTCATGGGAACCTCCTGCCGAGACGTCGCCCGGCAAGAGACTCTGTGC
>DASUFY010000054.1:0-8315 GCA_036274315.1 Planctomycetota bacterium | reverse complement strand
CTGCGCTGCCACGGGTTCGTGCAGGTGGTCGATCTTGTCGATCACGAAGACGCCGTCGCGGCGGCCGCGCAGCGCCCGGCCGACGATCTCTTCGCTGTAGCCGTCTTCGTAGTTGGGCGCGGTGTCGACGACGTTGAGGCCCTGGTCCAGCGCGCGCTGCAGCGTCGCCACGCAGGTTTCGATCGGCACGGCGCGGTCGGCGAGGTCGCCGATGCCGAGTTGCGTCGCACGAAAGCCCGTGCGGCCGAGCGGGCGGTGGGGAAGGAACTTCACTCGACGCGCAATGGCATGGGGTCGACTCGGGCCGTGCACGGTAGCGTGTGTTCGTGGAAGCGCCCAGTCTGGCCACGCATGGCTTCGCCGTCGTGCACGACGTGATCGATGCGGCATTCCGTGCCCGGCTGCGCACGGCGATCGCCGCCGCGTTGGGGGACGCGGCCGGTTCGCGCACGGGCCTCTCGCACCCGGCCGTGCGCGAACTCGCGGTCGCGCCGGCCGTGCGCGCGCTCGTCGAACCCGTGCTCGGCACACCCGCGTTCGCCGTGCGCGCGACGCTGTTCGACAAGACGCCGCTCGCGAACTGGCTCGTCGCCTGGCACCAGGACCTCGTCGTCGCCGTGCGGAAGCGGCGCGAGGCGCCGGGCTTCGGCCCCTGGTCCGTCAAGCACGGGGTGCCCCACGTGCAGGCCCCCGCCGCCGTGCTCGCCGGCCTGCTCGCGGTGCGCATCGACCTCGACGGTTCGCGCGCGTCGAACGGACCCATGCGCGTGCTGCCGGGCACGCACCTGGCCGGCGTGCTGACGGCCAGCCAACGTTCGGAGTCGGCGTGGTCGCAGGCGGCGGTCACGTGTGTCGTGCCGCCGGGCGGCGCGCTGCTGATGCGGCCGCTGCTGCTGCACGCATCGTCGCGCGCCGAGGTGCCGGGCCATCGCCGCGTCGTGCACCTCGAGTTCGCCGCCGACGACCTGCCGCACGGGCTCGAGTGGAACGAACGCGTGGGCGGCGACGGCGGCGCGATCGCGACGCCGTAGCGCCGGGCGCTTGCCTACAGCAGCAGCGTGACGAGCACGAGGTAGATCGACGCGCCGGTCAGGTCGGTCAGGGCGGTCACCGCCGGCGTGCTGACCAGGGCCGGATCGATGCGCAGGATGCGCACGAGGTTGGGGATCGAGGCCCCGAGGATGGCGGCGAACACGACGTCGGCGGCCATCGCGAGGCCGATCACGGAGGCGACGTGCATCGTGGCGTTGGTGTCGCGCACGTTGCCCTGCATCCACCATTGCAGGAACAGCGCGTTGGCGAACGCGATCGCGGCCAGCAGCGCGGCGAGGCCGAGGCTCACGAGCCCTTCGCGCAGCAGCACGCGATAGAAGCTCTTGCCGAGGCTGCCCGTCGACAGCGCGCGCACGATCAGCGTGCTGGCCTGGCTGCCTACCATGCCGCCGATCGCCATGACCATGGGCATGGTCGCCACGAGCAGGCCGTCCTGCAGCATCTTCTCGAAGCCGCTGATGACGGTGGCGGTCACGAGCCAGAACACGGCGAGCACGGCGATCACGGGCGCGCGCCGGCGGATCTGGCGGCCGATGGGATCGTGCAGGTGCTCTTCACCGATGCTCTCGCCGGTGACGCCGACCATCTTCTCGAAGTCCTCGTTGGCCTCTTCTTCGACGATGTCGACGGCGTCGTCGTGCGTGACGATGCCGACGAGGCGCCCGAGCGTGTCGACGATCGGCAGCGCGATGAGGTCGTAGTCGCGGATGATGCGCGCGGCCTCCTCCTGGTCGGCCTCGGCCGACAGCGAGACGAGGTCGGTCTTCATGATCTCGCCGACGGGCGTGGTCTCGTTGGCGAGGATGAGGTCGCGCAGCGACACGAAGCCGAGCAGCTTGCCGAAGCGATCGAGCACGTAGCTGTAGTAGATGGTCTCCTTGCTCGGCGCCTGGCGCCGCAGCTCGGCGATGGCGCTGCGCGCGGTCAGCAGCGGGTTGAGCACGGCGTAGTCGGTGCTCAAGAACGAACCGACCTGGTCCTCGCGGAACGTGCCGCGCCGCAGCAGGTCCTCGCGCGCGGCGTTCGGCAGCATCGGGATGAGCTGGTCGCGCACGCGCGGGTCGAGGCGATCGAGGAACGCGGCCCGGTCGTCGCTGAGCATCAGGCGCAGCACGTTCTTGACGCGCTCGCGGCCGGCGCCCGCGACGTACTGTTCCTGCACGTCGGGTTCGAGGTAGCCGAACACGTCGCGTTCCTGATCGGGCGGCAGCATCGCGAGCACGGTCGCGATCTCGTCGACGGACAGCGCGCTGAGGATCGACGCGGCGTCGGTCGGGTGCATGTCCTGCAGCACCGACAGGAGGTCCTCCCGCTTGCCGTCCTGCAGCAGCTCTCGGACCTCGGGGATCAGCAGATGGAAACGCATGGGGTGCGCGGCGCGCCGGCAACGCGGACGCGGACCTTAGCAGCGGTTCCGGTGTGAAGCACCCCGCGAGCGGGAAGGTGGGTGGTGGAGGGTGTCGGGTGGGTCGTGATGTGGGTGTGGTGAGGTGGTGAGGGCGGTGATCGGAGGGCGGCGTGGTGGGGGCGGCGCGCGTGGCGGGGTGGTTGGGGGTTGGGGGAGCGTTCGGAAGCGAGCTTGACCGGGACTCGTGGTCTGGCTACCGTGCGCCGCTCGATCCAAGGCCAGCCGGCCGACGGTCGTCGGTCGGGGCGTGGCTCAGCTTGGTAGAGCGTTGCGTTCGGGACGCAAAGGTCGGAGGTTCAAATCCTCTCGCCCCGACCAGTTTTGTCCTTGGTCTCCTGAAGGAGGAGGCCGACGGCGAACCTGATCCGACAGGTGCTTGGAGCTGTCGCCGAGTTCGAAAAGAGCGGCCTCGTCAAGAAGATGCGTGGTCAAGAAGATGCGTGCTGCACGCGATCCCATTCGCGCAGAACGGGGCTCGTGCGAGGGTCCAAGGCCCCACGGCACGGCGAGCTACTTGCGAAGGCGCTTGCGCGGAAGCCCAGAGGGCAGCGCCGAAGGTCGCTCGCAAGAAATCGTCGCCGTGCTGAATTGCGAGGGTGTGCCAACGCGCGGCAGCAGTGGCCCCTGGTCACGGTCGAGTGTGCAGGCAATTCTGCGTCGCCTCTGCTGACGATGTTCCGAGGCGTCGCGCTGGTAGAACACTGACCAGCAGCGTCATTGCTCAGCATCTGCCTCGGACTCCAACTCCCAACGTAGTCCGGTCATCACGATGTGGTAGACGTTGCGGATCGCAGACTTGACCGCGACGAACCCAAGCACGACCGAGAACGCCACTGCGACAAAGCCGCAGCGACTTACGTAGAATGCGGCAGTGCCACTGGCATCACTCTTCACTAGCGTGACTTGCCAGCTTCCGGGCGCAGCGATGACCAACGCCACGAAGAGCGATACGGAGATCAGCAGCAGTTCGACCAGGGGGCGCACGAAGGCGAAGAGGTTCTCCTTCAGCACCGAAAGGCCAGTGTCCGTGTTCTGGAACCGAGCCATCGTCTTCAGCATCGCGAGTCGCTCGCTGCTGACGAAGAAAGTCAGACCTGCCAGTAGGAACCCCAGGAGGCTCAACATGGTCGGCAGCCACAGCGTTGCCATTGACCGCGTAGTCTCGACGAGGGCGGCAGCATCGTGTGGCAGCGCGAACACATAAGTGGAAACGCCTGCGAAGCTTCCCCAGCGGATCCAGCGGTTACTGCGCGATCGTCTGATGCGTAGGCTGGCGAGCCAAATCGACAGAAGGGACTTCTCTCGGAGAAGCTCGTCGACTGCCTGCTTGGGGTCGAATGGCTTCAGGGTCATCGGGATCTGAAGAGCCGGGCTGCGAGTCCGAGAATCGTAGCGTGTTGGCGTGCTTCACCGCCTCCAGAGCTGATGGAACCTGCCTCGACAAGTTCACGATACTGGTCGGCGGCATCGCTCGCCCTCTGGCTCAACTCCTCGTTGTCGCTGGCCAGGGGGACGCGAACCCGGAGCTGCTCGTTGTCGCCGGTGAGCCGGTTGCCGGCCTTGTCTTCGCCGGAAATCTTGAACGTGGCCTGTCCGTTCTGCGCGGCCTTGACCTGTTGGAGCGTGGTCGCCGAATCGAGGCCTTCCTTGGGTGGTGCCACATACTCGACACGGGATCGCTTGGCCCCGATCGCGTGCCCGGTTGCGCGAAGGACGCGGAAGAACTCTTCGTTGTCGGGCTCGTCGTTTGTGGGGGCTATCTCGACAATGACGCTGCGGATTCGCGCAAACTGTTGCACGAACTGCTCCACCGCCGAAGGCATCAGAACCGGCGTAACGGTGACCTCGGGTAGCGCGATGCTCCGCTGCAGAAAGGACTTGGTGACGGTCTCGCCTGCCTCCTTCGCCTCCTTGTGTTTTCGCTGGACGAACTTCGTTCTCTCGGTTCGAACGAAGCGTTCGATCGTAGACGCGAACTGCCTCGCATCCGGGGACCCCTGGTGCTCGCGCACGAATAGCAGGCGGTGGTTCGTCAACAGGAGCACGAACAACGAACTCGGCGCGGAGGGCAAGCTGCCGTCGGCGGGAACGAGTTCCCCTGCAACCAACTTCTGCTGCTGGTGGATGACCGTGTCCTTCACGATTCTCCCGGCGAGTGCAGGCAAGGGCTTCTTGGCGCTTCCGGCGTTGATGTATTGCACCGCATGCAGGAGGTAGCGCGTTTCTCCCCACCTGCGCTCGTGACCGCCGAGGAACGCTGGTTCCACAAGGTCCTCGTAGTGGTCGAGAAGCACCCCGTCTTCCCCGAACCGACAGACGAAGTTCCAGATTTCAAGTTGTTGAGCACTCACCGAGTTCCCCCTCTCGTGCATCCAAGGAAGCTGTCAGGATGTGTCACCTCGCGTCCCCGCATAGTCGCTGGAATCGCTTGACGAACATGTCCACCTCAGGGCTTTCCGTCCGAAGAATCGACCTGACTACGGTGACGGGGCTCGGCGGAACAGTCTTCGGCAGATCACGCCTGGCATCTCCCGGAACACCAACCTGGAAACTGCTCTGGCCCGGGCGTGGCTCGCCGATCACTCGCGTGCCCATCCGTGCAAGACTGGCCTGCATTCGGCCGGCGGTGCATCGCCGATCGGGGTCGACTTCGTCGAGCATCGCGCCGACGAACGCCAGCAGCCGAGCGATGGTTGCGGCGAGCTCTTGCGGCGACAGGTAGTACATGTGTGCCATCATGCTGGCACCTCCGCGTTGGTGTTCCTGCACCACGTCGACACCGATGGCGAACGACCCGTCGGAGCCGATCCAGCCAGCAAGCTCGGGGTGCTCGCTGGTTGCGCTTTGAACCCGGAAGCCATGTTCCTCCGCGGTCGTCGAGGGCCGCGTCCTGAGCAGTCGCGAGGGACCAGCGACCAGCCGGTCACCGACGATCTCCGGTAGTCGTTCGAAGACGACCTCGTCGTCGAGGAACAGGCGTTGGTTGGGCGACCAGGACAGTGCGAGCCAGGGACCGTCCGTCGTCACGTAGCCGCGGTCGACTCGTGGCATGACGCTCGCGAGGTTGGCCCTCACGATCGCGTCGACGTCGCTCGTCTCGGGTGCCGAACTCCACGCCCGCAGGGTCTTGACGATGTCGCGCTGCAAGGCCGCGGCCGTCGTGCACGTGCGGTAGAAGTGACCACCCCGCCAGTCGCCTACGCGCTTCAGGAACGAAGCCTGCGCTTCTTCGAGCTGTTCCGCAGTTCGGAACACGAAGACCTCCTTCCGCAGCCGCACGGCCTCGTCGAACTCCTCCTCGGTCGCAGACTTGCCACTCGCGAGCGAATTGCCGTAGCGGCTGCCGATCAAGAGCAGGAACCCGTCGGCTGCACCGACGCCGCGTAGGCACGCGCCGCGTGGTGAGGCCGGGTCGGCTTGAAAGTCCTCGGCCTTGGTGACCTTGATGTCCAGCGAATCGCAGGCGGCAACAGCTGCTTCGCGCATGGCCTCCACCCCGCCCATCACCGAGCTGAGGAACACGGAGGTCACGACCTGTTCCTCACGGCGTCCACCGAATGCAGGTGACATCGTGTCAACGCAGCGACGCGCTTGCCGTCCTTCGGACTTACGCGCGGGATCATCGCCCGGCGTCCTCCTCGCGGAGCTCATGGGCGGACAACAGTCCTGCCAGGGTCATGTTCTCTTGCACGGAGTCGTGCGGGATGAGCACGTAGTGCCAGGGCTTCCCGCCGTGGTCCATCTCGTGCTTCGTTGCATGCCGGCACCACGTCACCGCAGCACGCGCCTTCGCGAGGACCGTGGGGTCCTGGAGCTGGTCCGCTCGCTTCGTCTCGCAGAGCAGCTTCGCGGTCTTGGTTTCGACAGCGAAGTCGGGCTCGTAGTCGCTGTCGGGTGAGTAGCGGATCTGGAACACACCTCGGCCCGGCTTGAACCACTTCACGGCGTCGCGCTCCAAGATGACGGCGAAGCGGCGCTCAGCGTCTACGTCGAACTTCTGGGTTGGATAGATGCAGCGCGTGAAGCCCCCGAACAGCATCCGGCGGATGTCGGACTTCTTGTCGACGGGTGCGTTGAACGGACGCACGCGCTCGTCCGCACCGGCGGCGAATGCCTGCTGGCGGACCTCGCTGAACCCTGCGCTGACAGTTCCCTCGTAGGACGTCGCCTTCTCCCAGGCGTGCTTCTGCATCTGCTCGTGCACGAGGTTGCCGATCTGTCGCTGGTAGAAGAGCAGGACGTTTCGGATCTCGGTGGCGTCCGCGAGGTAGCTCCGCAGGTGGTCGACTACCTGCTTCGCGAGGTCGTAGAGCACATCGGCTTGCTCGTCGTAGTTCACGTCGTCGAAGTCGATCAGTGCTCGAACGACGTAGTCCTCCAGCCGCTCTTCCTGCGTGTTCACGCTCTCCAGCTCGCCGAGGACCTGTTGCTCATCCGTTGCGAGACTCTGGATCAGGATCTCGTGGGCTACGGGCTGGAGGCGAAGCGACGGCAGGTCCAGTCGAAACTTGTGGAAGCCCGCCTCCACTTCGCCTTGGGGCAGAACGATCACGCGCGGAATCGCGATCGTGTGCGTCAGGTAGACGGCTGTTGTCTCGCGCACGATGCTCGTCAGCTTGGCTGGATCGATCTGCGGGAACAGCGTCGGCGCGCCGAAGCTCATCTGCTTCTTCACGTCCTTGGCGAGGCGCTTCTGGATCTCGGGCGTCTCAAGCGCCCGTGCTCCAGGGACCACGCGAGCATCCCTCGTCGCCTTGCGAATCGCATCGATGGCGAACCTCGCTGCAGTGGCCTCCTCCGGCGCTTGGAACCGCGGCGGGACCGCCTCACCTGCTTCTGGGGTCACCAACGCCAACGCTCCCGGGCCGACGTCGTCTCCCACGGTCGCCTGCGTGCCGGTGAGCATCGTCTCGAACACCGGCGGCACGACTACCGACTGCTTCGGAACCTCGGCGACATCCTCGCCGACGTGGATCACGCTGAACGAGTAGCCGCCCTTCCGTGCCTCGTCGACGATGTCCTGGAAGCGATCGTGAGCGACGATGGTCAGGCGATCCACGGCGGCGACGCCTGTTCGCTTGCCGTAGGGAAGGCGCAGACCGCGACCGATGGACTGCTCCACGAGTGTTCGTGAATCGGCTGCGCGCAGGGGGACGATCGTGAAGAGGTTCGTCACGTCCCAACCTTCCTTCAGCATGTTGACGTGCACGACGATTTCCGTCGGCTCGTCGGCGCGTTCGACCGCGAGCAGGCGGGCAACGTTCTCGTCCTTCTCCGCGCCTCTCTGACCCGAGTGCACCTGGATGACACGGCCCCGGTAACGGCCACCGAAGAACGAGGCAGCCTCCATCTCGGCGACCAGCCGGTTCGCGTGCTCGGTGTCCGAAGCGATCACGAGCAGGAACGGCTTCACCGGCTGCAGACCACGTTCGCGTGCGTAGACATCGAGGCTGACTTTGGCGTCTTCGTGGATTCGGATGCCGTCCTCCAGCTTCAGTCGTTCGAGCTGCTCCCGACTCATGTTCGCAGCCTTGAAGTCGCGTCGGGTGGCGACGGCCGGCTCCTTGACGAAGCCGTCGCGCATGGCGTGCGAGAGGGGATACTCGAAGATGATGTTGCGGAAGCGCGTGGGGCCACCGTTGCTCTCGACCTGGGGTGTCGCGGTCAGCTCCAGCGCCAGCATCGGACGGAGGTCTGCGATCGCCTGCATGGCGGCCTCGCCACGGTAGCGGTGACTTTCGTCCATCAGCAGCACGAGGTCCTTCTGCTCGGCGAGGTGCTCGAAGTAGGACTGGCCGAGATACTCCGAGAGCTGCCATGCCTTGCGCGACTCCTTCGAGCGGACGCCGAACTT
>DASUFY010000053.1:0-7496 GCA_036274315.1 Planctomycetota bacterium | reverse complement strand
CTTCGTTGGACGTGAATACAGGGCTTCCTCGAGACAACCGCGAGTCGTGGCTGCGTCTACGCGAACGTGTCATGCGTGACGACTGGGGACCCGGCTGGGCCCGGTGGCTCCCGATTGCAAGGCAGCTGGTGGATGCCCTCGCCCGTGCGGGAGTGCGTTCCCATGATCCGCCGTGAACGACGCGTGCAACCTCGAGTCGCGTGGCCTCGCGTTCCACGTAGATGAAGTGCAAGCAGTTGGCCGGCCGCCCGAGCGGCTCATCGTTTGGGCCGCGGTCCAGTTCACCCCGGCAGGATCTCCGTATTGCTGCGGCGAACCGGAGTGCCAGCTCTGCCTGCATGGTCCGCGGCTGCTGCGCGCCCAGGAGAACCTGTGACGGTCGATGAACTTGCGCCAGGCTGTGATCCTGGACTTGCACGAACAGGTGCGACCCGCGTACGGCATGGGGATCGAGTTCCACTATGGGGAGCACGACTCCGCAACTCCGGGGTAGGCTGCTGCGAATCACGCGCGGCGAACGTAGAGACGCTGGGCGGACGTGCCATGGAAATGGTCTACTGTTGGCGCTGCAATCGAGAGGTCGCGATGTTCGACGGGGCCGAGTGGGAAGCACTCGCCCCGCTGCTGAGCGACGGTATGGCGGCTGCGAAGAGCTACCGGACCGAGCACGGCATCGCGTTGTCCCGCGTGCCGTTTCGAGAGGTCTACGCAGCGGCCATGGCCGAGCACATGCGCCTCGCAGGCCACGTCGATGTCCGACCACAGGACATCTGGCACCACCGACGGACCGACCACGGCCCAGCGTGTCCCGCGTGCAGCAAGCCATTCCGCACTCCGGCCGCGCGACAGTGCGCAGCTTGCGGGCATCGCCCTGACGCGGTCTAGCTTCACGGAACAGGCGCGGCGCGTTCCGCGGTGAGCCACCTTCTGCTCGGCGCTGCCCGATGGCCGTCGCGTGAGCGTCCTCTCGCATGGTTCCCGCGCGTGCTCCACGCCGATCCGCCCCAGCGTCAGAACTGGCGGCTACTCGGTGATGGTCAGGGGATCAGCTGGCCGGACCTCGACGAAGACCTGAGCGTCGATGGCCTGCTTCGGGGCGAACCAGCTCCCGGCGGATCCACGCGAGCGGTCTGACCTCTCGCGAGGCCCCCGCTCGCAGGGGAGACTGCACGCGCCCACGAGCGCACGCCCCGCGGCTCAGCGCCAGACCAGGACCGTCGAATCGACACTCGCGCCGAGCGACGTGGCACCGAACTCGGTCAGCGTCGCCGCGTCGAAGAACAGGATCGTGGTCGTCGGGTTCGCGACGGCGACGGCGAGCACGGTCTCGTCTCGGTTCAGCGCGATGTGCCGCGCGTTCTGCAGCGACGACGACGCGTTGAGCGGCGTCCAGATCGGCGCCACGCCGGCGAGCACGACGCGGCCCGCGAAGCCGGCACCGCCCCAACCGCACACGTACAGCGCACCGTCCTTGCCGACGTCGAAGCCGAGCGGCGCCGAGCCGAACGGCACCGGCGGACTCGCATTGGGACCGATGTGGTCGATCGCCGGCGTCGCCGGGTCGTGGTCGAGCCAGAGGTTGGCGCCGACGAGGTAGCGCGCGATCTCGGCCGGGATCGGCCCGGCGTTCTGCATCAGCACGTAGCACTCGCTGTCGTCGGGGCTGAAGCGGATGCGCACGTTCAGCGTGAGCGGGCTGCCGAGCGTCGAAGGCGGGATCGGCGAGCTCGCGACGACCTGCAGGAAGGTCGCGCTCGTCGAGTCCGTGTCGACGAGGTGCAACGTCGGGCTGAGCAGACCCGGCACGGCGGCGAGCTTCTTGTCGTGGCTCATGTGGAACACACCGATCAAGCCGACCGTCAGGCTCAGCGTGGTCGTGTTGTGCACGATCTGTCCGTAGGTGGCGCTGCCCTGATCGATGTCGACGGCGAGCAGTTCGACCGAACCGGACGGCTGCCCCATCATCCACACGAGCTTGCGTTCGCGGTCGAGCACGACGTTGTCCCAAGCGACTCCCGTGCTGCCGATGCTCGTGTTGAGCCAGCTCCAGGCTGGCGGGTTCGTGCTGACGTCAGCGTGCGCCAGCTGGCCGAAGCCCGAACTGACGTAGAGGTCGCGCCCGTCGTTCGAGTAGGCGGCGCCGTCGACGTTGTCGCTGTACTGGTCGCCACCGGAGAACTCGATCGTGCCCGGCACCGCGCCGGCACCCCAGCGCGGGTCGCTGCTGCCGCCGACGGAGCACGCCACGAACAGCTGCGGTTCGTGCGTGATCTGCCACGCGAGCCCGCTCGTGGCGGTCCAGCCGCCGCCGAGGCCAGGGCCGGCCGGGTCGAACAGCACCGCCTGGGCGAAGAGCTCGAAACCGATGAACGCGGGCGAGATCGACGCCAGGGACAGCGGCACCTGGCCCGAGCCTGCGCCGCCGGCGCCGGGCGTTCCGCCGAGCAGCACGATCTCGCTGAGTGCGATCGTCGCCAGGTCGACGTACACGGGCAGGCCGAGTGCACTCGTGTTGCTCGAGCCCGTGCCGAACAGCACGAGGCCGATCGAACCGCCGAGTGCGTGGTCCACGCGGACTGCGAAGTCGGTGCGGCCCGCCCAGGGTTGGTTGCACGCGATGGTCGGCACGATGCCGCCGGTGCCCGGCGCGCCGGTTCCGTACGGGAACTGCGCCCACGCGGGCACAGCGGTGGCGAGGGTGGCGCACAGGGCGCCGGCAAAGCGAGGGAGCGACATGGGGATCTCCTGGGGCGGCGAGCGACAGCATAGCGCTGTGCCACGGCGCCCGGAGCGGAGTCGCGACGAGGACCGATCCCGGCCTGAAGCGCACGACGTCGTCGCTCGACTTCCAGGCCGCGCGTTGCGGCGCGAGGCGTGGCGGCCGAGTCGTGTTCGCGCGCACGCCGAGCGTGGATTGGCCAAGCGGCGAGCAGTCGAATAGGCTGGCCGACACGCGACAGGCTGCGAGATTGCGCTCCTCGCGCGCGGCTCGCAGCTCGGTCGCATCCACGTCGACCATGCGAGGTCCATGCGATTGCTGACAGCAAGGGAGTTTGCCTGCATTCGCATCACCGGGCCGGGCACGCACGAGGCCGTGACCGCTCGGCTGGGGCTCGTGCCGACCGACGCATGGAACGTCGGCGACATCGACCCGAGGACGGGCCAACCCCGCAAGTTCATGAGCTGGCAGTTGAAGAGCGGCCTCGACGACACACGCCCACTCGATGAGCACATCAAGAGCCTGCTGCTCATCGTCGGCGTCCAGACGTCCGAGATGCGGCAGTTGTGGGTCGACCACGACCTGTGGCTGCAGTGCGTGGGCTACTACCCGCCGAGCTCCGGCGCGGGCATGCACTTCGATCGCGAAGTCGTCAGGCAGGCAGCGCAACTCGGCCTTGCCATCGATTGCGACCACTACTTCGTGGACGATCACGATCACGGACCCTGACTCGTCACCCGGCTACGACCCGAGCATCTCGATGGGAGCGGAACTCAGCGGAGTCCGTCCTTCTCGTGGGGGACCCTTCCGCGTCTTGGGGTAGCCGGCCATGATGCAGGCCATCGAGCCGCCGCAGTCGCCCCGCCCCCGAGCGTGCTCGCCGCCGAGGCAGTGACGTTGCATGCACCAGGAGTAGCGCCGTGACGACCTACACCAAGCGAGACATCCGCGCCGCGGACATGATGGCGATGATCCTGTTCGGCTTCGGCGTCGTGCTCGTCTTCTTCGCCGTGTTCAAGATGATCGGCAAGGCGGACAAGGAGGGCGGCAGCGTCGCCGGCACATGGATCATCGCTGGGGTCTTCCTCGCACTCGGCACGGCGCTCAACCTCAAGGTTCGGCAGCTCGTCCGCAACAAGGGGGTCGAGCCGGTGGATTACGACGGGGTGCCCGACTAGGGCATCCAGCACGCATGGGAACGGCAGAGCGCAGATGAGCAGCCAGACTGCATCGCTGGAACGTTCGAGGGTTCCGCCCGGCAGACCGGCGGGGTCGTTGCCGAGCTGCTGCTCGCAACGTCCGCATCGGCATCGTCGCGCGTCGAACTCCGCTGGCGGCAATGCTCGCGCGTGCAGCTGCCGCGAGAGCAACCGTGGGGTGCGTCCGTCTCGATCGAGCAGCATGGTCGCGATGGCCGCCGCCACTGGCTCCGCATGCAGTCCGGTGAACTGGTCGAGATCTGGGCTGACGACTGCCGCGCCGGCTAGGGTGCGCGCCCTGGCCATGCAGCTCCAGCGGCCGCGTCCCGAGCCGCGCGCAGTTCGTCGGCACGAGTGACCCAGGCGAGCCTTGCATGCACGGCGCGGGGGACACGCTACATTGCGCGCATGTTGGCCTTCGTGTTGGCGTCGTTGTGCTTCGCAGCGCCCCTCGTTCCGCAGCACCCCGAACCCAGCACCACACCCGCCCTCGTGCACGCCGTGCGCGGCGCGGTCACGGGCGTCGATGCGGCGTCGAAGAAGCCCGTGCGCGTCACGCTGTGGTTGCACGACTACCGGCGCGAGGCCGCGACGATCGTCGCCGACGTGCGCGCCGCCGCCGATGGCACGTTCGAGTTCGCGGCCGTGCCGTGGCTGGCCGCCCATGACTGGGGCTTCGCGTTCTTCACCGTGATCGCGCGGCAGGGGGACCTCGTCGCGGCCGTGCTGTTGCGCGGCGAGGGAGCCGCACAGGATTCCGTGCCGGTGGCGCTGCGGCCGGCGGTCACACTGCGCGGTCGCGTCACGGCGCAGAACGGCGAGCCGGTCGCGGGCGCCGCGGTGCGGCTGCAGGGCATGGTCGACGGCGACCGGTACCTGTTCTTCGCCGAGACGCCGCCGTTCTGGACCGCGAGCACGGCCACCGACGGTTCGTTCGCGATCGCCGGCGTGCCGGCCGGGTGGAAGTACTCGGTCACCTGCAAGGCCGAGAAGTTTGCGACCGGTCGCATCGATCAGGCCGACGACGCGCCGTTCGACCTCGAGCTCGGGCCGGGCGCCGTGCTGACGGGCCGCGTGACGCTCGCCAACGGCGAACCCGCCGTGCGCGCGCGCGTGTGCGCCCAGGGCATCAAGGCCCATGCGTGGTGCACGGCGCGAACCGACGACCACGGGGTCTACCGGCTCGTCGGTTTGCCCGACGACGCATACAACGTCTGGACCGACATCGAGGACCTGACCTGCGTGGCGCTCGATTCGCAGCCGGTCGCGCTCGGCGAGGAGACGCGCGCGCCGGACCTGGTCGCGATCGCGGGTGGGTTCTTCGTCGGCAGGGTGCTCGATGCGGCGACGGGCAAGCCCGTGCAGCCCGGAGCGACCGCCGACGTCGCGATCTACGGCCCGTCGCGGCCGCGCAGCGGCGCGGGCTGCGACATCTCGCCGGTGCGGCCGGACGGCACGTTCCGCATCCGCGTCGCGCCCGGCAGCAACTACATCTATCTGCGCGCGGGTGCGGGATTCGCGGAAGTGGACCCCGCGAACTTCACGATCGACGTCGCCGAAGGAGCCGAGCAGGTGGTGGAGTTCCGCGTGCGGCCTGGGGGCCGTGAGCTCCGGCCGAAGTGACGGTCCGGTCACGCGTCTGGAGATCCGCCGCCAACGGGGCTACGTTCGTGCGGGCCCGTCGCTCGAGCCCGCGCCGCCCCCAACCTGCTCGAAACACCATGACGCTGCACGACCCGCTGCTCGCCAGGACGCAGATGCTGATCCGCAAGCCCGCGGCGGTGGTGTTCGGCGCGTTCGTCGATCCCGCCGTCACCACGCGCTTCTGGTTCACGAAGAGCAGCGGTCGACTGGCGCCGGGCGCACAGGTGCGCTGGCAGTGGGAGATGTACGGCGCGTCGGCCGACGTGCGCGTCAAGGAACACGAACAGGACCGTCGCATCGTCATCGAATGGGGCGAACCCGCGCGCGCCGTCGAGTGGGTGTTCGAGCCGCGCGGCCCCGACGCGACGCTCGTGCGCATCTCGGAGCGCGGCTTTCGCGGCACCGACGACGAGGTGGTCGCGCAGGCGCTCGACTCGACGGCCGGCTTCACGTTCGTGCTCGCCGGCCTCAAGGCGCTGCTCGAGCACGGCGTCGTGCTCGGCCTCGTCGCCGACCACCACCCCGACGCGCACCGCAAGGCATGAGCGCCGAGGCGATCGGCATCACGCGCGCGGAGTTGACGGCGGACGCGAGCCGCGCACTCATCGCCGCGCTCAACGCCGAACTCAGCGGCACCTACCCCGAACCCGGCGCGACGCACTTCCATCTGGACCCGACGGAGGTGGGGGACGGGCGCGGCAGGTTCCTCGTCGTGCACCGCGACGGCGTCCCCGTGGGCTGCGGCGCCGTGCGCCTGCTCGACGCCGGGACCGCCGAACTCAAACGCATGTACATCGCGCCCGAGCTGCGCGGCCTCGGGCTGGGTCGGCGCCTCGTCGAAGCGCTCGAAGCCGAAGCGAGAGCACTCGGCGCGCGGCGGCTCGTGCTCGAGACCGGCGTGCGGCAGCACGCGGCGCTCGCGCTCTATCGCGCCGCGGGCTTCGCACCCATCCCGCTCTACGGCGAGTACACGCGTTCCGCCGACACCAGCGTGTGCCTCGGCAAGGACCTCGAAGCGCGCACGTCGTGACGCCGGCCGCACCTCAGCCGCGGTCGTCCTCGGGCGGCGGTCCTTCGACGACCCGGGTCGCGCTCAGCGTCAGGCCCGAAGCCAGCGCCACCACGACGCAGGTGCCGAGCACGCGCACGAGCAGCATGCCGCTGTCGCGATGCTCGGGCTCCAGGCCCCAGATCATCGCCAGGCCGATGAGCGTCGCGATGCCGCCCGAAACCAGGAACACGCGGTAGAGGATCCGTTGCACGGTCGAGTGGGGCGGGCGCATGCGCACTCCGGCGTCAGGGGCTGTGGCGGGGGGCGAGACGTTCGCGCGCAGGCCGATCGTCCAGAGCGCGATTCTCGGGCGCCGGCCGCCGCCGGGCGAGCACCGTGGCGCAAAAGCGCGCGGCAGCAGCCCCGCAGCCGGGGCTGCCGGCCGCCACCTGCGCGCGTAGCATGCGCGGCGACCATGAACCCGCCCGAAGACGAACTCGTCGTCGCGTGCGAACTGCACTCCGTGCAGGGCCTGCGCGCCGCGCTCGATGCGGGGCTCGACGCGCGGCAGCCCGTGCGCGGCAAGCTGCCCGTCGAGTGGCTGCTCGAGATGTACACGCGGTCGGATCGCTTCCCCGAGTGCCTCGCGCTGCTGCTCGATCGCGGCGCCGAACTGCCCGATGTGCAGCTCCGGGCCGTGCTGCTCGACGACGCAGCGGCACTCGCCGCCGCGGGCCGCGTCGACACGTCGCTGCTGCAGCACCGCACGACGCTGGTCACGGCGTTCACGCCGCTCGAGGGCGCGACGTTGCTGCACGTCGCGGCCGAGTTCGGCCACCATCGCAGCGCGCGCGTGCTGCTCGATCTCGGTGCCGACGTCGATGCGCGCGCGGGCATCGACGCGCACGGCCTCGGTGGCCACACGCCGCTGTTCCACACCGTG
>DASUFY010000052.1:0-63970 GCA_036274315.1 Planctomycetota bacterium | reverse complement strand
GAGGACTTCACCGTCCGGCCCGCCGATCGGTCCGTTGCCGCTGTGCAGCCGGATGACCTCCTCGGCGACGCAGGGCCAGTAGCGGATGCGCGCGCGGTAGATCACGCCGGAGACCGTGCCGCCGGTGTCGCGGCAGTAGACCTGCAGCAGGTTCGGCCCCGGCGCCAGCAGGCCGCCGACGCCGCCGGCGAGCAGCTGCTGCTGGGCGCTGTGGCCGCTGCCGTGCATGCCGTTCACTTCGTGCCCGTTGAGGAACACGCCCCAGTGGTTGGGTCCCGTCGGATCGCCGAGGAAGTCGTCGACCGCGAACGTGAACTCGAGGCTCGCGTAGTCGATCACCGAAGCCGGGATCGTGAACGTCTGGGTCAGCACGAAGTTGGCCGAGCTGCCCGATGCGGGCGACAGCCAGCGCGACGCCGCGTCGGCCGGCAGCGCGACGAGCCACGCCGGGTACGACACCTCGACCGCGAGCTGCGGCGAAGCGGCCGCGGCGGCGAAGAACGCGGCGTTGAACGCGGAGAACGTTGCGCTGCTGCTGACGACGGTGATGCCCTGGCCGGCCGTGCTGCGCAGCACGACTTCTTCCTGGGCGAGAACGCGAGCGCCGAAGGCGGCGAACGCCGCACCGGCGGCCAGGCAGGAAGAAAGGACAGCGGAGTGGTTGGTCATCGGAGCCTCTGGGGTGGTTGCTTGACCTGGAGGCCCGGCGCTGGCGCGGCCGGACATCGTGCGCGCAGGATTCCCATCGGCTACCCTGGCGGTCGGAGATCCCGGCGATGGCAGAGACCGAGTTCGAGCGGCTGCAGCGTGCCCTGCGTGTGCACGAGCGGTTCCTCGAGCAGGGCGGTGGAGCCGGCCGCCGCGACGAGCTGCTCGGGCAGCACGAGGACCTCCGCGAGCTGCTCGCGCCATTGCTCGCCGACGAGCCCGCGGAAGGACCGCACGAGGGCGGCTCGACCGCAGGGTCGCGCGGGCTGCTCGGCGACTACGCGCTCGGCGCCGAATTGGGCCGCGGCGGCATGGGCATCGTCTACGAGGCCGTGCAGATGCCGCTCGGCCGCCGCGTCGCCGTCAAGGTGCTGCACCCCGGGCTCGTGCTCGACGCGCGGGCGCGGCAGCGGTTCGTGCGCGAGGCGCGCCTCGCGGCGGGGCTCGACCATCGCGCGATCACGAGGGTGCTCAGCGCCGACGTCGACGGCGACGTCGCCTACTACGCGATGGAGCGTGTCGATGGCGCGTCGCTCGATCGCGTGCTGCGTCGTCTGCGCGAAGCCACCGACGCCGAGCACGCGCGCACCGACGATCTGCGGGCAGCGGTCACCGCCGTGATGGGCGCCGTCGATGCGGCGACCGCGGCGGCGCCGTTCTGGCAGCTCGACTACCTGCACGCCGGCGTGCAGATCGCGATCGACGTCGCCGGCGCGCTCCAGCACGCGCACGATCGCGGCGTCGTGCATCGCGACGTCAAGCCGGCGAACATCCTGCTGCGCGCCGACGGCTCGGTCGCGCTGACCGACTTCGGGCTCGCGCGCGAGTTCGGCAACGCGACGATGACCGCGACCGGCGACCTCGTCGGCACGCCGTACTACAGCGCGCCGGAGCAGATCGCCGGCAGCCACGGCGCGATCGACGGCCGCACCGACGTGTTCTCGCTCGGCGTCACGCTCTACGAGCTGTTGACGCTGCGCCGGCCGTTCGAGGCCGACACCGCGGTCGAGGTGCGCCAGCGCATCGTCACGAAGGAGCCGCTTCGGCCGCACCGCGTCAATCGACGCGTGCCGCGCGACCTGGCCGCGATCGTGCTCACGGCGCTCGAGAAGGACCCCGATCGGCGCTACCGCTCGGCGGCGGCGTTCGCCGACGATCTGCGCAACGTGCTCGCGGGGCGACCCGTCGCGGCGCGGCCGGTGCGCACGCACGTCGTCGCCTGGCGATGGGCGCGGCGCAATCCGATCGCGTGCGGCCTGCTCGGCGCGCTGCTGCTCCTGTGTGCGGCCATCGGTACGCTCGCTTGGTACGCGTGGTCGACCAAGGAGAACGAGCGGCTCGCCGCGATCGCGCTGAACCTGGAGGTCGGACGCCTCCTGACCCAAGGCAACGACGCGCGCGCCGAGCCGCGGCTGTGGCGCGCGCAGCACGCGCGGCCCGACCGATTCACGCACTGGGCCCTCGTCGAGTTCTACCGGCGGTTCCGCGTGCGGGCGACGCTCGGCGATCCCGCGGATCCGTTCGTCGACTGCTGGGCGGAAGGTGATCGCATCGCGACGCTGACCCGTTCCGGCGAGTGCACGCTGTGGGACGCGCGCACGCTGCAGACGCTCGCGCGATGCGCGCTCGGTCCGTGTGCGGACGCGTCGGGCTTGCTGGCCGACGCCGATCGGGTCTACGTGCAGGTCGACGGCGAGTTCCGCACGGCGGCGTGGCAGGGCGGGCCCGTCGAACGGGTCCGGTTCGCGTTCGGCGACGACCGCTGGTCGTTCCGCTGGCCGCCGCGCGCGGATGGCCGTTGGTTGTTCCCGGTCTCGTCGGGTCCGGAGTCCCTCACCGTCGTGCGCAGCTATGACCGCGACGGCGGCGACCCGCGCACGGAGATCGAACTGCCGGACGGCACGCGCACCGTCGAACGGCTCGGCGACGGCGAGTACGTCGGCGCGACGTCCCGCGGCGACGTCTGGTGGCGACGCGGGCCGGGTGGGCGCTTCGAACGCGTCCGCGACGGCGCCTCGAGCCCCGTGGCCCTGCAGATCGTGCCGGGCTGCCGCGACCTCGTGATCAACGACGCGCGCAGCACGCGCCGATGGACCTGGCAGCACGACCACTGGGTCGAAGGCGACCTGCTCCCGTGCCCCGAGGGTCCCACGAACATGCTCGCCGATGGCTCGATCGCGGGTTGCCTGCCCGGGCGCATCGTGCTCTGCGATCCGGCGCACCAGCGCCGCACCGACACGCTGTGGATCGCCGCCAACCGCTGCATGCTGACGCCGGGAGGCCTCGTGGCGCGCTACCCGGACGGCTCGCTGCGCATCTGGGACGTCGCCACGGACGAGCCGCGCACGGTGGCGTTCGACGCGAACACGCAGCACACGATCGCCTTCACCGACGACCGCACGTTCTGGTGCGGCGGCGAACAGCGGCTCGCCAGCGTTCCGAGCCGCGGCGAGGTCCAGCGCGTGCGCATCGGCGACGGCCCCGTCGACGTCACCGCGGGGCTCCAGGTCGACAGCATGGTGACGAGCATCGCGGTCGCGCCCGATCGGCGGCATGTCGCGATCGGCCAGCACTCGCCGCTCGTGCGCGTCACCGCGTGCGACGACTCCGGCCGGGCCGGTGCCGGTACCGAGCTCGACGCCGGCACGGGCAGGATCAGCTTCGTCGCGTTCGCGCCGGGAGGCCAATGGCTCGCCGCCGCCGGCGACCGCGCCGGCCAGGTCGCCGTCTGGCCGGCGCCGTTCACGGGCGAACACCGGCGGCTGCTGGCGGCGGACTGCTCGCGCTTCGCCGCGGTCGCGTTCGCGGGCGAGGACCTGCTGCTGGCCGCCGGCGCCGAGGGTGCGCTCGTCGCCTGGCACCTCGACGCGCCCGAGCCGCGCGGCGAAGTGTTCTACCGCCACCCGGCCGCGCGCCACTTCCGGTGCCTCGCCACCTGGCGGCAGGACGGCGAGTGGTTCGCCATCGCCGGCAACGACGACGGCAACGTGTACGCGCTGCGCGCGCGCGACCTCGGCGCCGCGCCGCGCGTGTTCGCCGTGAGCCAGGGCAACCCCGTGTACGCGGTCGCCGTCGGCCGCTTCCGCGGCGAGCTGCTGCTCGCCAGCGCCGACTCGCTCGGTGCCGTGCAGCTCTGGGACCCGATGACGGGACAGTCGCTGTGCGCGCTGCGCGAACCGCAGCGCGCCGATCTGGCCCAGAAGCTGTTCGGCCTCGCCTTCGCCCCGGACGGCGAGTTGCTGGTGGCCGCCGGCGAACCGAACGTCGCCGTCGTCTTCAGCCTCGGCTACGCGCAGGATCGCGTCGCCGCCAACACGGCCCGTGCGCGCTTCGGCGCGACCGCCGACGAGCAGCAGCGATGAGCGACCGGCCCGCCGGCGACGAGACCGTCGTGCTGCTCGCACGCTACCACGGCGGCGACGAGGCGGCCTTCGAGCAGCTGCTCGCAAACCACCTGCCCTTCCTGCGGCACCAGGTCGAGCGCCTGCTCGGGCAACGGCTCCGTCAGCGCGACGAGCCCGAGGACCTCGTGCAATCGGCGGCGCGCGAGCTGTTGCTGTACGGGCCGCGCTTCCAGCCGCAGGACGGCGCGCAGTTCCGCGCCCTGCTCGCCCAGATCGTGCACCGCGTCATCCTGCACCGCGATCGCTGGTACCAGCAGAAGCGCCGCGACATGCACCGCGAGGTCAGCCAGGCCGGCAAGTCCGTCGTGCTGCTGGGCCAGGCGGCGAGCCAGTCGTCGCCCGACCACCGCGCCGCGCGCGACGAGGACGGCGCGTGGATCCGGCTCGCGCTCGAGTTCCTCGAGCCCGACGACCGCGAGATGCTCGTGCGCCGCACGTTCGACGAGCAGTCGTTCGCCGAGATCGGCGAGGCGCTCGGCGTCACCGAAGAGGCGGCGACGAAGCGCTACCAGCGCGCGCTGCCGAAGCTCGCCGCGAAGCTGCGCGAGCTGCGCGGCGGCGGCGCCGCGGGCTGAGCGCGGCGCGGCGTCACGGGACGAACACGGTGCCGAGATTCGACAGGCCCTGGTGCGGTCCGCAGACGCCCGTCGGCCCGAGCTCGGCCCACTGCGCGTAGAGCGTCAGTCCGAGCGACGCAGGCAGCGTCAGCGGAACGTGCAGTCGGCCCGGGCCCGTCATCACGAAGTCCACGATCGGCATGACCAGCAACGGACAGTTGCACAACGGAGCGACGACCAACCAGGTGGGCGACGTGCCGATCAGCAGCACCGCGACGGTGCCGGTGTCGGCGGCCTCGAGGCCGATGATCAACTGGTGCGCGGCAAGATCGCCCTCGAAGAAGATCCGGCCCTCGTAGCTGCACTGCGGGTCCTCGGTCGCGTACGGGCACGTGTCCACGGACTCGCACAGCGCCTGTCCCGGTGTGGAAGCCGGCGCGCGCAGCGCGACGTGCAGATCGCACTGCAACCGGTTGCTGACCGGCCACAGCGTGCCCTGCGGCGAGGGCCGGTCGATCGCGGGCGACCCGGCGCCGCGCAGCTCGTACATCGGCTGGAAACTGCCGCCCGGCGTCAGTTCGTCGACCCAGAGCGTGTCCTGCGCGTCGGGGCGCACCGCGAACACGCGACCATTGGCGGCGGCGACGATCGCGAAGCGGTGGTCGAGCGACGCGATGCCCGCCGGCGGCACGTAGGCGTTGTTCGGCCCCTGCCACGGCAGCGCGCCGTTCGGCAACCTGCGGTGCACGAGCTGGCTCGTGCCTGCGGAGGTCCAGTGGTTGTAGAGCACGTGCACGTCGCCGTTCGGCGCCGCGGTGATGTCGATGCTCGTGTCGGTGTGGTTGGTGCCGCTGCCGAGCGGCGTCTCCACGGACCACGAGAACAGGGAGGTGCCGCTCGCGATGATGTTGTTCATCCACGGCGTGCAGCATCGGTGCGCGACCCCGGGCACGCCGTTGCTGTAGTACGCGGCGTGCACCCGGCCTGCCGCGTCGACGGCGAGCCGCGTGGCCTGGCTCGAGCCCGTGACAGGGATCATGCCGGCGTCGCGCAGCAACGGCGGCTGGCCCCAATCCGGCACGCCCCCGTTGATGACCGGCCGGATCTCGATCAGACGGTTGCACCAGTTGGTGCTGCCCTGCGCGCACACGAACACGCGCGGGCGTTGCGTCGGCGATGGGAAGAACGATTCGATGTAGTAGGAGGCGACGATGTCGAACGAATCGGTCTTCCTGCTGTTCGGACTGCTTCCACTGCCGACTACGAGCGGATCCGCGCTGAGCTGGATCAGTGAGCCCGGTGAGTGCCCATCCGTCGGCACGGGGCGGTAGTACTGCCGGTAGAAGGACTGGTAGTACGCCTGCGCCCAGGTCACGTGCAGACAGCCGTCGCTCGTGATCGCGAGCGACACCTCGTTCGCGGGCTGCGCGGCCGAGACGCCGCTCGTGGCGTCGTTGACCGATGGCAGGAACAGGCTCCACGGACTGCCGGGCGCGACGTCCCGGCGCCAGAGCCTGACCTCACCCGCGTTGGACGGGCCCGGGTCGACGGTGACGGAGTAGAGGTACGCTGCGTCGCGCACGAGTGTGCGCCGCGCGCCGCCGTACCAACCGCTCGGGTCGATCGGCGCCTGGGCGGCGAGTGCACCCGCGAGCGCCGCCGCGGCGAGCGCGGTGCGAAGCAGGCGGCGGGACGAACGGGACGGGGAGGAATCTCGATGCTGGAGGTTCATGGCAGGATCGTGGGTGGAGGTCGCAGGAACGGCCCGCGCGATGCGGGCCCTGATCCTGGAAGGCCCGTCGCGGCGGCGACCGGACAACACCTCCGCACCGGCGGCTGCCCGGTGATCAGCGACCGCCGACCTGCAGCGCGTCGACGCTCTTCGCCGCGAACACGCTCACGGGCAAGCGTGTCGCAACGCGGCACGATGCTGCGCACCCAGCCTGGCTCCGCATCACAGACCCACCATCAACAGCATCGCGTTGAGCGGCACGATGCTCGGCGTGCCGCCGACGAGTTCGAGGCGCAAGCCCTGCAACGCGAGCGTCGTGCCGACCCACGACGCTGCGGCCGGGATCGCGAGCGAGTAGTTCGTCGTTCCCGTCATCACGACCAACGGTTGCGCGGGGTTCAGCAGCAGTTCGCCGCCGAACAGCGGCAGCGGCGAGCCGAGCCCGGCCGGCGCGTAGGCGATCGCCGTCAGCAGCGTGTTCGGCGTGTTGAAGATCGTTCCCTGCCATGTCTCGCCGAGCACCGGCAGCGCCACGCACCCGAATGACGGCGGGTTGACGTTGTTGCCGTTGAACGGGAACCAGGCGGCGCCGCCGACGGGGTTGAATGCGAGCGAGTCGAGCCGGAAGTCGCCGACGAAGTCGATCTGCACCTCGTCGAGCGCGATCTCGACGAAGCCGAAGAAGTTGTTCGGCAGCGTCTCGTTCCACACGACGCTGAACGAATCGACCGTGAGGCCCTGGTGCAGGGCGCGGATCGTCGACGGCAACGACGCGCCAACCTGATGGTAGACGAAGCTGACGTCGGAGATCGTCTGGGCGAAGTGGATGCGCAACGTGTCCGGGGGTCCGGCCGACGCGTCGTTGGCGAGGAAACCGCTGATGACGTTGTTGTTCGGCGCTGGGGCCGTGAAGTAGCTCGCGTGCGACAACGTCAGGCCCGCGAACTCGGTCGACAGCGGCGTCGCGTCGGGGAACAGGCCCGCGCCGAAGTCGATGAGGCGCGCGGGGGTCAGGAGACCCGAGGTCGCCGCGAGGATCGACTGTGCGGCGGCCGAGCCGAACGTGGCGACGACGGCGAGAACGGAGGTGGCGAGAAGTTGCATGTTTGCATCCTCGAGGAAGCGCTCGGGCAGCGGAATGCGGCGGAGCCGCGAACTACGAAGGGGCGTATCACCAGCTTCGCCAGAGATGGCGGCCGGGTGGCGGCGAGTTTCCCGCGGCGGCCGCACGCGTTACAGAAAGCCGGCGAGAACGACTGGGCATGCTTCGCGCCCGGGGTGGCGAAGTGAGCTTCGGCACGTTCGCGCACCTGGCGATGCCGGGTGCGCCGGACGGCTGGCGCAGCCAGACGGGATTGCGTAATGCCACGCTGTCGTCAACGCTCGACACGCAGCTCGACCTCGATCGGATCCACGACACCGTCGGCGGCGGCGACACCGAACCTGGCGCGGTAGACAGCCTGGCCGCACCGCACGTCCAGCACGTACTGCCCTTCGGCGAGCACGATCGTCGCGGAGCAGATGCCGTCGGCGGCCGTGTCGAAGCCGCGATCCGCGATCGGGAAGCCGTGTTCGTCGTCGACGGTGCTGCCGTCGGCTGCCAGGACTCTCGCGCGGCACTGCCGCAAGTCGGTCTCCGGCGGCAGCCGGAACGCCACGTGACGGACCTTGCCGGGGTTCAACTCGAGGTCGACGGCGGTCTCCTGGCCGGCCGCGACGACGAACTCGTCGCCGATGGTCGGGAACGAGAGGCTGCTGACCCATATCTGGTAGCGACCCGCGGCCAGCGCCACGCGACCAACCGGACCCTCGAGCGGCACCTGCAGGCCGCGCTCGTCGAGGACGAATGCCAGACAATCGAGCACCGGCTCACGGTCCGTGCTGCGCAGGGAATAGCGCAGCCAGCCGTACTGGGGCAGCGCGATCGTGTGCGGAGCGCGCATCGCGCCGATGGCGATGACGCCCAGGTCCAGCGCTGGCAACGAGCCCGTACGCGAGTAGAGCACGGCGCGAGTCTCGCCGACCGGCAGGGGGCCGAAGTCGAGCTGCGAGCCCTCCACACGGACCGGGAAGATCGGTTGCCGCACGCCATCGCGCTCGAGCACGAGCAGCACATCACCGCACTGCTGCGGCGTCGTGCCCGGCAGCGACAACACGAGCGAACCCTCGGCGTGTGCGGCGGCCGGGATCTGCAGCAGCATCGGGTCGCCCTCACACAGCTCGGCTCGCAGCCAGACCTGCGCGCCTTGCCGGCGCACCATGAACGGGCCCTCCGCGAACTCGCCTGCGGCGACAAAGGTGTCGCCCGCCGCCTCCAGGGGTGTCGGCACGCGCGGCTGGCCGCCCCTCGCGGGGCACGCGGCGAGTTCCCACTCCGGCGCGGCAACGCAGGCGCCGGCGGCATCCCGCAGGCGCAGAAGGACGCGCGTCTCTCTGAGCAACACCACTGCGATCCGCGCCACGCCACTCTCGACCGGCACGGACGCCGGCACGAAACCCGGCGCGGCGACCTCGAGCAGCACGTGCTCGTCATCCAGACCCGTGAGCGCGAACGAGCCGTCGGGCGCCGTGTCCGCGCTGGCCCACGCGCTGGGCACGACGCCGCGAGCCATCACGCATGCAGCTGCGATCGCAGACCCACTCTCGTCGCGCACGTCACCGCAGAGGTCGGCGCCGGGTTCCATGCGCAGATCGACGCGGCGCTCGACGCCAGGAGCGACGATCACGGGCTCGATCTTGGTGCTGCACCCGGGCGCGCGCACCAGCACCTGCATCGGCCCCGGCGGCAGGTCCGCGAGCGCGAACGTCCCCGCGGCATCCGTGCGGGCGACCGCGCACGGGTGGGCGGGTTCCATCGTGCGACCGCCGGGCAGCTGGAAGTTGGCGCGCGGGTTGCGCGCCACGCGAACGACCGCGCCGGCGATCGGCGCACCATCGCCGCCGAACACGCGCCCGGCGAGCCGGGCACCCTCGCCGCCGAGCACGAGTTCGAGTTCACCAAGGACCCCGTCGACAGACCGCAGCTGCGACGGTGCCGAGCCCTCGCGCACGGCGGCGATCGACGCCATCGCTTGAACACCGCGCACGATGAAGCGACCGTCGGCACCCGCGCGGGCCACGACGCTGCCTTCCGTCGGTCGGCGCGGCTCGAGGCACAACCAGATGCCCGCGCCCGCCGCAGGTCGACCCTGTGCGTCGCGCACGATGCCGGTGACATCGACTCCCTCGGGGAGCACGACGAAATGCGGCGCGGTTGCGATCGGAGCCGCGGCGAAAAGGAGCCGCAACCCGCGGTCGACGAGCACCGTCGCCGGGCCCGGGGCGAGGCCCTCGAGCATCACACGCCCGTCGACGCCGCTCACCGCACGGCACGCGTCGAAGTCGGCATCGCGGCCGGCGGGATGCGCGAGCACACCGACCGACTCGGCCGGAGAGCCGTCGGCATGATGCAACTCGAGCACGAGCGCAGCCCCTGCCGCCTGCTCGAGCGCATTTCGCACGACGGGAGCGGCGTCTCCTTCGGCGTCGGCCGGCGCCACCGCCGCTGCCGCCAGTGACGGCACGTCCGCGATGGAACCAACCGTGAACGCGTTGCCCGGGCTCGCGCCGATGCCGGCCCAAACCGCAACGGCACCGATCGCGAGCACCGCGGCGCCGAATCCCAGTTGTCGCCGCAACCGCACTCGCGCGACGATGGGTCGGGCCGGAACGGTCAGGAGCAACGCGAGAAGGCCGGGCGGCAGCGCACATCGCAGGAGGCGCAATCCGCGGTGTAGCAGCACGCGCACGGAGTTGGGTGTGCGGCCCAGTTCGCGGCCGATTGCGTGCGTCGACTGTTGCGCGAGGAACCGGCGCACGACGTCGCGGTAGGGTTCGGGCAGCGCGTCGATCGCCGCCCGCACAGCCGCGCGGCCCTCGGCGCTGATCGCCGCGTCGACCGCCGCGCCGGCCACCGACGTCTCCTCGCGCAGACCCTGCGCCAGGGTGCGCGCCTCCCGCCGCTGCACGCGCGCCGCGAGGCGACGCAGCATGCCGATGAGATACGGAAGACAAGGTCGCCCCGGTTCGCAGCGGTGACCGTGTTCGAGCAGGGCGAGGAACAGGTCCTGGACGACGTCCTCGGCGAGCCCGTCGCGGCCGAGCAGCAACCGCGCGCGGTGCAGCAACCACGGCGCCGTGCGCTCGAACAGCGTGGCGAGCAACTCGGGATCGCGGGTGCGACGAATCGCGGCGAACAACCGGTCGAGCTCGCCAGCGTTCATGGGTCGCGACAGTAGTGTGGGTGCCCGGGTCCGACAAGGTGGGGCGGTGTCGCGCCCGCCCGCCGCGCGCGAGCTCCGTGTCGAGGTGTGGATGTTCCCGAACCCGACATGCCGCCCGGGCCTCGCGTACCGCCGCGTAGGATGTCGCCGCCATGGCGACCGACACGCACCCGCACGTCTCCCCCGAAGACGACCACGGCCGCGGCGGACCGAGCGCCACGTCACCCGAGGCGCGGCTGCAGCGCCTGCGCGCGCGCGCCGCCGTCGCGCTCGACCGCTACGTGCTGAAGGGTGAGGTCGCGCGCGGCGGCATGGGTGCGATCCTGCGCGCGTTCGACCAGGACCTCGACCGCAACGTCGCGATGAAGGTCATGCTCGGCCACGACGAGCCCATCACCGCGGCATCGAGCGAACAGGCGCACGTGCTCGAGCGCTTCCTCGACGAGGCGCTGATCACGGGGCAGCTCGACCATCCCGGCGTCGTTCCCGTGCACGAGCTGGGTCTCGACGCACGCGGCCGGGTCTACTTCACGATGCGCCTGATCCAGGGCCGCACGGTCGACGCGATCTTCGAACTCGCGCGCAAGGGCGAAGACGGCTGGACGACCACGCGCGCGCTCGAGGTCCTGCTGAAGGTCTGCGACACGCTGAGCTACGCCCACTCGAAGAAGGTGCTGCACCGCGACCTGAAGCCGAGCAACGTCATGGTCGGCGCGTTCGGCGAGGTCTACGTCATGGACTGGGGGCTCGCCAAGGTGCTCGGCGAGCCCGGCGCGCGCGCGACTGCGGCGGCACACGAGCCGGTGCACGGCGACCGGGCGCGGCGCGCCGGCGCCGATCGGGCTTCGCCTTCGCTGACGATGGACGGTGCCGTGCTCGGCACGCCGTCCTACATGCCGCCCGAACAGGCCGAGGGGCGCATCGCCGACCTCACGGAACAGTGTGACGTCTATGCGGCCGGCGCGCTGCTCTACACGCTGCTCACGGGATGCCAGCCGTACGCGGAGCCCGGCTCGACCGTCTCGCCGCACACGGTGCTGCTCGCCGTGCTGAAGGGTCCGCCGAAGCCGGTGCTCGAGGTCGATCCACGCGCACCGCGCGAACTCGCGGCCATCTGCGCGAGAGCCATGGCGCGCGAGGCCGGCGAACGGTACGCGGACATGGGTGCGTTCGCGGCCGCGATGCGTGCCTACCTGGAGCGCGGCGTGTCGCAGAGCAAGCAGGTGCTCGCGAAGTCGTGGCTCGTCGCCGTGCCGCACGCGCTGCTCGTCGCCTCCTGGTGGTTCGCGTGGTTGCTCGGCGGGCTGTTCCTGCTGCAGCTGGCCATCAAGCCCGGGAGCTGTTCCATCTCGGTGCCGGTCGCGTTCACGATCGACGCCGAAGGGTACCGCGTGCAGTCGAAGGTGCCCGGCGTCGAGCCGTTGCGGCTCGAGCAGTGCAGCGGCCAGCTCCGGTTCCCGGTGACGAGCCTGCCGTGGGGCGTCGGCTGGGCCTTCGGCCTGATCCTGCTCGCGATGGGTCTCGTCATCATCCACCAGCTGCGCCGCCTGCTCGCCGCGGCCGCAGCGGGCGAGCCGTTCACGGCGGCGAGCGTGCGCCGTATCCGAACCGTGGGTTGGATCCTGTTGCTGCTCGGCGTGCTCTACTCCGTCTTCGAGACGGCGATGCCGGGCCTGCTCGCTTCGCGCTTCGATGTCGAGGGGATCTCCTTCACGGACTCGGACCAGTTGCTCGGTGTGCTGCCATTGCCGTTCCGGGCCGACTACCTGCTGCTCGGCGGCGGCGTCGCGGTGCTCGTGCTGGCGGCGATCTTCCGGCTCGGGACGGCGCTCGAGGAGCGGCGCCGTGCATCCGCAGACGGGGGTCGCGGGTAGAGAATCGGTGCATGCCGAAACCGATCGCCGACCAGCTGCAGGACCACGCCAGGGCGCTGCGCGCGCTGGCGCGCGACCTCGTCGGCGAACAGCACGCGGACGACCTGCTGCAGGACGCCGCGGTGCAGGCGATCGTCGCGCCGCCGGCGATGCCGGGCCCGGTCGGCGGCTGGTTCGCGACCGTGCTGCGGCACCTGGCGGCCAAGCACCGGCGCGGCGAACGGCGGCGACGGCAGCGCGAGTCCGCCGCCGCCCGGTCCGAACCGATCGTGGCCGCGGACATCGAGGCCGCGGCGCGCGACCAGTTCCGGCGGCTCAATGACGCCGTGCTGGCGTTGCCGCAGCCGTACCAGGGTGCGCTGCTGCGCCGGTACCTGCACGAACAGTCGCCGGCCGAGATCGCTGCCGCGACCGGTGCGCCGCTGGCGACGGTGAAGAGCCAGCTGCGGCGCGGGCTCGCGCTGCTGCGCGAACGATTCGAAGGCGACGACAGCGACTGGCGCGCGGGGCTCGCCGCGGCGTTCGCGCTGCGCGAGGCGCCAGCGACAGCGGCGGCGGCAGGCACGGTGACAACAGGAGTGCTGATCATGGCGAATGCAGGCAAGCTCATGGGCTTGGCGGCGGCGATCGGGTTGGCCGTGACGGGCGTGTGGTGCCTGCGAGGCGAGGAACCCGTGGCGACGGGTGCGACAGCCGAGCTGACCCAACCGTCACCGCTCGCCGCGGCCGTCGCGGTGGCGCCGACGCGCACGAACCAGCCGAGTGCGCCACCGCAGCGCACGCTGGTGGCCGAGCCGCGACCAGCGCAGGCGACGGTCCGCGGCCGCTGCGTGGACGCCAGTGGCGCGCCGCTCGCGGGCTGCCGCGTCATCTGGAACGGCATGCCCAACAACAGCGACGAGTTCGAGCAGTGGGTGCGCCGCCACTACGACCCGCAGTGGCAGAACCCCGCGGCCGTGCAGACGTCCGCCGATGGGCGGTTCGAGTTCCACTTCGTACCGCACGAACCGCTGCGCTTCGTGCTCAGCGTGCAGCACGAAGGTCGCGTGGCCATGCGCGCCTCCTGGCAATCGCGCCTGTACGGCGAGGGCATCGACCCGGGTGCTGTGATCGAGCTCGGCGACCTGGCACTGCTGCCCGGCGTGCAGGCGCGCGGTCGCGTCGCCGACGACACCGGCGCACCGGTCGCTGGCGCCAGCGTGACGCTGAGCCGCGCGCGCCGCAACGAAGGTCCGCAGGCGAACGCGATCGAGGCGGACGCCGTGTGCACCGATGCGAACGGTCTGTTCGTCGCGGCGATGCTGGCGCCGGGCAGCTACCTGGTCAGCATCGAGCCGATCGAGGGCTATGCGGGTGGGCTGCCGCAGCGGCACGAACTGCTCGAGCCCGCGCCTTGGCTCGAGCTCGCGCTCCAGCGCGCGAAGCTGCCGCCGAGCGTGCAGGGCATCGTCGTCGACGACCTCGGCAACCCCGTCGCCCACGCCTCGATCCAAGCCGCCGCCGCGCACCGCGGTGCGTGGAGCCGGACCGACGGCACGTTCACGCTGCTCGCCGCGCCCGACGACGCCACCGTGCCGACGCAGTTGCTCGTCGACAAGGAGGGCTACGATCTGACGGTCGTGAAGGGCCCGTTCGCATGGGGCACGCGGGACCTGCGCGCGGTGCTGCGACGCGGCGTCGACGTGGCGCTGCACGTCGTCGACGCTCAGGGTGCGCCGGTCGAGGAGTACGCCGCGTGGATCTGGATCGACGACGACGGCACGAGGCCGCGGGTGGTGCTCGAGGGTGACCAGCACGCGCGCACCTTCGGACACCACGACGGCGGCGCGGCGCTGCTGCACGGTCTGCGCCGGGCGCGGCAGTGCCTGTTCGTGGAACCGCGCGACGAGTCGCTGATCGCGACCGAGGTGCGGCGCATCGAGATCACCGATCCCTCACCGGTGCACTTGACCGTCGTGCTGCCCATGGCCGCGCAGCGCCGTGTGCGCGTGCTCGACGGCGACGACGCGCCCGTCGCGGGCACGACGGTCGAACTCGTCGAACAGGCCCAGGGCGGACTCGATGCGGCGACGGCCGTGTGGCCGATCGAGACGATGCTGCGCACGTTCGGACCCACCGACAAGGCGCTGCTTCGGCAACGCGTCGAGACCGATACGCACGGCGAGGCGACGGTGCGCGGCCCGCGGCAGGGCCGTCTTGCGATCCGCGTGCCCGGTCCCGGCAACCTGCCCGCGTTCGTCGACGACGTGCATCTCGACGACCCTTCGCCGCTCGTCGTGCACGTGCGGCGCGGCGGCACGCTGCAGATCGAACTGCGCCCGGCTGGCGTGGTGGCGGCGCTGCGCAGCTACGCCGGACTCGGCGAACTCCAGGTGCCCGCGTGGGAGCCGAAGCTGCAGCTGGTGCGCCGCGATCCTGCCGGCCCCGAAGCGGCCGAGGAACTGCACGAGGTCGCGCTGCGCGGCAGCACCACGCTGTCGGGCCTGCCATCGGGGCGTTGGCAGCTGCGGCTCGCGGCCTGCACCCGCAGCTCGCCGCTCTTCGCGCACCACTGGCGGCTCGAGCTCGGCGAACACGAACTTCGCGACGGCGCCACCACGGCGGTCGTGCTCGACCTGCCGCAGCTGCTGCCGGCTCGGTTGCACGGTACGGTGTTGCACAACGGCACCGCGATGGCCAGCGCCCAGCTGACGCTGCGCGGCGTGTTCGACGCGAGCGAGACCGACCACGCCGTGCGCCGTGCACCGTACTGCCTGTCGGTCACGACCGACGAGGCGGGCTCGTTCGCGGTCACCGTGCGCCCCGGCCGCTACACCGTCGTGGCCACGGACCCGTTCCGCGTCGCCGCCGACGAGGTGATCCAGATCGGACCGGGCGACCAGGCCACGCCGACGTTCACGCTGCGCAGCGGCCGGTTGCGCGTGCGCTATCGCGACACCGAGGGCAGGCCGATGCCGCAGGTCGACGCGGTGTTGTTGGACACCGGACACGGCGACGAAGCGTTCTCGCTGGCCTGCAGCGACGTGCAGGGCGTGTCGAACACGACCGTCGCGGCGCGCACGTTCGCGCTGTTCGCGCAGCGCTGCCACGCGGGCGATTCGGCGCCGGACCGGCTGCCGCTCGGCGAAGTCACCGTGCTCATGGGCGGTACCACGATCGTCGAGCGCTCGCTGCCACCGTCCTGGACGGCGCACGAGGAGAAGCGGTAGCACGACGGCAGTGGGCGCGCCGACGGCGAGCGCCGAGCGATCACGTCGGTTCGATGCCGCGGCGCCGGAGCTCGATCCCGAACTGCAGCAGCGCGCGCCCCAGCAGTTGCCGCGTGGCCTCGTCGCTGCGGCCCATGACCTCGGCGATGACCTTGTGCGGCAGGCCGACGATGCGAGCCAACGTGATGACCTCGCGGTGATCCTCCGACAGCGCCGCCAGCGCCTCCTTCACGCTGCGCGCCGCCTCCGAGGCCATCGCGTCCTTGCTCGGCGTCAGCAGGTTCGCCAGGTTCGTCGCCAGGTCGACGTCCTGAGGTCGTTCGCGGCCCACGTCGCGCAGCGCTCCGTGATGGAAGCGGTACTTGTCGCGCATCTTGTTCAGCGCCGATGTGAACAGCCAGGCACGAAACCGCTCCTCGCCGCGGAAGTCGAACCTGCCCCGCTGCGCGAGCAGGTCGCGGCAGACCGACTGCACGACGTCCATGCTCGATTCCCGAGCGCGCACGTCGTTGCTGAGCCGCGCGTGCACGTAGGCGTGCAGCTGCGGCAGGTACCTCGCGAGCAGCGCGTCGAGCGACGCCTCGTCGCCCGTGGCGGCGCGCGCGTAGAGTTCGTCCTGCTCCGCGGACATGGGTGGTACGGTACGGGGCGCGGCGAACGTCTGCCACGTGGTCCGACCGAAACCCGGTCGGAACGACCGGGCGTCGCCGCCAATCCGGGTCCCGGGTTTGCCTGCCGGCGATCCGGAGGCCGCCGCCGTTCGCGCGCTACCTGCCCTCCTGCCCCGTGCGCTGCAGCTCCTCGGGCATCTGCGCTGGAAAGAGCTCCAACTCGTCGCGCAATTCGGACGGCAACGGCGCGGCCGTGGCGCCGAGAACCCGCGCCAGGTCGAGCAACCCCGCGCGCAGCCGCCGCTCCCACATCCACGAGAAGCGGTACCAATCGGGGCCGTAGTAGTAGCCCTCGACCCAGCTGTCCGCGTCGAACAGGCTCGCCGACCACACCACACGTTGCGACGCGACTTCGACGAGTTCGAGGTCGACGCAGAACGCGTTCTTCGAGGTCGCCTGCGGCAGGCCGAGGCTCCACAGCACGGGTGCGTAGACCGACAGACCGTAGGTCCAGCGCGTCAGATCGACCGAGAACGCGCGCAGCCGCCCGCGCAACCGATGCGTCTCGCCGAGGCCGTGCTGGTAGTCGCGCGCGAATTCCGCGCGCTCGACGAGGTGCTGCCGCTGCAGTTCGATGACGATCGAGCGCGCGAGGTCGAGGCACGGCTCGACCCGATACTGCGTCGTGTCGGGCCCGGGCACCGTCGCCTCGGGGCGGTCGAAGTGGTTCCAGCCGAGCGGGAAGACCGGCACGTAGCTCCACGTCATCGACGAGACGTTCTCGTGCCCACGTTCGTCGAGCAGCGGCTCGACCAGCACGAAGGCCGGCGCCGGTTGTGGGCTCGCCGTCGTCGTGTAGCGACCCGACGGATACGTCCAGGCGCCGACCGACGAGTAGCACGAAGCGAGCGCCAGCCCGAGCATGGCGGCGGCGGCGCGCGCGAGCCGCCCAGGCGCCTGGTCCACACGACGTTCCGCGGTGACGATTGCAGGTGCCACGGATGCGCACTGGACAGCGCGCGGGGGCGGGCAGCAACAGCCGACCGGGCGCCTCGCGGCCGCGGGGCGCAGCTACCGGCGCCGCCTGGCCGCGCGCGGGGTCCGGACGACGGGCTTCTGGTTGTGGTTGGTGGCCAGCTTGCCACCCTTGATGTGCGTGAGGACGTTCATGTCCGTGCTCCCATGAGGTCGGGGGAATGCATCGGGCGCGGGGCGTGCGCCCCGGCCTTGCACCGTTGCGATGCCGCGCCCGCAGCCGTGTGACGGCGATCCGCGAATTCCGGCGCGACCGGGTCGTCGCGGCCAGTGCCCACGGAGCCGGCGCCGCGGTTGCGGCGCGCGCGACCTCAACCGGCGTCGCCGGGCCAGCGCAGACCGGGCAGGCCATCGAGACTGCACGCGTTCTTCTCGCGCATGTAGGCCAGCAGGCCCTGTTCGCCCCTGCGCTCCGCGGACTTCGCCAGCTGGTCGCGTTCGCCCTCGTGGTGATACAGCGGCACGCCGAAGCCGCACGAGTCGCTGATGCGCGTCAGCTCGACGCGGATGACGGCCCGCACGCCGAGCCCGGGCGAACCGAAGCGCGCGACGAGCCCGGCGAACTGTTCGTCGCCGGCTTCGATCACTTCACCGCGACCGTGCAGGCGCACGATCTTGGGCGCGCCTTCGAAGGCGCAGAACATGATCACGATGCGCGCGTTCTGCCGCAGGTGCGCGATCGTCTCGATGCCGCTGCCGACGCGGTCGAGCCAGGCCACCGTCGTCGGCCCGAGCACGCGGAACGAGTCGCCGCCCTTGGGTGAACAGTTGACGTGGCCATCGCTGCCGCTCGGTGCCGTGGCGACGAAGAACACGTGTTGAGCCAGAAGGAACGCGTGCAGCGGCTCGTCGATGCTCGGGAAGAGTCTGCCCATGACGCCACGGTATCGGCGATGCGGCGCGGACTCGACGCCCTCGCGCTGCCCAACTACCCTCTGCGCCGTCCATGCGGCCCAGCCACCTCCCCGTACTCGACGGCTTGCGCGCCGTGGCCGTGCTGCTCGTGATGTGGGTGCACGTGCCCCAGGTGGTGCCGGGCTACCCGGAGTGGTTGAAGTTCGCGAGCTGGCTGATCGGACCCGGCGGGCTCGGCGTCGAGATCTTCTTCGTGCTCAGCGGCTTCCTCATCACGCGCATCCTCATGGCGGAACGCGAGCAGGGGCTGCCCGTGCGCTGGTTCCTGCTGCGGCGACTGCTGCGCATCTTCCCGATCTACTACCTGCTGCTGCTCGTGATGCTGCCGCAGCGACCGGCGGCCGAGATCGGCTGGTGTGCGCTGTACCTGTACAACGTGAAGTCGATCTTCTGGCCGCAGGGCGGCCCGCTCGAACACACGTGGTCGCTGTGCATCGAGGAACACTTCTACCTGCTGTGGCCGCTGGTCGTGGCGTTCGCGAAGCCGGGCCGGGCGGGCCGCGTGCTCGCGTTCGGCGTCATGCCGCTGGCCATCGTCGGCGCGCTGCTCGTCTGCCTGTTCGTCGATGCGGACATCGGCGAACGCGCCGTGCCGCACGGGTCGCCGTTCCGCTTCCTGAGCCTCGGTGCCGGCAGCCTGTTGGCCTTCCGCGAGACGTGGCTGCGCGCACGGCCGCGGCAGGCGACGCAGCTCGCACTGGGTCTGCTCGCCGCGGCGATCGTGCTGCATCCGCACGTCTGGTTCTTGTTGGGTCCGCTCGAGGTGGGCCCGATCTGGAGCGACACGAAGGAATGGCTGCCGCGATCGCTGGCGCCCTTCGTCGTGCTCGTGCACAGCGGTGCGCTGTGCACCGGCCTCGTGCTGCTCGGCGTCCTGGCCGAGCAACAACGCCGGTCGCCGCTTCGCGTGCTGACCGCGCGGCCGCTGCGTGCCATCGGCCGCATCAGCTACGCCCTGTACCTGTACCACCTGCCGATCTACTTCGCGCTCGTCGTCCCAGAGCCCACGGCGGCGCGCGCCTGGCTGTCGATCCTGCTCTCGTTCATCGCGGCGACCGTCTCGTATTTCGCGGTCGAACGGCCCCTGCAACGGTTCGGTGCGAGGTTTCGCGGCGCCGCCCGAGCCCAGGCACGGTGACGCACAGGGTGACTCGGGGCGGGTTCCCAACTACCCGTGGCGAGCCTGGGTGCTACGGTGCGCACGTCCCCCTCCTGTGCCAGAGCCCGCGATGATGCCTGCGAAGTCTCCGTTCCCGACGTTCCTCTTCGCGCTGCTGCCGTGGGTGCTGGGCGTGGCCGCTGCCGCGCAGAACAAGCCCGGCTACGACGAAGCGCTCGCGCGCTACAGGGTGTGCATGGGGCGGGCGGCGTTCAAGTGGCACACCGAAGGCCGGGACCGCCTCGCGCAGACGCGCTCGCCCGACGCACTCGCGATCCTGGCCGAGGACTACGACAAGACCAAGGACTACCCCGAATACGCGCGCTACACGATGGCGACGCTGTTCGGTCGCCACTTCGACGACGCGCAGGCGGTCGAGACGTTCCGCGCGCTGCGCAAGGCCAACAGCAAGCCCGTGGACACGTGGCTGTGGGTCCGGACCCTGCGCATCGAAGCCGACCGCGTCGGCGATGCGGCGCTGGTCTCGATCGTGCAGGAGGACAAGAACGCCACGCACCGGGCCGCGGCGATCGCGGCGATCGGCGAGTCGAAGAGCGGCAATCTCGCGGCCGTGATCGTGCCGACATGTGTCGAGTTCCCGAAGAAGGAGTCGGATCGCATGGTCCTGCTCGGTGCGATGTCGGGTGCGCTGTTCGACAACCGGCGGCTCGTCAACGACGCGAAGTATCGCGATGCGTTGACGGCCTACATCGGCCTGCTCGGCGACGACGTCGGCCTGTCCCACACGGCCAAGGTGCAGGTCGCGCGGCACCTGCAGTGGATCCTCAAGGGTCCGGCGTTGTTCATCAACCCGGAGCCTTGGCTCGAGCTGTTGCAGCGCGGCGAGATCAAGGAGCCGAAGAAGAACGACACGCGCGCAGCGCCGCGGTTCTTCGGCATCGAGACCGAGGGCGAACGCTTCTGCTATGTCGTCGACATGTCCGACTCGATGTGCAAGGACATCTCGCCGAGCGCACGACCGCCGCTGGCCGCCGTCACGGGCCCGCGTCCCAAGAAGAAGAAGGACGCGTTGCTCGACGAGAGCGATCTGCCGTGGAACAAGATCAAGAGCCGCTGGGACCTGGCGCGCGAACAACTGCGCATCTCGCTCTCGCGCCTGACGCCCGACAAGCACTTCGCGATCGTCTGGTTCGGCGACGAGTCGGGCACCCTCGATTCGTGCAAGGGCATGATCAAGGCGACGAAGGCCAACATCGCCCGCGTGATGGCCGAGCTCGATTCCATCAAGCCGCTGTCGCCCGAACAGTTCAGCCCCGAGGACCGCGTGAAGGCCCCGGACGGCAAGCTGCGCGGACGCACCAACATGCACTCCGGCCTGCGGCGTGCGTTCGGCCTCGCCGGCAAGGGCTTCGTCGAGGAGTGCGGCTACGTCGATCCCGACGCGCTGACCGAAGGCTGCGACACGATGTTCCTGCTCTCGGACGGCAGCCCGTCGTGGGACGACTTCCACCTCGAGGAGACGAACTACCTCGAGGGCAACGCGGTGCTGACGACCGAATACAACACGCCGATGCCGCAGCCCAAGCGCATCGTCTACCACGGCCCTTACAGCCAGGATGACAACTGGCTCGTCGAGGACCTGCGCCGCATGAACGCGTTCCGCCGTATTCGCATGCACTGCATCGGGCTTGGCGAGGCCAACATGGACCTGCTCCGTCGGCTCGCCGAAATGGGCCACGGTGAGGTCTTCTCGGTCGGCGACAAGAAGTAGAGACGCAGTGCGATCGACGGTTGGTCGCGGCGCAGCGGCGCCGCGCGCGGGGGAGTGCAGCGGCGCCATTCCACGCTATCGTGGTCGGGCCACAGTCTGCCCTTGCCAAACATGATCTCCACCACTGCATCCTCGCGGCTGGTAGCCGCACCCGTCCTCGCAATTCTCTCCTTGTCCGGCGCCCTCGCGTGCCAGACCACGGTCGTCGTGCCCTGTGCGGCCGACAACACGCTCTACGAGAGCCTCACCGGCAACCTCAGCAACGGTGCCGGCGCCGGAGTCTTCGCGGGGGTCAACGGCAGCAACCAGAAGCGGCGCGGTCTGATGCGCTTCGACGTCGCCGCCGCCGTGCCCGCGGGCGCGAAGATCGTCTCGGCGACCCTCGAGATCAACATCGTGATGACCGCGGCCGCGCTTCCGATCGACGTGATGGTGCATCGCGTGCTGCAGTCCTGGGGCGAGGGCACTTCGGTCGCGACCGGCGGCGGCGGCGGCGGCGGCGCGGCGACGACCGGCGACGCCACGTGGCTGCACCGGTTCTGGCCGAGCACGTTGTGGACGACGCCCGGTGGCGACTTCGCACCGGCGCCGAGCTTCACGATGTCGACCGCACCGATGAGTCTCGCCACGGGCCCGGCCGGCCCCGGCAGCGTCGTCGACGCGCAGTTCTGGCTCGACAACCCGGCGCAGAACTTCGGCTGGCTGCTCAAGACCTCGGAGGCGTTGGCGTTCACCGCGCGCCGCATCGACTCGAAGGAGAGCATGGGCATCCCACCCAATCTCACGATCACGTACCTGATGCCGGGGCAGCTCGGCACGTGGGGCACCGGTTGCCCCGTCGGTGCCGGCACGTTCACGTTCAACTACTCCGGCGCACCGATCGGCGGCACGACGATCCAGCTCGTGCAGAGTGCGGGTCCGGCCCTCGGCATCGGCGCCAACTTCTTCTCGCTCGGCCTCGACCCCGTCGGCGCGACGCTGCTGCCCAGCTGCAAGGTCTATCTGCCGCTCGCGCAGGAGATCATCGCGGGCAGCGTGTTCTTCCTCGACGGCGCCGGCGGCGCGTCGTCGCCGTTCCTCGTGCCGGCCGGCTTCCCAGGCTACCTCGTCGTCAGCCAGTCGGTCGTACTCGACAACAACCCGCTCGGTTTCCTGCTCAGCAACGCGGGCCTCGCCGACCTGCAGTGAGCGCGCGCCGCGGCGCGCGCGGGGCGGCTCGCGAGACGTCGCCGCGGGCCACTCAGGGAAGGGCCCCTCGAGGAAGGGCCCCTCAGGGAAGAGCCACGACGAGCGTCGCCGGCTCGGCATCGAACCGGCGCACGGCCATCGGCGCATGCTCCGGCGTGCGCACGTCGAAGTCGGTCTGCTCCGCGACGGGAACGGCCGCCCAACCGAGTGCATCGGCCTGGGCGACGCCGCGCCGCTGACCCTCGATCGAGGTCGACACGTAGACGAGGCCGACCGGGCTGCCACCCTCGTCGACGACACGCAGACGCCGTTCGGCCGCCGACTTCATGTGCAGGTCACAGTCGGCGACCGGGCTGTCGAGCAACACGTCGCGGGCCTGGCCGACCGAGCCGCGGAAGGCCAGCGGTCGCACTTCGTAGCGGCCCGGCAGCAGACCGCTGAAGCGGAAGATGCCACCGGCGCCCGATTCGAAGACGCGCGCGACGCCTTCGCCGCGCAGCTGCACCGGCACACCCGCGAGCGGCGTGCCGCGCACATCGCGCACCGTGCCGCGGATGTTGCCGGCCGGACTCGCGACGAGCTCCGGCAACGGCACGACACCACTCGAACGGCCGAGTTCGAGCGGCTCCGAGCGCGCGGCGAAACCACGCTGGTCGGCGCCGTTGTCGGGGCAGTGCACGAGCAGCGTCGGCGTCGACGTCGCCAGCGGCAGCACGTAGCGACCGATCTCGTCGGTGCGACTCCACAGCTCCGTGCCGACCGCCTTGACGTAGGCGCCGACGAGGGGGCTGCCGTCGGGCGCCCGCACGATGCCCTCGCCCGCGAGCGGGAAGGCGACCGGTGCCGGCGCCGACGGCGCGGCGTCCCACGGCGCCTCGGGCGCGAGCTGCACGACCAGCGGGTCGGGCGAGATCGCCTGGGCCTGGAGCCAGACGGGGAGGCGCCCCTTGGCGCGGATGCAGACGTCGGTGAAGCGACGCTCCGGCAGATCGAGGCGGAACTCGCCGTCGGCGTCGGTGCGTTCGGACGCGCGTTCCGCCGCGATCACTTCGGCACCGACCACGAGATAACCGAGGGAGTCGAACACGCGACCCTGGCGCAGCGCACTCGGCACGGCCGGTACGCGCGCGGCGCGTTCGGGACGCACGACGACCGGCTCCGAGGCTCGGCGCGCGACCGTCTGGCGCACCGGAGGCTCGGCGTCGACGCGCAGGTCCCCGCGCACGATGAAGACTGCCAGCAGGACCAGAGCCCAGCCGACGACCACCACGGATGGCCGCTTCCAACTCTCACGCAACATGCGGCCCACTATAGTTGCTCGCGTCGCTTCGGTCTCACCCCAAGCGCGAGAAAGGCCCGAGACGCCCACCCCGGCGCGCGCGGTGGTTCAGCGACACAAGCGCGGCGGTGCGACGTCGAGCACGGTGCGCAGGCCGGGCGCCGCCGCCACGACGCCGTGCAGGTTGTTGACGAGGATCGCGGCCGTCGCCTGGTCCCCGGCAATGCCGCCCTGGAACGTCAGGTGGACCGGCGGCGTGCTGTCGAGCACGACCTCGTCGCGCGGGTCCGGAGCCCCGACGTACATCGACAGGTCCAGATGCAGCACGGCGGCCTTGCCGACGTAGCCGTAGCCGTGGTTGCGGATGCCCGCGACCTGCCCTTCCTTGACCGTCAGGAACGGCGTCTTGTGGTCCTCGGGCGCGAACACGGGCTCGACGGTCTGCTCGATGCGATCGACCTCGAGGCCGAGCCCGCGCGCGACCAGTGCGACCGACTCGCGCATGCCGATGTGGCCGAACTTGCCCGTCGCCATCTGCTGCTTGAACTCCGCCTTGGTCAGGCCCGCGCCGACCTTCTTCTGCAGCGGCAGGCGCCGCGTCGCGGCATCGACGATGCGCACGCACTTGGCGGAGCGCACCTCGAAGGTCACGGCCGACGCCACGACGGCGACGAAGTCCATCGCAAAACCCGGGTTGACACCGGTGCCGAGGATCGACGCACCGCCGGCCTTGGCCGCGGCATCGAGCTCGGCCGCGAGTCCGGCGTGTTGGAAGTCCGGCGCGAGCAGTTCTTCGGTCGACGACACGACGTTGACGCCGCAGCGCGCCGCCACGAGCAGCTGGTCCTTGACCATCGGCAGGAAGCTCGACGTGCAGTGCAGCACGGCGTCGGGCTTCAGCCGCTGCAGCGCCGCTGCCGCGTCCGCCTCGACGAGCACGCCAGTGGTGCGACCCAGTTCGAGCAGGTCGCCGACGTCCTTGCCGACCTTGGCCGGATCGACATCGATGGCGCCGATCAGTTGCACGGAGGTCTTCTGCAGCGCCAGACGAGCAGCGGCCAGCCCGATCGGACCGAGGCCGAACGAAACGACACGAACGACTGAGGGCATGAGTGGGTATCGAGGGGTCTGCTCCGCCTACGCAGGCGGTCGGCACGGCGGTCCGAGAATGCTCGCGACGGTCACGCGCAAAAGCTGGGCCGGGATGCTAGCCCCTCGACCGCGCCCGGGCACCCGTCAGCTCGTTTCGGCGGCATTTCGCGAGGTCGGTCACCCCGCCGCGAACGGCCCGCGAACGATCAGGATGCCGCTTCGTGTTGCGGGGGCACGATCGCCGCACCGGCGTGCCGCGGCACGGAGCCGCTCGCGCGCTGCCGAACCGCCGCCGCGAACAGTGCGCACACCGGGTGGTGTTGCTGCAGTTCCGGATGGAAGCACGCGGCGAGCAGCGGACCCTTGCGCACGAGCACTGCGTCGCCATCGCGGCGCGCGAGCACCTCACAGCCGGGACCGACGGACGTGATGCGCGGGGCGCGGATGAAGGTGCCCGTCGTGCCGGGTGGCAAGACGTCGGACTGCAGCGCGAACGTGCCCGAATGGAACTGGCGGCCATAGCCGTTGCGCACGACGGCGATCGGCAACAGGCCATAGCTGCGCTGGCGCGGATTCTCGACGTGCTCGGCGAGCAGGATCATGCCCGCACACGTGGCGAAGACGGGCAGGCCCGTTCGCAGTGCGTCGCCGAGAGGTCGCCACAGGCCCTCGACGTCGAGCAGCTTGAGCATCGTCGTGCTCTCGCCGCCGGGCAACACGAGCCCGTCGAGCCCGGCCAGCTGCGCAGCCGAACGAACCTGGCGCGTGCGCAGGCCGTGGGTGTGCAGCGCCGCTTCGTGGTCGGCGAAGTCGCCCTGCAGCGCGAGCACCCCGACGAGCGGTGCCATCGTGAGCGGTTCAGATGCCACGGCCGGCCAGCCGCTCGTGTGCGGGCAAGGTGTTGATGTCGATGCCGACCATCGGTTCGCCGAGACCCTTGCTGACCTCGACCAGCAGCTTGGGATCCTCGAAGTGCGTCACCGCACGCACGATCGCCTTGGCGCGCTGCTGCGGGTTGCCCGACTTGAAGATGCCCGAGCCGACGAACACCGCTTCGGCGCCGAGCTGCATCATGAGCGCGGCGTCCGCGGGCGTCGCCACGCCGCCGGCCGAGAAGTTCGGCACCGGCAGGCGTTCGTTCTCGGCCACCCACGCGACGAGCTCGAACGGCACGCGCAGCTCGCTCGCCTTCTTCTCGAGGAAGCGCTCGTCCTGGCCCCGCAGCTCGCGGATCTGCGCCATCAACGCACGCATGTGCCGCACGGCCTCGACGACGTTGCCGGTGCCGGCCTCGCCCTTGGTGCGGATCAGCGCCGCACCTTCGTGGATGCGCCGCAGCGCCTCGCCGAGGTCGCGGCAGCCGCACACGAACGGCGTCTTGAACAGGCGCTTGTCGACGTGGAACTGCTCGTCGGCGGGAGTCAGCACCTCGCTCTCGTCGATGCAGTCGACCTCCATCGCCTCGAGCATCTGCGCCTCGACGAAGTGGCCGATGCGCACCTTGGCCATGACCGGGATGCTGACCGCCTGCTGGATCGCCGCGATCATGCCCGGGTCGCTCGCGCGCGCGATGCCGCCGTGCTTGCGGATGTCGGCCGGCACGCGTTCGAGCGCCATCACGGCGCAGGCGCCGGCCTCTTCGGCGATGCGAGCCTGCTCGCTGTCGACGACGTCCATGATGACGCCGCCCTTGAGCTGTTCGCAGAAGCCGATCTTGCTGACGACTTCTTCGGCGGTGAAGCCGGGGACGTTGACGGGGTGCTTCTGGGTCATTGCAGGAGGTTCGGTCTGTGGGTGGACGATGTCAGAGGAACGAGCGCGCCGGCGCGGGAGTCGACAACAGTTCGCGAGCACATTGCCCGAGCACCCGCATGCCCGCGGTGATCTGCTCGGTGTCTGCACGCGTCAGCGACAGCCGCACGCCGCGCGACGGCTGGCCGAAGAGATCGAAGACGCAGCCCGGCACGACGCGCACGCCGCGTTCGATGGCGAGTTCGGCCAGGCGTTCGCCCTGGCCGGCTTCGGGCAGTTCGAGCCACGCCACGAAGCCGCCGTCGGGGCTGGTGATCGAACAGCCCGCGGGCAGGTGCGTGCGCGCGGCCTTCTGCAGCGCGGCGTGGCGGGAGCGCAGTTCGGCGCGCAGCTCGCCGAGGTAGCGGTCGAAGCTGCCGCGCCGCACGAACTCGACCAGCGCGGCCTGCAGCAGCGGGCTCGTCTCGAGATCCATGAAGCGCTTGACGGCCGCCATCGGTCGCAGCAGGTCCTGGCTGGCCACGATCCAGCCGATGCGCAGCGCCGGGAACAGCTCCTTGCTGGCGGTCGATGCCGTGACGGTGAGGCCGCGCGGATCGAGCGAACGCAGCGTCGGCGCGGCCTTGCCGCGGCAGCGCAACGAGCTCTGGTACTCGTCCTCGACGACGGGCACGGCCGTGCGCGCCAGCACGTCGACGAGCGCGCGCCGGGCCGTCAGATCGAGCGATCGCCCCGTCGGATTGTGGAACGTCGGCATCAGGTAGACGAGGCGCACGCCGTCGCGCTGCAGCACGCGCGCCAGCCGGTCGAGGTCGAGACCGTCGGCGCCGAACGGCACCGGCGCGACCTGCAGACCGTGCGCCCGCAGCAGTCCGTGCATCTGGTGGTAGGACGGTGCCGTCACGACCACGGTGTCGCCGGGCGCACAGAACGTGCGCAGCACGAGATCGAGGGCCTGCTGCGCGCCGGCCGTGACGAGCACGTCGTCGGGGCCGATGCGCGGGTCGCCAGCGGGCTCGCGTTCCGCAAGCATCGCACGCAGCTCGGGCAGCCCATTGGTGGCGTTGCCGTAGCCGAGCAGTTCGGCGCCGCGCGTCTGCAGCACCGCGTCCATCGCGGTGCGCCAGGCATCTACCGGGAAGCGCGCGCCGTCGGGCGCCAGCTCGGCGAAGTTGGCGACCAGCGCGCGACCGGGCGGCAGCGGCGGCGCGCCGGGCATCTCCTGGCTGTGGCGCAGTGCGGCGTCCGCGTAGGGGCTGAACGAGCGCGGCGCGGCGTCGCCGGCGCCGGCGGACGCCGCGCCGGGGCCGACGATCACGGTCGTGCCGCGGCCCACGGTACCTTCGACGAGGCCCTGTTCCGCGAGATGGCGGTAGGCGTCCTGGACCGTGGCCCGCGTGACGTCGCAGGCTCGCGACACGTGCCGGATCGGCGGCAGCCGGTCGCCGGCGCGCATGCGGCCGCCCTGGATCGCCTGGGCGTAGTAGCCGGCGATCTGGGCCGCGAGCGTCGCGGCGGCCGTGCGGTCGAGTTCGGGCAGCGGGGTGCGCATCACCCACACAGGTGTAGCGGACAATCTTGTCCGGTCAATCGGGCCAATTTGGCCCACTCTCGGCATCTGCTGCAGGGCGGCACTGCAGAACCACTTGAGGTCATCGGCGCACTTTGTCCCACCACCACGCGCCCGCAGCAACGGCGCCGCGCGGTGCCGCTGTCGCAGCCCACCACACGCTGGCACACCGCTGTCCGATAGCCCGACACGGAGGAGAAGACGTGGGGAGAAACCAAACAACGGGCGCGCGACGGGCGCGCCTGGCGACCTGTCTCGCGATCGGTGCGGCCGCCTGCACGTTCGGCGCCGATCCGGACCCGCGCAAGGCGGTGCTCCACATGCCGCGACCGAGCTGGGCGGCCGCGCGCGACGACGGGCTCGTCACCATGGTCGCGCCGGTCGAGGTGTCGATCCCGGCCGCGGCGCCCGCGGGCGAGATGGCGGTGCGCGACGCGACCCCGGCGGGCGCTCCGCGCGCCATCGCCGTCGGCAAGAACGCGGGTCACGCCATCGACGAGGCGATCGAGCGAGCGTTCGCGAGCACCTGCGACGAATGCACGTTCGCCTGGCTGCGCAGCAACGACCGCGACGCGGTCGACCACCTGCTGCTCGGCCGCGCCGAGTTCGGCGTGATCAGCGGGCGGCTGTCGCCGCGCGAAGTGAACGCCGGCCTGCGCCAGACGCGCCTCGGCGTCGAGTTGTTCGCGCTCGTCGTCGCGCCCGGCTCACCCGTGGTGTCGCTCACGCGCAGCCAGATGCGTCAGGTCCTGACGGGTCAGGTCACCGACTGGGGCCAGCTGGGCCACCGCAGCGAGGCCATCGTCGTCGTCGTGCCCACCGATCGCCTCGTTGCCGAACGAGCCGCGCACACGCTGATTCCGGGCGACGACTTCACCGCCACCGCGGTGCGCGTGCCGAGCCAGCGTCACACCGCCGACCAGATCCTGCAGCACCCGGGCGCCGTCGGCGTCGTGCGGCTCTGCGGGGCGCCGCTCGAAGCGGGCCAGAAGCTGCTCCAGATCGACTGGTTCTCGCCCACGCTCGACGCCTTCGACTACGGCACCTACCCGTTCGGCCAGGCACTGCAGCTGATCACGTCGGGGCCGGCCACGGGCCTCGGCCAGCGCTTCCTCGCGTTCGCGCGCACGAGTGCGGGCAGGGACCTGTTCGGCCGATCGCTGCTGCTGCCCTGAGCGCGCGCGGCGGTGCTGGCCCGCGCTAGAAGCGCACGCCGCCGCTGATGAAGATGCCTTGGATGTCGAGGTCCGCGTCGAAGTCGCGCGACGACGCGCTGCCATAGGCATCCATGCGGATGTTGCGGTAGCCGACGAGCACGTCGAACTGCTCGGCGGCCTGCCAGCGCACGTAGCCTTCGAGATCCCAGTAGATGCCCGCGGCATCGCCGAGGTCGGCCGACATGAAGCCGCCGTTGGCGCCGATGGCGAAGTCCTTCCACAGCCATTCGGCTTCGGCGAAGGGCATCGGCACCAGCACGGTCGTGTCGACGCTCTCGCGCCCGGCCGCCGACACCGCCGCGATGTCGAGCAGGTAGAAGCCCAACTGGGCGCCGACCGCGACGCGGTAGCTCTTGTTGCGCAGGACCTCGTAGCCCCAGGCCGCGGTGACGTTGAAGTACTCCATCGACGTCTTGACCACGGACCCGGCCGCGATGTCGCCGAAGTCGCCGACCAGCGTGCCCGAGCCCTCGGCGTCGATGCCGAAGCCGTGCACGCGGAAGCGGCTCTTGCCGTCGTCCATCTGCAATCGCACGTACGGCGAGACCTCCGAGTCGCCGAGGCCCATCTCGCTCTTGAGGTCGTTCTGGCTGCCGCCGAGCGACCCGGTGCCCGCCGAATTCTGCAGCGCGATGTCGCCGCCCACGACCGGGAACATCGCACCCACGTCGGCACGGTAGGTCTGCCCGGCACAAGCGGTAAGGGCGATCAGGGACGACGAGAGCAGCAGCGTCTGCAGCTTCTTCATGGCAGGCGGAAGCATCCCGCGCCGCGCGCGGCAGCGCCAGGAGGGACTGGGGGGGAAGGATCAAAAGCGCAGGCCACCGCCGACGAACCAACCTCGGATCTGCAGGTCGACGGCGAAGGACTGCGTATCGGTATCGCCCTTCGCATCGAGGTCAATGAAGCGATAGCCGCAGAAAACGCTGGCCTCCGACAGCACGGTCCACTCGGCGAGCGCCTCGAGGTCGAAGAAGCGTCCGTTGTTGCGATCGAGGTCCGGGATCTCGAGGTAGCCGCAATCGGCGCCGAGCCGCAAGCCGCCGAACCTGCCCTCGACCCGCACGAACAGCATCGGCAGGGCGAGGATGTCGTCGATCTCCTCGCTGTTGCCCAGCGCCTGTTCGCGCACGCGGAAGTACAGGTCGAACACGTCGACCGCCAGGCCGGGCGAGACCGTGACGGGGCCGAGGTCGATGTCGGCGGTGCAGCTGAACTTGCCGACCGTCAGCTCCAGGTCGGAGTCGACCGGCGTCGCCGCCGGCAGGCCGCCGAACGTCTCGTCGAGCACACCGGATCCCGATTCCCGCAACCAGAAGCCGGACGCCGTCAGCACGGGCACGCCGAAGTCGACCTGAGCCCGCACGAACGGCGACCCGCGCTCGTCGCCGAGCCCGAACGCCGAGTCGAAGTCCTGGCGCGTGCCGCCGGAGCCCATGTCGTCGGTCAACGCGATGTCGCCGCGCAGAGCCACCTGCGCGTAACCGGCCTGGGCCGTGACACCGACCGGCGCACACGCCGCGAGCAGCCAGGCGGCGAACAGGACTTCGATGCATGGTGTCTTCACGCGCGAGAGCTCCCTGCGAGAGCAACCGTCGCAGGCACCAGGGGCCGGGATGCTACAGCGAAGGCGACCGTCCATGGCCTCGCGCTGCAAAGAGGCTGGTCGCGATTGAAAAGCCGCACGGCACTCTCGACACTCCCCCAGCCGCTTCCGCCCCTGCTCCCGTACGGAGATCGCATGCCCCGCCGCCTCGCCGGATCCCTCTGCCTGCTGCTCGTGGCCGCCAGCGGTTGCTTCGTGGCCAAGGACAAGCAGCCCGGCGTCAGCATGGGCGTCGCACTGCCGTCGAAGTTCGTGCACCGCGGCATGACGCTGGTCGACAAGCCCGTGCTGCAGCCCGATCTCGCGGTGGTGCTGCCGGTCGCGGACACGACCGACACGGTCGGCGTCGAGGTGGAGGCCAACATCGACCTGTACAATGGCACGGGCAACGCGTGGTTTCCCGACGGACACGGCGGGCACATCACGCAGTTCGAGGTGATCGCCGACTACACGCACAAGTTCGGCGACCTGACGGTGCGCGGCGGCGTGCACAACTACAACCTCGCGAACGGCATCGAGTTCATCGCCGGATCGCCTGCGGGTAGCCAACGCGGCGACACCACCGAGGCGTTCGTGTTGGCCAGCATGGACGTGCTCGAGGCGACGCCCTACTTCTCGTGGAACTACGACTTCGTCGAAGTGGATTCGTCGTACTACCGCGGCGGCCTCACGGAGGACTTCGAACTGGCCAAGGGCTGGAAGCTGACGCTCGACGGATCGCTCGGCTACGCCGGATCCGGCCAATCCCAGTGGATGTACGGCATCGCCACGAGCGGCTTCGCCGACCTGCGCGGGGAAGCGGTGGTCGCGTGGGACTACGACGAACGCACCACCATCGACTTCGGCCTGCACGGTTCGCTCATCGTCGACTCGCAGATCAAGGACTGGTTCCAGCTCATCGGCGTCGACGACGACGTGATCTGGGTGTCGGTCGGCATGACCTGGAGCTTTTGAGCTGGGTTGCCTTGCGACGCGAAGCGCCGCGAGGCAAACCAGCTCAGGACCTCCTACCGCTCCTACGGGCGCCTGACGGCGCTCTACAACAGCGTGAAGCCGCGGAAGGAGCCTCGACCGCCCTTCACGACGAGCGAGAGACGCGGTTCGACGGTGAGACCTTCGAGCGAGACCTCGTGGCTGACGTAGCGATCCAGCTGCTTCTGGCCCAGCGAGATCGACACCTGCGCGCGGCGCCGCTTGATGGACACCAGCCCGAACAGGTCCTCGTCCTCGACCTTCCATTCGACGCGCTTGGCCGGCTGCATCGGCGACGCCAGCCAGGCGCCGTCCTTCCGCTGCGCGTCGAGCAGTTCGATGGCCCAGTCTTCACCGCCGCTGCCCACGGTGCACCGGACCATGTAGCCCTTGTCGCCGAGCTCGAGCCGAACGCCGACCTCGGCGAACACCGGTGATCGGTCGTCCTTCCGGGATTCGAGCTCGCCGAACACCTGCCAGTAGGCCTCGTCGCCGAACGAGTAGGTCATCGTGCGCAACTCGCCCGCGGTGCGGCACGCCAGGTAGGGCGGAGTGTCCCGGATCTCGTTCCAGAACATGCGTTCGGACTCGGGCACGCTCCACTTCGGGTTGGTCTTGAAGCCGATCACGAACGGCTGCCGCGGGAAGCCCTCTTCCGCGAGCTGGATCGTGGTCTTCTCGCGCACCGGCGCATTCTTGCCGTCCGAGACTTCGAGGTCGACGTCGAACGCCTCGCCGGGCAGGCCATCGAACACGCGCGCTTCGACCGGGTTGCGGTCGTTGCGCTTGAAGAAGATCGGGTTGCCGTCGGCCGACGACCAACGGTAGCTGAGCTTGTCCCCGTCTTCGTCGACGGCGGAAGCAGTCAACTCGAAGTCGCGATCGAGCGACACCTTCTCCGGCGCCTTGATCACGACCTTGGTCGGCGGCGAGTTCCTGGGCGCGGGGCGCGGGGCCGGGCGTTCGGTCGGCGACGGCGCGTCCGGCGACTCCGCGATCGGCTCCTTCGTGCCGCTGCCCTTCCAGGCGAAGAAGGCAGCCGTCGCCACTCCGAGCCCGAGCACCGCCGCTGCGGCCAGCAGCACCCTGCGCCGCGAGTCCGTGCCCACCGCGCCCACCGGGACCGCCGTGCCGCCGGCCACGGCCGTCGATGCGATCGGGCCGGACGAGATGCCCGACGAACCGTCGTGGAACGCCGCCGGCGCCGAGGCCGCGTCGGCCCCGCCCGCGGCGAGGAACTCGAACTCGGCCGTGCGCAGCAGGCCGGGTCCCGTCTTCGCCGCGGCGGCTGGCGGCGGTGCACTCGGTTGGGATGCGCGCGGCTGCGTCGGCCTCGGCGCCATCGGGCCGCCACCCACGATCGTCGCCCCGGTCGTGTGTGGGTCGATCACCGTGCCGCTCGGGGCGGGCAGGTTCGCGGCCAACGCCAGCAGTCGTTCGTCGAGTTCCCGGTAGCTCGCGGGCCGCGCGTTGCGATTGGCCGAGAGCATGCGGCTCACGAGCCCACCCACCTCGGCCGGCACCTCGGGATTCTCCTCGCACGGGTTCGGCCCGATCGGTTGGCGCTTCTTGGTGATGATGTCGGTCAGCTTGGCGCCGCGGAACGCTGGCCTGCCGACGAGCATCTCGTAGAGCACGCAGCCGAGCCCGTAGATGTCGGTGCGGAAGTCCACCGAATCGGGTTCGTCGTACTGCTCGGGCGACATCGTCGCCGGCGTGCCCATGACCGAACCCGGCGAGGTCAGACCGAGGCCGGCCGACTCCGAGGTCATGCGCGCGAGCCCGAGATCGACGAGCTTGGGCACGAACGGGAAGTTGATGTCGATCGCCGTCGACGTCATCGTCTCGAGCAGGATGTTCTCGGGCTTGACGTCGCGATGGATCACGTCGAGCGAGAGCGCGTGCGCGAGCGCCTGGGCGACGGACCGCGCGAGCCGCAGCGCAGCGACGCAGGCCACGGGCCCGTTGTCGCCGATCCACGACTTGAGGTTGGGCCCGTCGATGAACTCCATGATCAGGTACGACTGGCCGTCGTCGGTCGTGCCCGCGGAGTGGCAGGCGACGATGTTGGGGTGCTTGATGCCGGCCAGGATCTTGGCTTCGCGCCGGAAGCGCTGCGCGAACTTCTCACCGCCGAGATCGACGGAGAGGAACTTGACCGCGACGCGCCGGTCGAGGAAGTCCTGGCGGCCGCTGTAGACGACGCCCATGCCGCCGCGCGCTATCTCGAAGTGCAACGTGATGCCCGGGATGTGCGGCAGGTTGGCGGCCGGCGGCGGTTCGCCGATGCCGGGCGGCTTGTACGGCTGCGTGCGATCGAGGGGGTCGCGTCCGCCGGCCCCCGGGTCTGGTCGGGTGCCGCTCACTGCTGCATGCCCTCGATCACCTTGATCAATTCCTTGGCGGCCGGTCGATCGGCGCGGTGCTCACCGACGTAGGCGTATTGCACGAGGCCATCCTTGTCGACGATGAGCGTCGTCGGATACGCGAGGTCACCGGAGATGCCGAGCTGCTGCACGACCTCGAGGTCCGGGTCGTAGAAGACGCGGTACGGTGGCGCGCCCTTGCCGAACGTCATCTCGTACGCCTGCTCGAAGCACTGCTCGTTCTCCTTGGCTCCGGGGTAGACGACGAACACCTCGATGCCGAGCTGGGCCAGGCGTTCGCGGCACTGCGCCAACGCCTCGGTCTGGGCGACGCAGTAGACGCACACCTCGCCGAGGAAGCCGCGCAGGATGACGACGAGCAGGCGCTTCTTGCCGATGTACTGGCGCAGGTCCACTTCGGTGCCATCGACGCAGCGCAGCACCTGCACGGGCAGCGGCTTGCCCTCGAGTTCGGTGCGGCGGCGCGGGCCGCTGGCCTTCGCGCCACCACCGGCCGGCCCGTACTTCTTGCGCGAGACGCGGCTCTTGCTCGGCCCGTCGAGGTAGTTGAGCACGTAGCTGTCGATCTCCTCGCGTTGCGTCACGGTGAGGTCGGGCTGCACCTGCGCCGGGATGCGGTCGGGCGCCGCTTCGATCTCCTGCACGACGGCGGCGACGGGCGCGGGCGGCGGCGCGGTGGGCTCGGCGACCTTCGCCAACAACGACGCGGGTTCGATCGAGGCCCTGGCCTCGGCGATGAGCTCGCCGACCGCGGCTTCGGGCGGCATCGCGAGCAGTTTCGCGGCGTCGGCCCAATCGGCGCCCGACCCGTTCGCCGGCGGCACCGGCCCCGCGGCGATCGCCCGGGTCTGGCCGCCCTGCATCGCGAGCGATCCCTCGACGAACTGCCCGTCGCGCAGCACACCCTGCGCGATGAGGTTGCCGCTGGCGTCGCGCGCCTCGAAGACGCCGCTCGCGCGGCCATCCTGCACGGTGCACGAGAAGCGCGGCTTGCCGTTCTCGTGGTAGCAGGTCCAGCGGCCGACGGGCGCACCGTTCTGCAGCACGCCGATGCGCCGCACGGTGCCGTCCGGCCACTTCTCCTGCACGATCTGGATGCCGGCCTTGGTGCCGAAGTCCTGCGTGACCTGCGCACCCGCTTCGTCCCAGACCTGCCAGGGACCGATGCGCTGGCCCCGGTGGCACAAGCCCGCGGCCTTGGGCTTGCCGCCGGGATAGAAGTACTTCCACGGGCCGGACAGCTTGCCGCCGTCGTACTGTCCCGATCGTTCGAGCAGGCTGTCCTGGCCGAAGAACTCCCACGCACCGTCCTCGAAGTCGGCGATGTAGTTGCCGCGCGCTCGCAGCGTGTCGTCCGGGTAGTGGAACGTCCACTCGCCGGTGCGGCGACCTTCGGCGTCGAACGCGCCGCTCCACTCGGTGACACCGTTCTCGTAGTAGTAGGTCCAGGGCCCCACCTGGTGGTCGTTCTCGTAGCGGCCCTTGGCGCGACGCTGGCCCGACTCGTAGTAGAAGGCCCACTCGCCGACCTGGATGCCGTCCTCGATCTGGCCCTCGCGCTGCGTCAGACCGTTCGCCCAGGCGTCGCGGTGGGCGACGATCTGTCGGGCGATGAACTTGCAGGCGGCCAACGGCAAGCCGATCGCCACGCACAGCACCAGAGTCCGGGTCTTCATCATCGTTGGGGCTCGCAGAGGCGAGGCGACGGACCAGTATCGGCCGTCGGGGCGGGCGAAGCCACCATCCCGCCGAGCAACGCCCCGCCGGTGGGGGGCGTTGTGCGTCGCCGCGCGCATCGACCCGGAAACCATGGGTGCCGTGCGCTAGGCTGTGCGCCTTCGGGAGCAGGACCGCTCGTCTCGACCATGAACGCACGCTTCGCCATCGCCGTGTCTCTGCTGCTGCTCGCCTGGTTCTCCGGCTGTTCGTCGGGACTCGGCAAGAACCTGCCCGGCAACGGCGCGCCTCCTCCGGCCACGGCCGCCAGCAGCAATCTGCCGACCGGGCTCGACCTCGGCTTCGTGCCGTCGGACCCGGTCGCCGAACCGGTCGTCGCCGGCGTGCGCGTGCCTGCGATCGGCGGCACCGCCGCGCGCGACGTCCTGCTGGTGGCTTTCTCGACAGCCGCTCCGTCGGACAACGGCGACGGCGCCGGCACGCCACTGTCGCGCGACGCCACGGCCGACACGAATGCCGCGGCCGACGTCTTCGTCGCCGCGATCAGCGCCCAGGACATCGAGCAGCGCGCGTTCAGCCAGTCGCTGGCGGGCAAGTTCCGCCATCCGCGCTGCGCGACGTGCCACAGCATGCAGCGGTCGGACACGCTGGCGTTCGTGTCGGCGGCGACCGTCGGTGAACCGCACGCGGGTCCAGCGCCGGGACCGACGTTCCCGAACAACGATCCCGCGACCTGCGCGACGTGCCACGTCTCGAGCACGGCCTTCCCGGTCGACGGCTGGCAGGCACCGGCCGCATCGTTCGACATCCGCAGCAAGACGGTCGCCGAGCTCGCGGTCATGGCGCAGAACGTGCCGGCCGGCGAGACCGAGCACTTCGTCAACGACCGGCGCGTGCGGTGGGCGCTCGACAGCGGCATCCTGCCGACGTTCGGCGGCCGCAACGGCATCGCCGACGACAACCAGAACGGCATCGACGAGCCCGAGGACCACGACGGCGTGCCGCGCACGGTGCCCGGCGGCTCGACGCAGTTCCTCAGCGAGATCCAGGCCTGGCGCGACAGCGGCATGGTGGTCAGCACGGCCGCTGCCGTGAAGGACCTCACGCTCGTCAGCCGCGCCGCCGGCACGAACAACGCCGGCAACGGCACGTCGGCGGCGCCGCGGGTGCTGTGGGTGCCCAACCCGGGGTTCACCGCGGCCTCGCCGGCCGCCGCGGCGGCGAGCAACCCGATCGGCACGCTCTACGTCGTGTTCCAGTCGACGGCCGGCAACCTGGTCGGCACGGGCGGCAACGGCGTCCAGAACGTGTTCCGCGCGGCGGTCGAACTGCGCGCGGAGGAGGACGCGAATGGCAACGCCTCGCCGGGCTCGCTGAACCTGCGCTGGCTCGACAGCACGGTGCTCTGCAGCGCTCGCGACGGCACGACGACGGCCGGCAACGCGGCTTCGCGCCGGCCCGTGATCGGCGGCGCGAACGCCCAGTTCGTCGCGTTCGAGTCCCTGGCGACGGACCTCACGGCGTTCACGGACGCCAACGGCGCGGCGGCCAACGACGTGTACCTGCGCACCATCGGCGTGAACCAGACCCAGCTCGTCAGCCACACGATCGGCAACCAGGCGATCGGCGGATCGGGCGCCAGCGAAGCGCCCGCCATCGACGCGGCGGGTCGGGCCATCGCGTTCGAATCGGACGCGACCGACCTCGTCGCCAGCGACCTCAACGGCGTGCGCGACGTCTTCCACGCGACGATCGGCGCCGGTGCGCCGTTCATGAAGGTGCGCTCGAGCGTGACGAGCGCGGGCAACGAAGGCACGGGCGGCGCGAGCAGCGCAGCGAGCATCTGGGCGAGCGCCAAGGGGCGCATCCTCGTCGCCTTCCAGTCGGACGCCACCGACCTCACCACGTCGATCACGGCGCCGACCAACGTCTACCTGTTCGACAGCGCGACCGGCGGCACCACGCTGTTGAACCAGCGCCTCTCGCCGACCGGCAACGCCGTCGGCGACGGCTCGGCGCGCGCGCCGGTGATCAACGACAACGGCGCGACGGTCGCATTCGAATCCGACGCGCGCAACATCGACGTGCTGCGCGCGGACGGCAACCGCGCGACGGACATCTTCCTCGTCGAGACAGGCCAGCTGGCCTCGGGCCGCGTGCTGCCGTTCCGCATCAGCCTGACCGCGACGACGGGCTCGGACGCCAACGGCAACTCGACGCGGCCCTCGCTCGGCAGCTTCGCCGGCAACTCGAGCTACCAGGTCGGGTACGCGGCCTACACGACGCAGGCCACGAACCTCGGCACCTCGGACACGACCAACGTCATGGTGTCGTTGCTCTCGGAGACGTCGGGCGTGTTCGCCGAATTCTCGGCGACCCCCGTGCGCGGCCCGGCGCCGCTGCAGGTGCAGTTCACGGACGCCTCGACGGGATCGCCGACGAGCTGGGCCTGGGACTTCGACAACGACGGCGTCGTCGACTCGACCGAACGGAACCCGGTGTTCGTCTACTCGACGCCCGGCACCTACACCGTGACCCTCGTCGCGCGCAATGCCGTCAGCGAAGGCAGCAAGACCGCAACCGACCTCGTGCGCGCGCTCGGCCCCGTCGTCGCCGACTTCTCGGCCTCGGTGGCGAGCGGCGTGGCGCCGTTGTCGGTGACGTTCACGGACCTGTCGACGCAGTCGCCGACGAGCTGGCAGTGGGACTTCGACAACGACGGCACCGTCGACTCGACCGAACAGAACCCGACGCACGTCTACAACACGCCGGGCACCTTCTCGGTGCGCCTCGTCGCGACCAACGAGGTCGGTTCGGTCGAGGTGGTCAAGACGAACCTGCTGCAGGTCTTCGCGCCCGTCGTCGCGAACTTCAGCCGCACGCCGTCCAGCGGCATCGCGCCGTTCTCGGTGAGCTTCACGGACCTCACGACCGGTTCGCCGACGGCCTGGGAGTGGGACTTCGATGGCGATGGCCTCGTCGACTCGACCCAGCAGAACCCGACGTTCAACTACACCGTCGCGGCCGTCTACGACGTCACGCTGACCGCGACCGGGCCCGGCGGCACCAACTCGTTCACCTTCGTGAATTGCGTGACCGTCAACGGTGCGGTCAGCGCCTCGTTCAACATCAGCGCGCCGTCGGGCTACACGACGTCGGGCATCAACTTCACCGACACCTCGACCGGCACGATCTCGAGCTGGGCCTGGGACTTCGACAACAACCCCGCGACGACCGAGTCGACGCTGCAGAACCCGATGAACGTGTTCTTCACGAGCTCCTCGGTGACGGTCTACACGGTCCGGCTCACGGTCTCGGGCCCCGGCGGCACGGCCTTCACGACGCGCACGTTCACGTCGGTCGCGGCCAGCGAGACCGCGACGCTGGTCGCCACGCAGGACACGACGATCTACTCGAACAACACCGGCAACGGCAACGGCGCCTCGCCGGACCTCGTCGTCGGCACGACCTACACGGCCGGCTACCGGCGCGCGATCGTGCAGTTCGACGTGTCGTCGATCCCGAGCGGATCGACGGTCCTGACGCCGACCACCATGCAGCTGCAGGACACGACGCCGACCAGCAACCTGCCGCCTCAGGCGACCGGCACGCAGACGTTCCGGTTCCATCGGCTCACGACCGGCTGGTCCGAAGGCTCCGGCAATGCCTCCGCGGGCCAGGGCACGGCCACCGGCGCCAGCGCGACGTTCGCCAGCATCGGCAGCAGCTTCAATCCGGCGTTCACGACGAGCATCACGTTCGCGGTCCCTGGTGGGCCGGTGTACACGTCGGGCTCGCTCGTGGCGGACGTGCAGCAGTGGGTCAACAACCCGCCGACATCGACCAACAACGGCTGGATCATCCTGAGCACGACGGAGACCGCGTCGACGCCCGGCTCACCGTCCGCCACGTCCACCATCAAGTGGTTCGCGTCCTCCGAGAACCCGACGTTCCTGAAGCCGACGCTGACCGTCACCTACCGCCGGCCGCTGCCGTGATCCGACACCACGAATACTGCGCCGCCCGAACGTAGGCGGCGCGCCCTTCCCGACCCCGCGCACCATGCACGCACGAATCCTCGCCGTCCCGTTCCTGCTCGCCGCCGGCTGCACCTACCCGCAGTTCGAATCCACCCGCTCGGTCGACTTCACGCTGCCGGCCCACGCGATCCGCGAGATCGCCTGCGAGAGCCACAACGGCGGCATCAAGGTCAACGGCAACCCGGCCGCGACCGAGATCGCCGTGCACGTCGACATCACCGTGCGGGGCCGCACGCAGGCCGAGGCCGATGCCAACCAGGACCTGCTCGACGTCGGCCGCGAGGAGTCCGGCGCGAAGCTGCGCCTGTTCGGCAAGATCGACCCCGAGCTGCCCAACAACACGTCGCCATCGTTCGCCTGGCGGCTCGAGATCCCGCAGCGCATGGACCTGGACCTGGTCACACACAACGGCAGCCTCACGGTGCGCGACACCGAGGGCAAGGTCGCGGCGCAGACCCACAACGGCGGGATCGACGCCGACGTGCGCACCGCGGACGTCGGCATCGTCACGCACAACGGCCACGTGAAGCTCAACGTCGACGGCGACGGCCCCCTGCAGGGCAAGGTGGAGTCGCACAACGGCGGCATCGAGGTGGCCGTGGGCGCCAACCGCAGCACGACCATCGATGCCGACACCCACAACGGGCGGATCCGCGTCGTCGACCGGGCCGCCTCGTTCGGCGACGATCGTTCGAGCGCGCGCGTGCAGGTCGGCGAGGGCAAGGGTCGGCTCGCGATCACGACGCACAACGGCGGCGTCGAGATCCGCTGAGCGATCGGCAGAAGGCGCTGCTGCGGCAGGTCCTCGCCAGGAATCCCATCGGCGAGGAACTGCGCTGCCCTTTCGGCACCCGGAGGAATCTCGGGTGATCCGTCATTTCTGTTGCCGATATCACGGTACGGCCGTGAAAACGCACCTGCGCGTCCTCCCGGCCATGGCGATATCGCGGTCCGCTGCGAACCGGCGAACCGCCGGACGGGGGTCGGCGCCGGCACCCGGGGTCGCTATGGTGTTCGCCCCCGATGATCACGCTCACCGGCATCAACAAGCGCCACGGCCACCAGGTCCTGTTCGTCGACGCCTCGCTGCAGATCAACCCCGGCGAGAAGGTCGGCCTGACGGGACCCAACGGCGCCGGCAAGTCGACCGTGTTCCGCCTCATCGTCGGCGAGGAGAAGCCCGACGACGGCGAGGTCACGCTGCCGAAGCGGCTCACGCTCGGCTACTTCCGCCAGGACATGGGCGAGATGTCGGGCCGTTCGGTGCTCGACGAGGCGATCGCGGGCAGCGGCCGGCTCGGCGAACTGCACCACGAGCTCGAACGGCTGCAGCACGACATGGGCGAGCCCGACAAGGCGCACGACATGGACCGCATCTTGGCCCGCTACGGCGAGGTGCAGGCCGAGTACCAGGATCTCGGCGGCTACGAGCTCGAGGCCCGCAGCAAGGAAGTGCTGCACGGTCTCGGCTTCCACGACGAGCAGATCGAAGGCGACGTCGGGGCGCTGTCGGGCGGCTGGAAGATGCGCGTCGGCATGGCGACCGTGCTGCTCGGCAACTTCGACGTGCTGCTGCTCGACGAGCCGACCAACCACCTCGACATCGAGTCGATCCTGTGGCTCGAGGGCTACCTGAAGCAGAGCAAGGCCGCGGTGCTCATGACCTGCCACGACCGCGACTTCATGAACCGCGTCGTCAGCCGCATCATCGACGTCGACGGCGGCGAGTTCGTCTCCTACACGGGCGACTACGACTTCATGGAGCGCGAGCAGAAGAACCGCTTCGCGCAGAAGGAGGCCACGTTCGCGCGCCAGGAGGCGATGATCGCCAAGATGCAGCGCTTCATCGACCGCTTCGGCACGCACGTCGCCAAGGCCGCGGCGGCGCAGAGCCGGCAGAAGAAGATGGACAAGATCGAGCGCATCGAGCCGCCGAAGAAGCGCGAGGTCGTGCCGTTCGCCTGCAAGAAGCCGCCGCGTTCGGGCGACGACATCGTCAAGCTGCAGGGTGTCGACAAGAGCTACGGCACGAAGAGGGTCTACGCGGGGCTCGACTTCGAGATCAAGCGCGGCGAGCGCTGGTGCGTGATGGGTCAGAACGGCTCGGGCAAGACCACGCTGCTCAAGATGGTCGCCGGCCAGCTCGACCCCGACGGCGGCAACGTCAAGCTCGGCAGCGTCAAGATGGGCTACTTCGCGCAGCAGGCGCTCGACCTGCTCGACCCCGAGCTGACGGTCTATGAGCAGATGGACCGCAAGTTCCCGCTCGAACCGACCGGCTCCAAGCGCACCGTGCTCGGCGCGTTCCAATTCAGCGGCGACGACCAGGACAAGCGCATCGCGTTCCTGAGCGGCGGCGAGAAGTCGCGCCTCGTGCTGGCGCTCATGCTGTTCGACCCGCCGAACTTCCTCGTGCTCGACGAACCGACCAACCACCTCGACCTCTCGACCAAGGAGATGCTCGTGCAGACGCTGCGCGACTTCGACGGCACGATGCTGTTCGTCTCGCACGACCGCACGTTCCTGCGCGGACTGGCGACGCGGGTGCTCGACGTGAGCGAATGTGCGGCCGGCAAGCCGCCGAACGCCTATCCCGGCAGCTACGTCGAGTGGGTCGAGCGCACCGGCATGGAGGCGCCGGGCGTGCACCGCTGAGGCGGGCACGGCACCGAGACGCAGGAGATCATGACCTGGTTGTGGCTCGCACTCGGCGCCCTGTGGCTGCTCGTCGCGCTGCGCGACCTGCGCGCGCTCGCCGTGCTGCCGCCGCTGCCGCCGCTGCCTGCGACCGCGCCGACCCCGGCGGTCAGCGTCGTCATGGCCGTGCGCGACGACGAGGCGCACGTGGGCGAGGCCGTGCGCCACATGCTCGGCCAGCAGCACGTCGATCTGCGCCTCGTGGTCGTGGACGACCGCAGCCGCGACGGCACGGGTGGCCGGCTCGCCGCGATGGCCGCCGAGCACGAGCGCCTGCGCATCGTCACCGTGAACGAACTGCCGCCCGGATGGCTCGGCAAGAGTCATGCGCTGCACGTCGGCGCCGAGCTCGTCTCGACGCGTTGGCTGCTGTTCGCCGACGCGGACGCGCGCCTGTCGCCCGACGCGCTCGCGCGCGCGATCGACGCGGCCGAACGCACCGATGCCCAGCACGTGTGCCTGCTGCCGGCGCACCGCTCGACCACGGTTGCGGGCCGGGCCTGCCTGCTCGCGTTCCAGCTCCTGGTGCAGGGCCGCGTGCGGGCCGTGAACGCGACGCCGCAGCGCAGCTTCGTCGGCACGGGCGCCTTCAACCTCGTGCGCAGCGACGCCTATCGCGCCGTCGGCGGCCACGTGCCCCTGCGGCTCGAGGTCGTCGACGACGTGTTGCTCGGCTACCTGCTGTTCCGGGCCGGCTACCGCGCGCGCGTCTGGTTCGCGCCGCACGACCTCACGATCGACTGGGGCGGCACGCCGCTGGGTCTGCTGCGCGTCGTCGAGAAGAACATGTTCGCGATGCTGCGCTACCGCACGGTCCCCGTGCTGGCGCTGTGGGCCGCGGCCACGCTGCTGCTCGCCGCCACGTTCGCGGCACCATGGCTCGGCGGGTCGGCCGGCGCGTTCGCGCTCGGCGCCTGCGCCGCGACCGCGCTACCCGGCGTCCGGCTCGCGCGCAAGATGTCGTGGCATGCGCTGACCGGCCTGCTCGTGCCGATCGCGCGCGTGTGGCTGCCGATCGCGCTGCTGCGCTCGATGCTCGTCACGCTGTGGCGCGGCGGAGTGCGCTGGCGCGGCACGTTCTACCCGCTGGCCATGCTGCGGCGGGGCCAGGTCGACCTGCGTTGACCCCCGACGCCGCAACGCGGCGTCTCCTTGGAAGCGCTGCCGACCGGGCTATTCGAGACCGAAACCGAGCTGCCGCAGTTCGTGCACGAGCTGCTTGCGCGCGACCGCGTAGGTGCTCGTGGCCCCCCACATGATCGCCATGCGCTCGGCCCAGCCCTTCGTCTCGTTGAGCGGCCGCCCCTTGTAGCCGCCCTGCTGGTTGGTGCGCGCCGCCCATTGCCGCATGGCTGCGTCGGCGCCGTCGAGCACGGCCGCGGTGCGCGAACCGTCGTAGTGGTCCCAGTGCAGCACCCCCGCCAGCGGCATGCGGCCCCGCGGCACCGGATCGTCGGCCGGCCGGCCGACCGTCATGCCGAACACGACGTAGACGTGCGGCGGCAGACCGAGCAGCGCCGCGAGTTCGATCGGGTGGTTGCGCGCCGCGCCGATCATGCAGGCTCCGAGACCCTCGGCTTCGCTGGCGAGCTGCAGGTTCTGACCCAGCAGGGCCGCGTCTATGGTCGCTTGCAGGAAGAGCTCGAAGCTCTGGGTCTGCAGGTCGGTGCCATGGCGCCCGCACGCCTCGGCGAGCGTGTGCAGGTCGGCGCAGACCGCGAAGAACAGCGGCGCCTCGACGATGTGCTGCTGGTCGCCGCAGAGCCGCGCGCACTCGGCCTTGAGCGCGGCGTCGCGCACGGCGACGACCGAGTACGCCTGCAGGAAGCTCGACGTCGACGCATGGCGCGCGGCATCGACGAGCCGTTCGATCTGCGCCTGCGGCACCGGTTCGGGCCGGTACGAACGGTGGCTGCGATGGCGGAACATCTGCGCCACGGTGCTCCACGGTTCGCCGTGCAGGGCGCAGACGGCAGCGCGCAGATCGTCCGGGCGGTCGAGGTCGGCGAGCACCCAGGAGTTGGCTGAGGAAACCACCTGCACACGCGACGCGTCGGCGCGCACGAGATCGCGCAGCGTCGCACCGACGTGCACGATCTCGTCGAACACCGCGCGCGCCATCGCCACGGGATGGCCCGGCCGCTCGCGGAACAGCGGCAGGCCGACGCCGCAGCCGGGCCGCCGCAGCAGTGCGAGCACCGCGAGCACGGTCTCGGCCTGCACGAGCGCGTGGTCGACGGGGAACACGACGACGGCCCCGGTTTCGCGCGGCAACGCGGTCTGCGCGGCGCGCAGGCTGTCGGCCATCTCGCCACCCGGCGGCACGAGCACGGTGCGGGCCGACACCCCATCGGGCAGCGGCGGCGCACCCTGCCGCCGCACGACGAGCACTTCGGCGACTCCGGCGGCGCGGCAGGTCGCCACGATGCGTTCGATGGCGGTCGTGCCAGCGAGATCGAGCAGCGCCTTGTCGCCGCCCATGCGTTCGCCGAGGCCCGCCGCCGGCACGATCGCGATCGCGACCACGGCCGCTCAGCCCTTCCGGATCTCGCTGAGCGTCAGCAGCGGCTCGACGCGGAACTCGCTGCGGAACGCCGCGGCGTCGGGATCTTCGCGATCGGCGATCGCCATGACCACGACCGGCACTGCACCCGCCTCGAGCACGGCGTCGATCGCCTTCCTGGCCGAGCCGCCGGTCGTCACCGTGTCCTCGATGATGCAGACCCTCTCGCCGACGTCGAGGTCACCCTCGATGCGCGAACCGGTGCCGTGGCCCTTGGCCTCCTTGCGCACGAGGAACGCCTTGAGGTTCTGGCCCGTCTCGAACGACAGCGCGGCGACCGCACTCGCGAGCGGGTCGGCACCGAGCGTCAGGCCGCCGACGGCCGTGATCTCCGGGTACCGCCGCAGGCGTTCCAGCAGCAGCTTGGCGATCAGCCAGAGACCCTCGGGATGCAGCGAGACCTTCTTGCCGTTGATGTAGAACGTCGAACGCTTGCCGGACGCGAGCACGATGTCGATGCCGTCCTTGTAGGCGCGTTCCCTCACGAGCTGGAGCAGGCGGGCCTTGCCCGCGGCGGCGTCGAACTTCATGGTCACCCGGACATGGATAGCGGTTGGTCCGCACCTTGTCCAAGGCGGCGGCGGTGCCCACTGGGCGCTCGTTCGTATGCGCGGCAGCGCCGGGCCGCGGTAGCATGCCCGGGGCCCGGGGGAGACGCACAGATCACTGCGGCCCGACCGCGATCGTCCCGTGTCAACCGAAGTCCCCACCGTTCGAACGCTCGCCGATGCCAGCGCACCTGCTGTCCAAGCGACCCGACCGCGCAGCACGGCCGGCGTCGTGGTGATGGCCGTCGTGCTGTTCGCGTTCGCCTTCCAGGGCTCGCGCGGCCTGTGGGACCCCGACGAGGGGCGCTACACGCACGTCGCGCTCAACATGCTCCAGCGCGGCGACTGGCTCGTGCCGTACCTCGACGACGCGCCCCACTTCACCAAGCCGCCGCTCACCTACTGGGCGATCGCGGCGAGCGTCGGCACGTTCGGCCGTTCGGAGTGGGCGGTGCGGTTGCCCAATGCACTCGCGTTCCTGCTCACGGTGTGGAGCCTGTTCGCGATCTCGCGCTGGCTGCTGCCCGAACGGCCGTGGCTGCCGCCGCTCGTCTACGCCACCGCTCCGTTCGTCTACGGCACGGCGACCATCGCCACGACGGACACGATGCTCGCTGCGTTCGAGACCCTGGCCGTGCTCGGCTTCGTGCGGGCGCTGCATGCACCGGCCACCACACGGGCGCGGACCGCCAACGTGCTGCTGATGTGGCTCGGCTTCGCGCTCGCCTTCCTGACGAAGGGCCCGACGGGGCTCCTGCCGCTCGGCGCCATCGTCGCGTTCGTCGCGACCTGTGCTCCGGGACTCGGCCTGCGCCGGCTCTTCCACCCGGCGGGGCTAGCCGTGTTCGCCGGCGCCGGCCTGTCCTGGTACCTCGTCGTCGTCATCCGCACGCCCGGCCTGCTCGAGTACTTCCTCGTGCACGAGGTCTGGGGGCGCGTGGCGACCTCCGAACACCACCGCAACAGCGAGTGGTTCGGCCTCGTGGAGGTGTACCTGCCGGTGCTGGTGCTCGGGGCGATGCCGTGGATGTGGCCGGCCCTGCGAGCGACGTGGCACTGGCTGCGGCACCGGTCGACGCCGATCTGGCGCGTGTCGGTGTGGCGCACGAACCCGGCGGCTGCGTTTGCGGGCCTGTGGTTCGGATTGCCGCTGCTCGTCTTCTGTCTCGCCCGGTCGCGCCTGCCGCTCTACGTGCTGCCCTCGTTCGCGCCCCTGAGCGTGCTGCTCGCGCGCTGCATCGACCCGGCGTCGTTCCTGCTGACTCGGCGCCGCTCCGCGCTCGCCGCCTTGATCGTGCTGCTCGTGGTGGGCCGCTTCGTCGCAGCGCTGCTGCCGAGCGAACTCGACGCGAGCGCGATGGCCGCGTTCATCCGCGACCTGCCGGCGACGCCCCAGAAGCTGATGTTCGTCGACGAAGATCCTCGTTACGGCCTGACCTTCTACATCGATGTACGCCTGCAGTGCGTGGTGACCGAGCCCGACGATGCCGACCACGTGACGCTCGACGAAGCGCTGGGAGCCGAGGGCCCACACACGCTGTTCGTCGTCAGGCGCAGACACCAAGTCCGGTTCTTGCAGCGGGTCGAACAGCGCGGTGCGACCACGAGCCAGCTCGGCCAGTGGGGTGACCGCGGCTTCTTCGTGCTGGGCAACGGCGGCGTTCCGCGGCGCCGGGACTGAGGCGCGCGGCGGCGGCTCGGCGGCGGCGACCGGTTCAGAACGGTCGGGGAGGCGCGTGCCCATCGCGGGCGCTACCGTGTCGCGCATGTCCAAGGCGAGCACCCCCGTTGACGAGGACCTCTTCGCATTCATCGCCGCGGCGACGATCCCCGAGGATGCGCTGCTGCATGATCTGCGCACGGCCGCGGCCGCTGCGGGGTTGCCGGAGATCCACATCGCGCCCGAGCAGGCCGCGTTCCTGCAGCTGCTCGTGCGCGCCGCCGGGGTCCGCACGCTCGTCGAGGTGGGCACGCTGGGCGGTTATTCCGCGATCGCGATGGCACGGGGGCTGCCAGCGGACGGCCGCGTCATCACGCACGAGATCGACGGCCATCACGCCGCGTTCGCCCGCGAGTGGATCGCGCGCAGCGACCAGCGCGGCAAGATCGAAGTGCGACTCGGCGACGCCGCCGATACACTTGCCACGCTGGCGGCGGCATCCGCGGACGCGATGTTCCTCGACGCCGACAAGACGGGTTACGTGACCTACCTCGAGCACGCAATGCGCATCCTCCGGCCCGGCGGCATCCTGCTCGCCGACAACGTGCTCGCGGGCGGCGACGTCGCGCGCGGCACGGCGGAGACGCCGGTCGCCATCCGCAACTTCCTCGACGCGGCGCGCGCCGCCGGCGTGCGGTCCGTGATCGTGCCGCTCGGGGACGGCTGCTTCTTCGGAGTCCGGCCGTGAACGAGTCCGCACGCGAGCCCGAGAGGCGCAGCACGCAGGCAGCCGAGCCGGGCCCGCGCCCGATGCCGCCCCACCTCGTCGTCGTCGACGACTTCGCCGCCGCCGAGGCGAAGGTCCGGAGCGGCGTCGACAGCTCCCGCATCGTCGTGCTCGATGGCCAGGACGAGACCGCCGCGCGCGCCGCGGCGACGGCCGGCCTCGGCAATGGCCACGGGCCGGTGCCGGTGCGCCCGCATCGCGTGCCATGGCGCACGCTGGTCGTCATCCCGACCTACAACGAGAAGGACAACCTCGAGGCCATCGTGGCGGCGATCCACAGCTACCTCGATGCGCACATCCTCGTCGTCGACGACGGTTCGCCGGACGGCACCGGTCAGATCGCCGACCGCCTCGCCGCGGCCGACTCGCGCATCGAGGTCCTGCACCGGCAGGGCAAACAGGGTCTCGGCACCGCCTACCTGGCGGGCTTCGCGCACGCGATCGCACGCGGCTACGAACGCGTCTGCGAGATGGACGCCGACTTCAGTCACGCGCCGTGGGACCTGCCTCGCCTCGTGCACGCCTCGAAGGACGCCGAGCTCGTCATCGGCAGCCGCTACGTCAAGGGCGGCTGCACGGTCGGCTGGGACTTCAAGCGGCGCATGCTGTCGCGCGGTGCCAACCTCTACACGCGGGCCGTGCTCGGTTCGGGCGTGCGCGACAACACGGCCGGCTTCCGGTGCTTCCACACCGGCGCCCTGCGGAAGCTCGACCTCGCGGCCGTCTCGGCGCAGGGTTACGCGTTCCAGATCGAGATGGCGTTCCGCATGGTGCGCGCGGGCTTCGTCGTGCGGGAGATCCCCATCCACTTCGTCGACCGCCGCGTCGGCAAGTCGAAGATGGATGGCAAGATCGCGCGCGAAGCGCTGCTGCTGGTGCCTCGCCTGCGCGGCCGGGTCAGGAAGCAGCCGCGCGCCTGATCGGTCGCGAGCTCAGCACTTACTGGCGGCGAGCCGATCCTGTTCGATGTCGCTGATCATCTGCTCGGTGATGTCCCCGGTCGGGTAGACGCCCTCGAAGCAGGCCTTGCAGAACTCGAGCTCCTGGTTGCCGGCCTTGCGCACCGCGTCGACCATCTCCTCGATCGTCTGGTAGAGCACGTGATCGGCGCCGAGTTCCTTGGCGATCTCCTCGTGCGTGCGTTCGCGCGCCACGAACTCGCGTTTGGTCGACATGTCGATGCCATAGAGGCACGGGAACAACAGCGGCGGCGAGTACGAGGCGAGGTAGACCTTGGCGGCGCCCATCTGGCGCGCGATCTTGATGATCTGCCGGCTCGTGTTGCCGCGCACGATCGAGTCGTCGAGGATGATGACGCGTTTGCCCGCGAACTCGGCCCGGATCGGATTGAGCTTGGCGCGGATCGAATCGCGGCGCGCCTTGTCGTTGGGCATGATGAACGTGCGCCCGACGTAGCGGTTCTTGACGAAGCCCTCGCGGCACGGCAGGCCGAGCACCTCGGCCATCGTCTGTCCGGCGGTGCGCGCCGATTCCGGCACCGGGATGACGACGTCGGCCTGCAGCCCCGTCTCCAGGAACGCGCGACCGAGACGCCGGCCGAGCTCCATGCGCGCCTCGTAGACGGAGGTCTGGTCGAGGAAGGTGTCGGGACGCGAGAAGTAGATGTACTCGAAGATGCACGGCCGGTGCGGCTTCTTGCCGACCTGCACGAAGTGCGGCACGCGGTCGCCGCCGATCCACAGCAGCTCGCCGGCCTTCAGGTCGCGCACGACCTGGTAGCCGGCCACGTCGAGCACGACCGACTCGCTGGCGACGGCGTAGTGCGTGCCCTGCGGCGTCTCCTTCTTGCCGAAGATGATCGGCTTGATGCCGTACGGGTCGCGGAACGCATACATGCCTTCGCTCGTGATGCCGACCACGGAGTAGGCACCCTTGACCCGGTCGAAGACCTCCTGCACGGCGACCGTCACGTCCTCGACCTGCACCGGGCCGGCGAGCCGCCGCATGAGCGCGTCGGCGAACACGTAGAGCACGACCTCGAGGTCGCAGTTGCTGCCGAGGTGGATGTTGCGGTCGCCGAAGTAGGTGCGCTTGAGTTCGTGGAAGTTCGTGACGTTGCCGTTGTGTGCCATCGCGACCCCGACCGGGTAGTCGAGCCAGAACGGTTGCACGTCGGTGTCCTCGCCGAGCCCCACGGTCGGATAGCGCACGTGGCCGACGGCGAGGTGGCCGCGCAGGCGGTGCATGTGCTTCTCCTGGAAGACCTCGCGGACCAGCCCGAGGCCCTTCTTGGCCTGGAAGCGATCACCGAACGTGACGACACCCGCCGCGTCCTGTCCGCGGTGTTGGATGGCCAGGAGCCCGGTCAGCACGTCGTGGATGGCGTCGGACTCGGGAGGACCGTAGATCGATATGAAGCCGCACATGTAGGTCCGCGAGCTTACCATCCGCCGAGCCATGGCCAATCTGTGCAATGTCGACGGTCGCATCGTGCCCGAGGCGGATGCGCGCATCCCCGTGCTCGATCGGGGGTTCCTGTTCGGCGATTCCTGCTACGAAGTCGTGAAGACCGCCGGCGAAGTGCCGTTCGCCTGGCCCGAGCACTTCGCGCGCCTCCGGGCCTCGGCGGCGTCGGTGCTGCTCGAGCTCGACCTCGACGAGGCCACGGTCGCGCGCCGCGTGGCGGCCACCCTGGCGGCGGCGGCGCACGGCGACAGCTACGTGCGGCTGATCGTCACGCGCGGCACCGGCGAGGCCCCCAACATCGACCTCGCGTACGCGCCGGGCCCACCGCGCTGGGTGCTCATCGTGCGGCCGTTGCCGGCCATGACCGGCAGGCCCGCGCGCCTCTGGCTCGTCGATCGACTGCGCAACGATCGCCGCGCCCTCGACCCGGCCACCAAGAGCGGCAACTACCTCAACAACGTGCTCGGCCTCGCCGAGGCCAAGGCGCGCGGGGCGACGGATTGCGTCATGTTGAACCACGCCGGTTTCGTCACCGAAGCGTCCACGGCGAACGTCTTCGCGCGGGTGCGGGGCGAATGGGTCACGCCGCCGTTGGCGTCGGGCATCCTGGCCGGCGTGACGCGCGCGCTGCTGCTCGACTTCCTGCCCCGCTGCGGCGAACGGGTCGCCGAGCGCGACCTCGACGCGGTTGCACTGCACGCGGCGGACGAACTGTTCCTGTCCAGTTCGCTGCGCGACATCTCGCCGGTGACCCACCTCGATGGGCGGGCCCTGCACGACGGGAGCATCGGCCCGCACTGCGCGCGGCTGATGCAACGCTTCCTCGAGCACACGGCGCATCTGCAGAGCTCGGTCTATCGACCGGCCTGGGCGCGACTGCTCGCGAGCGCCGCCTGCTAGGCCAGCACGTCGGCGAGGATCGACTGGATGCGCTCGAGCGCGCCGCGGTAGCGCGCCTTGGCCTGCTCACTGCTCTTCACGGCGGCGACGATGCCCTCGATCGTGCCGTCGAAACCGCTCGACTGGGGCACCTTGCGGGGGCGACCGGGGCCGCGCTTCGTGCCGCCGGCCGCAGCGGTGCGCTTGGCGCGCGCCGCCTTGCCCTGTCCACGTGGTGAGGACTTGACGATCCCGAGCAATGCCTGCGCGCGCCCGAACATGATCGGGTAGATCTTCAACTTCTTCTTCGCTGCGGCCTCGGCGATGTCCTTGTATTTCGCGTGTCGATTGCTCTTCAAACTGCTGACGATGAAGTCCATCGCCGGATTCGTCTTCTTGGCTGCCATCTGGATACCTGGGGTCTTGGTCGAACGGCCGCTCGCGCGGCCAAACATCACTGGGCGGCTAGTCTCGTTGCGGACATAGCCAATCGCAAGATCCCAGTGTGCAAAATCCAGCCAGGCGCGACGGGTCAATGTTCCTTGGTGACGTCCCAGGATTCGCCGGGTGCGAGGACGACAGATCGCTGCGGGCTCAACGCCCTCTGCAGCGCGTGTATGTCATGCAGGTCGACGCGGCGCACGCCAGGGCGCGATTGGCAGACGAACGCGTCGTCGAAGAGCACCAGGCGCGGCTTCGCCTTGCGCACGATCTCCAACGCCTCCGCATTGCGCGACGACAGGATCAGCAGGTCTATGTCTGCCTCGGGAACCTCGGCGGCGCGCAGGTTCATTCCCACGAACAGGATCGTCGGTCCGCCCGGTAGTTCGACGCGATAGCTGCAGCTCCACGTCACCGAGCCGTCTTCGCGTTTGCTGCCGAGCGCGTGGATCCTGACACCACCCTCCTGACCATAGGACTTGCCCTGTTCCACGAGCGGCATCGCGTTCATTGCGATCGCGGGCAGGTGGAACGCGATGTGGTTGAGCACCGGGTGCGGCGGCGTGGCCGACAGCATGCGCACGAGCAACTGGTCGTTGCGACGCGCCATGTCGAGCGGTTCGGTCAGGATGCAGAAGTCCGCGCCACCCCACAGCCAATCGGCGAGGTCGGCGCCGACGGGGTCGACCATGAAGTTGCCGACCGGCGACCGGAACAGCCAACCGCCCATCGGCAGGCGGAACACGCGCACGGTCGCCTTCGGCACCTGGTCCTCGGCCTTCTTGGACAGGGTCTCGAGGCGCTGGTGCCACCAGGACGGCAGACCGCGGGCGCTGATGCCCGCCACCTCCCGCAGCATGCGGCGGTGGACGCGGTAGAGGAACTCGATGTAGTCGACGCGCGGGAACCGGTCGGTGTGCTGCTCGATGCGTTCGAGCACCGCCAGGCGCTGGAGGCCGCCCGCCTCCTCGGGCGTCGCCGATCCGTCGTACACGGCCGGCGGATGCTGCACCAGGTCGGTCGTCAGCTGCTGCCAGTACTCGGACGGCGGCGCCGGTGGCTCGGCGACTCCCGGTTTGGGCGGGAACTCCGGCACGGCGCCGTGCAGGGCCGCAGCGTCGCCGACGAGCATGATGCTGCCGAGCAGGCCCGGGTCGATGATCGGACTGCAGCCGAACGTCCAGCCGATGCGCGTCTGGGGCATGCTGTCGGTGGTCTCGTCGAAGTCGTTGACCACGATCTGCATGTCGATCACGAGTCCGACGGTCGGCTTGTGGCCGGCGGGCAGGATCTCGGCCATCGGGATGCGCGCCTCGTAGGTCGTGATGCCCTGTTCCTTGTCGTGCAGCACGACGAGGCGCGAGCCGTCGCCCTCGAGCACGCGCGCGGTCCCGCGCAGGCGGTCCCACTGCACGACGTGCCGCCCGACCTCGTCGGCGAGCCAGAACTCGCGGTCCTCGCGCCGGCCCGGATCGTTGCCCAGCGCGCGCGTGTTGCGTTCCGGGTCGAAGGTCAGCACGACGGAGTCGGCGGCCGGCACCTCGGTGAGCGCCAGCGTGCTCGCATCGAGCGCACGGTGCCATTCGTCCTTGACCGCGCACGCGAAGTAGAGCGCCTCGGGGTCCCACATCATGAAGGCGACCGCACTGAGGTCGGCTTGCCCATGCCAGGCGTTCATGAACGTGCCCGACAGCTGGCGCTTGTCGTCGAGCCGGATGGCCGGCAGCTCGGGCCAATCGATCAGCGAGCCGTCGATCGCGATCGCGCGGTCGCCGCGCGGCAGCACGACGGCCTGGGGCAGCAGCATCGGCTCGGGCCCGGCCCGCGGCGTCGGCGGCGCCTGCGCCACGGCCAGCGGCGCGATGATCAGCAGTCCGATGAACTTGATTGGCACAGGATCCTCCGCAGACTCAGGTAGTTCAGGATGGAGTGGGCGGTCGTCGAGCCGAGCAGGCCAAAACCCTGCTGCACGATCGAACCGAGCGCCAACGCGTGCAGCAGCGCGAACGGAATCAACCACAGACCGGCCACGCTGCTATACAACAAGACGTACAGGGCAACCGATCCGGGCAGGCCCAGGGCGTCTTGAACGGCCAGACGGAAGAAGATCTCCTCGGCGACCGCCCCGACGAGCACGAGCGCGAGCGTCGATCCGTCGCCCATGCGACCGAGCGCGTGCTGCGCGAGCGTCTCGTAGTGCTGCAGCGCCCGCAGCCGGCGGGCCAGGAGCGCGAGCCCGACCGCGCCGAGGCAACCCACCGCGAGGCCGACGCCCGAAGCCGCCCACGGACCGTGCCGGCCGACCGCAGCCTCGGGCAGCGCGTCGAGCCGATCGCGCCACCACAGCCACAGCAGCGCGATCGCCGCCACGACCGCGTACATGAGGCCGGCGGCCAGCAGCGTGCTGCCGGCGTCGGGTTCGGGCAGTTCCTCGTGTTCGGTCACGGAGCCAACCATCGGCAGCGTGGCCAGGGTCCGACGACGAACCAGGGCCGCCCCAGGAACGACGACTGTGCGATCGCGCCGAACTGGCGGCTGTCGCGGCTGTCGAACGCGCTGTCGCCGAGCAGGAACCACGTGCCCGGCTCGACGGGACGCGGCCATGCGCCGGGCTGGTCGGGCAGGCCCGGCGTGTGCTCGCGGTACGCGAAGACGTCGTGGAAGACCCGGACGCCGCGGATGGGCATGGGCTCCTGGTCGAGCACCGCGACGTGCACGTACGAACGCGGCGCGCCCGGCTCGCTTTCGTTCCATCGGCTGCTGCGCGCGACGAGGAACATCGCATCGCGCCGCCCGTCGACGATGAAGAACGCCCGATCGTCGAGCAGGCCGAACTCGATGCGGCGCACGCCGGCCGGGAACGGCGGCAGGTCGGCGCGCTCCGCGTCCTCGCCGTTGCGCCACAAGTCGACGCAGCCCGTCGATGGGCGCCAGTGGAACGTCAGCACCTCGTGGCGGGCGTCGATCGAGCACAGCAGGTCGTTGGTGGCCCCGTCCAGCTCGAGGTCCATGCCGACGTCCTTGACGCCGACGTCCTCGCCCGTGCGACCTCGCGCACCGGTGACATCGACGTAGCACGCGTCGACCGCCTTGGCCGGGCCGAGGAAGCCGTTCGGGAGCACGCGGCCACCGGGCTCGCGGCGCCGGGCCTGGCGCGCGTCGTCGGTGAACAGGCCGCGGGCCGTCGCCGCGCTCACCTCGATCGGCGGCAGCGTCGCCGCGCCCGCGCGGTCGCGCAGGGCCGACAGATCGAGCAGCGGCGCCGAGGTGCCGGGCCGCCACTGCGCCCACGGCACGCGCATGGTGCGCGCCTCGAGCGGGTCCTTCGTCTCCTTGCTCATGTGCTGCGCGTCGCTGCCGAGCCAGATGTCGCCGCTGTCGTCGATGTTGATCCAGCACGCCTCCTTGTCGTCGCCGCTGGCGGCGATGCGCTTGACGAGCTGCTGGCCGGGCTCGCTGGGGTTCGACACGACGACGAGATCGTGGCGCCGGCGCGCGCCGGCCGTCGCCAGCTTGTCGACGAAGACGATGTCCCCGTGGCGCGGATCGCCGTACAGCAGCGGCTGCATGCTGCCCGAGGGCACGAGGTACCGATCGCCGACCCAATGCCGCAGGGCCTGCACGGTCAGCACCGCGACCACGGCAGTGGCCAGTGCATCGCACAACAACGGCAGGGAGATTCGCAGGTCGGGCATCGCACTTCAGGCTCGGAAGAACCGTTCGTGCAGCAGGGCCACCGCGGCGGCGAGGTCGCTGCCGGCGACGACGAACGCGATCGTGCTGCCGCGCGCACCCTGACTCGCACACCGCACGACGATGCCGGCGGCCGCCAACGTCGACAGCACGTCGCCGGCGACGCGCGCTTCGATCGCACCGGGCGCACCGACCACGCCGACGACGGCCTGGCCCTCGATCACGGCGACCTCACCGAGCGCGGCCAGCGCAAGCGCTGCCGCCGGCGCCGCTGCGCCGTGGATGGCGAACGTGACACAGGCTTCCGAGACCGCGACCGGCCCGACGTCGCAGTGCAGCTCGGCGAGTTCGGCGAAGACGCGCGCCAGGAACACGTGCTGCGGCAGGAACCGCTGCGACGTCACGCTCGCGAGCGCGACGTCCGGACGATGCGAGATCGCGCGCACGGCCGGCCGGCCCGACACCGCGTCCGCCTCGATCGTGGTCCCGGGCGCCGCGGGATCGAGCGTGTTGCGCACGCGCAGCGGAATGCCGCGCTGCATCGCGGGCACCATCGCCGCCGGATGCAGCACCTGACTGCCGAACGACGCCAGCTCGCACGCTTCGTCGAAGCTCATGTCGCGGATCGGCAGCGCGGCCGGCACGAGCCGTGGGTCCGCCGTGCGCACGCCATCGACGCTCTTCCAGATCTGGATCTCCGCCGCCGCGAGCGCGACGCCGAACAGCGCCGCCGAGTAGTCGCTGCCGTTGCGGCCCAACGTCGTGATGCGGCCCTGTTCGTCGGCGGCGATGAACCCGGTCACGACCGGCACGCCCTCGACGTTGGCGATGTGGGCGGCGATGCGGCCGTCGTCGGGCAGCGGCCGGGCGCGGCCGAACGAACTGTCGGTGCGCAGTCCGGCCGTGAACGCATCGACGGCAGTCGACGGCACACCGGCCTGCCGCAGCGCCGCCGCGACCACGCGCGCGCTGCAGCGTTCGCCGAAGCTGGCGAGCAGGTCCTGGGCCTGCGCGCTGGCGCTGCCGACGAGGCGCAGTCCGCGGGCCAGATCCTGGAGTTCGCCGAGCAGCGCATCGAGCAGGTCCTCGGGCAGGTCCAGGTCGCGCAGGATCCGGCGATGGCGCGCGGCCACGGCGCTGGTGTCGGCGTCGCCGGTCGGCGCGCGCCGCGCGACGTCGAGCAGTGCATCCGTGACGCCGGCGTGGGCCGAGACGACGACGACGGGGCGCTGGGCGAGGTGTTCCTGCACGACCTGCACGACCTGGCGGATCGACTGCGCGTCGCCGACCGAGGTGCCACCGAACTTCATCACGATCACGCCCCGATCATGCAGCGTGCGGCGCCGCGCGAGAAGCTGGTGTTCTCATCTTCGACGCCCGCGATCGGCGGCATACTATGACCGCATGACGCGCATCGCGGACCTCATCCACGACTGGAACCAGGGCTCGTTCCGACCCTCCCGCCCGCTGCAGTTCGACGACGAGACCCTGCGCGACGGGCTGCAGTCCCCGGCCGTCTGCGACCCGCCGTTGGAGCTCAAGAAGGACCTCGTCGAGCGCATGGACCGGCTCGGCATCCACACCGCCAACCTCGGTCTGCCCGGCGCCGGCGGCCGCCCGCGCGAGGAGATCCTCGAGCTGGCGCGGCACATCGTGGACCGCCGCCTGCGCATCGGCGCCAACGTCGCGTGCCGCACGGTCGTGAGCGACATCGAGCCCGTCGTCGACATGACGCAGAGGGCCGGCATGCCGATCGAGGTGTGCGCATTCATCGGCAGCAGCTACATCCGCCAGTACGCCGAGGACTGGACGCTCGAACGCATGCTGCAGCACACGCGCGAGGCGCTGACCTTCGCGCAGAAGCACGACCTGCCGGTCATGTACGTGACCGAGGACACGACCCGGGCCCGGCCCGAGACCATCACCGCGCTCTACAGCGCCGCGATCGAGCTCGGGGCGCGACGGCTGTGCGTCTGCGACACGGTCGGGCACGCCACGCCGCAGGGCACGCGCGCCGTCGTTCGGTTCGTGCGCGAGCTCGCCGATCGCCACGACAAGAGCCTCGGCGTCGACTGGCACGGCCACCGCGACCGCGACCTCGGCATCGCCAACTGCCTGGCCGCGATCGAGGCCGGCGCCGACCGCATCCACGGCAGCGCGCTCGGGGTCGGCGAACGCGCCGGCAACGCGCCGATGGACCTGCTGCTCGTCAACTGCCGCCTGCAGGGCTGGATCGACAACGACCTGCGGACGCTGCCCGAGTACGCGGCGGCCGCGGCCAGGGCATTGGGCGTCGAGATCCCGCACAACTACCCCGTGCTCGGCACGGACGCCTTCGAGACCGGCACCGGCGTGCACGCGGCCGCGGTCATCAAGGCGTTCAGGAAGGGCGACGTCGAATTGGCCGATTCGGTCTATTCCGGCGTGCCCGCGCACGTCGTCGGCCTCGAGCAGCGCATCGCCGTGGGGCCGATGGCGGGCAAGTCGAACGCGGCGTTCGTCCTGGAACGTCTCGGAATCGAACCCACCGAAGAACGCGTGCAACGCGTCCTTGCCGTGGGCAAGTCGAGCAAGCGCCTGCTCACGGACGACCAGGTTCGCGCTGCCGCGGCACCCTGACGTCAAGTCCCTGGTCCGATCCACCCGATCCAGCCTTCGCGACGGAGGAACATGGATCAGATCCTGGACATGAGCGTGGTGGAGGAGTTGCTCTCGTTCTCGGACGACGGCGACCCGGAGTTGCTGCTCGACCTGATCCAGATGTTCCTCGACGACGGACCTTGCAAGGTGCAGGCCGTCAGCGAGGGTCTGGCCGCCGGCGACTTCGACAAGATGGAGCGCGCCGCCCACTCGCTGAAGGGTTCTTCGGGCAACCTTGGCGCCCGGCTCCTGCAGGAGACCTGCGAGCAGATGCAGATCGCGACCCGCAACAAGAAGCTCGAGGACTCGCGTCGGCTGGCAACCGAGCTCGTCGCGAACTTCAACCAGGCCGAAATCGCGCTGCGCAAGCTGCTCGACGGCTTCAAGTCGGGCTCCACCGGCTCCTGAGCCGGCCCGCCGCCGGGCTCACCTGGTCGGAGCCGAGGCCTTGACGCCCTTGGCCGCCGAACGGCCGGGCGCCTTCGGGCGGCGCTTCGCGGGCGCCGGCGCCACTTCCGGCGCGGGTTCGGCTCCGGCCTCGTCCGCGCGCGGGATCTCGACGAGCTTGACCGGCCGTCCCGGCTCCTCGGCGGCGTGGATGTTGAGCATCGCCAGCGGCGCCTCGTCGGGTTCCCAGCCTGCCGGCTGGCCGCGGTAGATGCAGCGGTGGCACTTGTGGAAGAACGTCGCCTGCCGAGCCAGGCAGACCTCGACCCCGATCCGGTGGGTGATCAGCGGGGGGGCGGAGCCTTCGACCGAGGGGCAGAGTCTCATGGAAACGAAGTGGAGGTCTGGGCGCCCCGCAGGCGCCCCGGCTGGGCGGAAGTCCGGAACAGTACGGGACGAGGGGTGCCGGTCAACGGCGGGCATCGCCCGAACAGTCTTTCCACAACTCGCGACACAGCCGGACCGCCGTCGGCGCGCAGTGGCTCGAGCGCGACAGCTCGAAGCAGACCGGCCCAGCGTAACCGCCTGTTCGAAGAGCGCTTAGCACCCCGGCGAAGTCGACCTGGCCGGTGCCCGGCAGGCGGTGTTCGTGCTCGCCCATGACCATGTCTTCGAGATGGACCTGGGCCAGGTGCGCGGCGACCGAGGAAACGATGGCCGCCGGGTCGCCTTCCCATACGGCGTAAAGGTGGCCGATGTCGAGCGTGAGCCGAGGCGCCGCCGCGCCGAGCGCGGTGCGCACGCCATGCCAGTCGGCGACGGTCTCGACCGCCATGCCGGGTTCGGGCTCGAGCGCCGGCTCGAGGCCCTCGGCGCGGATGCGCGCACAGGTCTGGCGGATGCCGTCGAGCAGCCATTCCTGCCGGTCGGCGGCCGGACCGTGGTCGATGCCGGCCCAGAACGAGACGACGCGCGCGCCGAGCCGGCGTCCCATCGCGGCGGTGCGCGCGTAGAACTCGAGGCGCCGTTGCCGCGCCGCCGGGTCGCGCGTCATCAGCGTCGGCTCGTGCTTGTGCATCGGGTCGAGCAGGAACCGCGCGCCGGTCTCCATGACGGGCAGCAGGCCGAGGTCGCGCAACCGCTGGCCGAGCGCGTCGAGGTCGGCGTCGGTGGTCCGGTCGGGATCGAGGTGGCACGTGTCCGGCGTGATCGCCACGGCCCGATAGCCGTTGGCCGCCAGCAGCGACAGCGCGTCGTCGAGGCGGTGGTTCTGCAGGCTGTTGGTGTGGTAGCCGAGCAGCATCGCCGCGGGCTACGTGCCGCCGCCCTTGCGGATCCGGTTGGTCAGGTTCATCACGGCGCCGTACTCCTTCTCGAGGCTCACGTACTCGGCCGGTTGCGCCCAACCACCGAGCTGCGCCTCCTCCTGCCACCGCAGCGGCGCCTCGAGCATCGACTCCAGCTTCTCGAGCGCGGCCTTGGCCTGGGTCTGCTTGTCGCGGGCGGTCGCGTTGTCGCCCGCGGTGCGCGCCGTGACGCCCTCGTTGTAGAGCCCCTCGGCGACCTTGCGGCTCGACCGGACCTGCTCGAGCATCTCGGCCGTCAGCGTGGGGGCAGGGCGGGTCGGGTTCTTGCCCGTCTTCGCCGCGGCGAGCGGCGCTGCCGCCGCGGGTTTGGCGGCGGCCGGCGTGTTCGCGCCCGGGGTCGTGCCCGCGTCCGCGCCCTTGCGGTTCATCATCACGACGAGCGCTACGACCACGACGAGGCCGATGCCGCCGAAGATCAGCGGCTGGGAGCTGGAGGACGACTGGGTGCTGCGGCCGCCGCTGCGGCCGCGCGAGGGGGTGCGGGAAGCCATGAGGGCGTGACGTTCTATCCGGCCAGCGCCGCGGTCGGTAGGGGCGACCCCCAGGCCCTACGGGGCGCGCCGGCGCAGGACCGCGACGAAGCCGCCGTCGTGCGCGCCCGCCAGCGGCAGCGTCAGCCGCGTGTGCTCCACGGCGCAAAGGGACGCGGACACTGCCGCCACGACCTCTTCGTTCTCCTCGCGATCGATCGAACACGTCGAGTAGACGACGGCGCCGCCGGGCCGGGTCAGCTCGATCGCGCGGGCCAGCAGCTCGCGCTGCAGTGCGGCCAGCGACGTGAACGTGGTGGTCGCGAGGCGGCGGCGCACCTCGACGCGCCGTCCGAGCACGCCGGTGTTCGAACACGGCACGTCGGCGAGCACCGCGTCGGCGAGCGGCAGCGCGCCGAAGTCGTCGACGATGCACACCGGGTCCTCGAGGCCGAGCCGCGCGACGTTCTCGGCGATGCGGGCCCGGCGCGCCGGGTCGGGATCGAAGGCGAACACGCGGCCGCCGGGCCGCACGCGTTCGGCGATCAGGGTCGTCTTGGTACCCGGCGCCGCACAGAGGTCGACCACGGTGCTGCCCGCTCCGCATGGCACGGCTTCGGCCGCCGCGAGCGCGGTCGGGTCCTGGACCACGAACTGCCCGCCGCGGAAGGCCGCGCTCGCGAACGGCGAGCTGCCACCCACCCAACGCAGCAGGCGCGGGTGGTCCACCGGTTCGCACGCCACGCCGGCCGCGCCGAGAGCGGCACGCAGCGCCTCGCGGTCGCGCCCGGCGGACACGCGCAGGAACACGCCGGGCACCGCGCTGGCGGCCTCGGCGATCTGCCGCAGTTCGTCGCCCGTGAAGCGCTGGCGCCAACGCTGCAGCAAGGAGCCCGGCAGCGAGTGCACGATCGCGAGTCGTTCGACGTCGTCGGCCGGCAGGGGCTTCGGCAGCTCCAGCGAGCGGTCCGCGCGCAACACGAGCTCGGTCGTCGGCGCCGCCGGGTCGGCGGCGCGGGGCTGCACACGCTCTGCCAGGCGCCGCAGCAGCGCGTTGGCGAAACCCTTGTTGTTGCGCACGAGCGCGACCGTCTCGTGCACGGCGGCGTGGGCTGGCACGCCGGCGACGAACAACACCTGGTAGGCGCCGAGCCGCAGCGCCGCGCGCAGCCGCGGGTCCTTCGGCAGACCGCGGTGCGCGAGTCCATCGAGCACGAAGTCGAGCAGGCGTTCGCGGCGCAGCACGCCGTGCGCCAGCTCGTTGGCCAACGATCGTTCGCGAGGCGCCAGCGGCACCTCGTCGAGCACCGCGCGAAGGCGGTCGCTGCGACCGCGATCGAGCGCGACGAGCGCGTGCAACGCCGCCGCGCGGGCGGTCACCATGGCCGTCGGCCGCGCCGCGGGCTAGCCGAACCGCGCATCGGGCGCGATGTGGTGGCCGCGCACGAACTCACCGGCAGTCATGTTGCGCCCGTTGTCCGGCTTGATGCGCGTGATGCGGTAGAGGTCCTTGCCCGTGCAGACGCGGATGCCTTCTTCACCCGACGACTGCAGCGCCCCGGGGATGCCCATGCCATAGAGGTCCTGTTCGACGCTGCCCTCCATGACGATGAACCGCTTGTTGCCCAACCGCGTCTGCGCACCGGGCTTGGGGGTCATGGCGCGCACGAGCAGATCGACCTGCACGGCCGGCAGCTTCCAGTCGATGAGGCCGTGCTCCTTCTCGACCTTGGCGGCGTAGGTGGCCTTGCCGTGATCCTGCGGCTTGTAGGTCGCCTTGCCGCTTTCGATGAGCTTCAGCGCCTCGATCAGGGCCTCGCCCGACAGCTCGGCGAGTCGCTCGCGCAGCGCACCGCTGTTCTCGCGCGGGTCGATCGGCGTGACCTTCTGCAGCAGCATGTCGCCGGCGTCGAGTTCTTCGACGATGCGCATGATCGTCACTCCGGTCTGCGTCTGGCCCTCGCGCATCGCGCGCTGGATGGGCGCCGCGCCGCGGTACAGGGGCAGCAACGAGGCGTGGGCGTTGATGAGGCCCTTGCCAGGCATCGCGAGCAGTTCGGGCCGCAGGATGACGCCGTAGCTGACGACCACGCCGAGATCGAACCCGACCCTCTTCAGTTCGGCGAGGAACTCCGGCCCATGCGGATCGCTGGGCTGGGAGAACGGCAGACCGAGCTCCGCGGCGGCTAGCTTCACTTCGCTGTCGTAGATCTTGCGACCGCGACCGCGCGGCGCATCGGGCTTGGTCACGACGAGCGCGGGCGAGAATCCACCCGATTTGAGGGCCTTCAGCGACGGAATGGCAAAGTCACTGCTGCCGAAGAAGACGATGCGCAAAGTGGGGCCTGTCGGAATCGCAGAGGATCGAACGGCCGGGGGCGGATCCCGGCCTGCGGCGAACGGTAACGGCAGGTCCACGACGGAGCAAAGGTCTTGCTGGCGCGAACAGGGGCCGATCCGGCGCCGGCGTGCGAGGGCAGGTCGCGATTGTGCGCGGCGCCGGCAGGCCGCAACATCGCCATCCCGCCGATGACCTGTCCGCCCCTCGAACCCCACGCGAGCCTGGTGCCCTTCGCACCAACGGCCCGGCGCGAGCTCAGCGTGTTCGGCGCGCCGGCGACGCTGGTGCTCGTGCCGGGCCGCGGGACCCGGCAGGGTCGCGCGACCAACGATCGCCCCGCTTTCCGGCGCAGCGCCGCTGCCCGCATCGTGCGCGACGAGGCCTTCTGGCGCGGCGGCGGGCTCGCGTTGACGCCCAATCGCTACCCGTTCGCGCACGCGCAGCGCCTGCTCTGGCCCGAGCAGCCGCTGCGCGATCCCGACGCGAACATGTGGACGGCGATCGGCGAATGGGCCGCCGCGAGCGGCGGCACCGCGCTGCTCAACAACGTCGGCGCGGCGGCGACGATCGCGCGCGCCCATGCCCATCTGCTGCCCGAGCGCCTGCCGTTCCTCGACGCACTGCGCGAGCTCGACCGGGCCGCGGACCTGATCGACGTGCCGCCGGGCGTCGAACTGGTCCGCAAGGACGTACCGTTCTGCCTCGTCGGCGTGCGCGGCGGCGCCCGCGACCGCGCCGCGGCGCTGCTGCTGCTGGCCGAGGCGCGCCTGACGGCCGCATGGAACGTCGTCGTGCAGGACCGGACGGCGTGGCTGTTCCCGCGCCGGGTCGAGACACCGACGCCGCACTTCCCGTACGCGCTCGGCGCGGCGGAGGTCTGGGGCCGGTGGTGCTACGTCGACGAAGAGCCGTTCGCGGCGGCCACCGCAGCCGACCTCGAACGGGCTCTCGTCGCGGCCGGGGTCGAGGAGCGTGCATGAACGCCGCCTCGCCGGCGGGCGGCCGCGGCCCCGTTGCCGCGCTGCGGCGAGCCCTGCGCACGCTGGCGGTCACCGTGAGCGTGGTCGGCTACACGGTGCTGGCGCCGGCAGG